>DASWFN010000138.1:0-10799 GCA_036394215.1 Candidatus Limnocylindria bacterium
TGCCCGAGCCGGGCGTCGACTGCACCTGCAGCCGACCGCCGATGAGCTCGGCGCGCTCGCGCATCGCCAGCAGGCCGACCGAACGTTGGCGCCGCGCCACCTTCACGAGGTCGAATCCGACGCCGTCATCGGTGCAATGCATGACCCACTGATCCCCATCCTTCGTGTTGGAGCGCTGCCACACGATGCCGACGGTCGACGCTTGGGCGTGCTTGTGCACGTTCTGCAGCGCCTCCTGCATGATCCGGTAGATCGCGATCTCCTGCGTCGGATCGAAGCCGGTGTCGCCCGTGTCGAGGTGGCATTCGACGCGGAGACCGTAGCGGGCCTGGTACTCGGTCGCGTAGTTCCGGATCGCGCCCGCGAGGCCGAGCTCGGAGAGGACCGGCGGGCGAAGGTCGTAGATCATTCCGCGGACCGCGTCGAGCGAGCTGCGGAACTGGCTCTTCAGATTCGTGAGCTCCGCCTTCAGCGCCGTGCGCGCTTCACCAGTGGCGCGATCGGCGATGCGCTCGATGTACTCGACCTCGAACATCGCGTTCGCGAGCACCTGCGCCGGTCCGTCGTGGACGTCGCGGTACAGCCGCTCGCGCTCCGCCTCGAGGCTCTCGAGCACCCGCTCCGCGACGGTCGCGATCGGATCCTTCTCGTCGCCGCGCTGCGGCTCGATGCCGGTGCCGCCGAGGTACGCGGCGCTCGATTCGATGTGACCGATCGCGAGCTGAAGCTGCTTGAGCCGGCGGAATGCGCGCTGGCTCGTCTCGTCCGGCGCGCCGCTCGCGCGCGACTGGCCCTCGGCGCGCCGCTGGTAGGCCTTCTGGAACTTGTCGACCTGCTGGCGCAGGCGACGCACATCGCGACGCAGCCCTTCGACGATGAGGTCGAAGTGACCGTCAAGGTCGTCATCCCGCGGAAGCTTGGCGGGCGTGCGCTCGTTGATACCGCGGATTATGGGACGTCGATCAGCACAAAGGTGTCGGATGCGACGCGGATCGACCAGCCGAGATCGCGCGCTCGCACCGCGATCGGGTCCGTCGGCCGGACGAGGATCTGGCGGATCTTCATGCGGTCGATGACCTCACGCCATCCCGGATGCACCCCGACGACCGTCGCATAGGTGCCGAGCACGCCGTCGAGGTACGGCGTGAGCCGGCCATCGACGAAGACGGGGGTGCGGGGCGCGCTCGCGATGAGGTACCCGCCCCAGTCGTACTGGTTCAGCAGCCCCGGTCCCGGACGGAGCGCCGGAAGCGCCGCGACCGGCAAGCCGGTGCGGTCCGCTGCCGCGGTGCCCGTCGCGCCGGCGATCGCGAGCGCGATGGCCGCGACCGCGAGCGCGACGCCGTCGACCGCGCGGCTCGGCGTGCTCGCCGCGGATGCGAGGGCCGGCAGCCGCAGCTTCAGCATCCCGGCAAGCTCGCTCACCGCCTCGCCGCCGTACGCGGCGAGGTAGGGCGCGGCGGCGATCGCGAAGAGCGGCAGCTGGCGCGTCGCGCTCAGCGAGACGAACAGCACCGGAAGGAGCACGACCGCCTCGCCGGGCGCGCGCGTACGCGCGAACAGCGCGACGGCGAACGTCGCGAAGAGCGCCACGCTGAACAGCAGGCCGGGCAGCGTGGTGACGTCGGGCACGCTCCACTCCTGGATCCCGCGCGGCGGATGCAGGAGATGCAGGCCCGGCGCGGTCCAGGCGCCGATGCCGGCAGGAGTGAGCAGCGTGGCGACGAGGGACGCGGCGCCGACGGCCACGTACGTACGGCGGCGCGCCGGCTGCGCGACGGCCCCCGCGATCGCGGCGATCGCGACGAGCCCCGCACCGAGCGCGAACGAGCCATGCAGGTTCGCCCACACGGCGATGAGCGGCGCGATCGCCCAGAGCGCGCGATCGCTTCCCGCCCGGCCGCCTCGCAGCAGCACGATGAGGAGCGCGAAGCACACGAAGCCGAACAGCTCGGGCCGCTCGGTCCACACGAACCGGGTGAGCGCGATCGCCGGCAGCGCGGCGAGCACCGCGGCGAGCGGGCGTGCCGGACGCTCGCGGAGCGCGGCGTACGCGATGAGCCCGACGAGGACGGCGACCGCGACCGCGCGCAGCGCGACGACGCCGCGCCAGTCGCCGAGCTGCCACGACAGCGCCAGCAGCACCTGCCCGAGCCACTGATCGATCGAGACCGGCTGGCCGGCCACGGTCCACGAGTACGTGTCGACACGCTGGATGCCGCCCGCGAGGGTGTCGCGCCCGAGCGCGATGTGCCAGTACGCGTCGCTGTCGCCGGCGGGCAGGCGGGTCGAGACCGCGCCGAAGAACGCCCCGAGCGCGACCGGCAGGACGAGCGGCGTCCTCATGGCTTCGCCAGCAGGATGAAGGTCTCGCCGGACGCGCGCACGCGCCAGCCCTCCTCCCGCAGGGTCACCGCGAGCGCCTTCGACGGCGTCAGCAAGACCTCGCGCACGTCGTACTTCGTGAGGACCTCTTTCCAGTTCGGTCGCAGCTCGACCGCGTCACGGTAGTCGAGCAGCACGGCCGGATAGAAGGGAAAGAGCCGGCCGTCGACGAACACCTTCCGCTCGGGCACCCGGTAGATCAGGAAGCCGCCCCAGTCGTACTCGTTCAGCAGCGTCCCCGACCCGCTCTTCAGCGCGGCGACGGCGCCGACCGGGTAGGCGTGCTCGTCCGGCGCGGCCGGTGCGCCGCGGGCGCTCGCGAGCGCGGCGGCGCACACGAGGACCACGATCGCGATGGACAACCGAGCGGGGACCGGTCGCAGCGGGACGCGATGCGGCCGGAGCGCGGCGTACGTGCGTGCCGCGCCGGCGGCGACGAACGGCGTCGCCGCGAACACGAAGAACGCGAGGTGCCGCTGCGCCGACAGGCCGAGCCACAGCAACGGGATCAACAGGAGCGCGTCGATCAGCGCGCCGCCATGGAGGAGCGCGACGGCGAGCGTCGCGAGCACGAAGCCGGCGAACAGCATGCCCGTCGGGTCGAGCACGTCGGGTGGCGCCTCCTCGCTGATGAAGCGCGGGGGCGCGAGCGCGTGCGCGGCGGCGCCGGCGACACCGAACGTCTCCGGATCGACGAACGAGAGCGCGATGCTCGCGACGCAGGTCAGCGCGAGCGGCCCGAGATCGGGACGCCGACGCAGCGCAGCCTCGACCGTGAAGGCGAGGACGAGGGCGATGCCGATCGCGTACCCGCCGTGCAGGTTCGCCCACAGCAGGATGAGCGGCGGGATCGCGAGCAGCGCACGTCGCGAGCCGTCCTTGGCCTGATAGAGAAGGTCGAGGACGACCGGGAACAGGACGAACGTGAAGATCGCGGGACGATCGACCCAGCGGGTCTTCGAGAACGCGATCGCCCAGACCACGACGAGCAGCGCGGCGACCAGCGGCGCGCCCCCGCGGCGCGAAAGGCGGGCGAGGACGAACGCACCGGTACCGGCCAGCAGCGCGCGGAAGATCGCGAGGCCCGGCCAGCCGGCGGCGTTGAACACGAGCGTGAGCACGACCTCGCCCAGCCACTCGCCGACGCTGTAGGGCTGGCCGGCGACCGTCGAGCTGAACACGTCCGACCGGAGGATCTCGCGGTGATCGAGCATCCATTGTCCGCTCGCGAGGTGCCAGTACATGTCCGGGTCGCCGAGCGGCAGCGTGACGGCGAGCGCGAACGCACCCGCGGCGGCGCCGAGCGGGAACGCGATGCGGGAGGCCCTCACGGCCGCTGGAGCAGCACCCAGCTGCCCGGCTCCTCCGCGACCACGGGCCACCCGTCCTCGCGCAGCGCCACGATGAGCGCGCGGTCCGGCCGGAGCAGCACGAGCCGGATCTCGTGGGCCTCGAGGACCCGGCGGTAGCCGGGATGCAGCCCGACAGCGGTCTCGAATTCGTCGATGAGCCGAGGCGGGTAGAGCGCGGCGCCGCGGCCGTCGACGAACGTCGGCTGCTCGGGCACCGCGAAGATCAGGTAGCCGCCCCAGTCGTATTCGTTGAGGATCGGCCCGGGCCGCTCTCGCAGCGCGCTCGTCGCGCCGGCCGGGTACGCGGTGAGGTCCGGCACGCGCGGCCCCGCGACGACGGCGATCGCGGCGGCTACGCCGAGCAGCGGCACGAGCACGACGGCCGCGATGCGCCGCGGCACGAGCGGGGCCGACGCCGCGGCGCGCCGGAGCGCCAGCGGGAGAGCGGCCGCGACGAGCGGAGCGAGGATCATCGCGGCGTACGGCAGGAGGCGCTGATGCGCGAGGCCGAGGATCGTGAACGGCCCGACCAGTCCGGCCCACAGGACCGGCGATCGCGTCCGCGCCGCGACGTCGTCGCGGCGCGCGACGAGGATGCCGAGCAGGGCTCCGAGGAGCAGGGCGCAGAACACGAGGCCCGCCGGCGACAGCAGGTCCGCCGGGCGTTCCTCGACGACCGCGCTCGCCGAGCGCGCGTACGACGCGGCGAACGAGAACGCCGCGAGCGCGCTCGGCGTGGCGAGCGAGGCGAGGGCGGCGAGCGCCGCGCCGGCCGTGAGCACGCGGCGTTCCGGGATGCGCGCGATCCAGGCCTCGATGACGAAGACCCCGAGGAGCGCGATGCCCGCGACGAACGCGCCGTGCAGGTTCGCCCAGACGAAGAACAGCGGCACGAGAAGCCAGATCCGCCGCGGCGCGCCGAACCGCGCCGCGAGCAGCGTGTCGAGGCAGGCCGGGAAGAGCGCGAGGGAGAAGAGCTGCGGCCGGTCGCCCCACAGGAACTTCGAGATGAGGACGGTCGCGACGATCGGCGCGATCGCCCATCCCGGGTGCGCCTGGAAGCGCAGGACGATCCGGGCGGTGAAGAAGGTCGCGATCCCGACGAGCGTCCCGCGGAGCAGATCGATGGCGAGCCAGCCGCCGGCGCGGTGGAGCGCGGCGAACACGACCTCACCGAGCCACTGTCCGACCTGGTACGGCGTGCCGGTCATCGTCGTCGAGAACACGTCGCGATCAAGGATGCGACCGTGGTCGAGCATCCACGCGCCGCTCGCGAGATGCCAGAAGAGATCGGGGTCGTTCGCGGCGAACGTCGCCGCGAGAGTGCCGACGAGCGCCGCGAGGACCGTTGCGAGGAGCGTCGTCGCTCTCACGACCGGCGATCGCCGATCAGCGCAGTGCTTCGGCCGACGATTTTCGCCCGGCGCCGAGCGCGCGCCAGCGCTCGTCGATGCGGGCGAGGAACGCGACGCGGAAGAGCTCCGCGAGCGTGAGGAGCGCCACCGAGAGCTGACCGCCCTTGGCCCGGCCGGACCAGCGGGCACGCTGCTCGATCTCGCGAACCGAGATCCGCGCGCCGCGGCGCCGCGCGCGGAACAGGATCTCGGGCAGCAGCGCCGCGCTCCGCGGCTTCGACCGGAAGCGCATCGCGGCGAGGAGCGACCGCCGGAACAGGAACGCCGAGCTGAACTCGCGCTCCGGCAGGCTGAACAGACCGCGCGAGAGGAGATGGAATCCCCGCGACAGCACCCGGCGCTTGAGCTCCGACCGCGCGCTCGCGCGCACGCCGACCACGATGTCCGAGTCACCGATGCGCTCGAAGAATCCGACGAGCTCGGCCATCGGCGTCTGGCCGTCGGCGGGCGCGAGGAACACCCAGTCGCCGCGCGCCTCGCGGAAGCAGGTCGTCATCGCGCCGCTGAACCCGCGGTTCGTCTCGTGGCGGACCACGCGGACGTCGGCGGATCGTGCCGCCAGATCGTCGGCCACCGCTGCGGTGCCGTCGCGGCTGCCGTCATCGACCACCAGGATCTCGGCCTCGCCGGGCGCGACCAGCGCCGCGGCCGCGCGCGCCTCGTCGACGGCCGGACCCAGGTTCGCGACCTCGTCATATGCGGGGATCGCGATGGTCAGCAGCATTCGCTTCGGACTATATCGGCCGCTCGTGTCTCGCCGGTCTCAGGCCATTCGATCGCGCGCCGCGCGACATCGACGCCAGCACCGAGATCGCGCCGATGACGAGCAGCGGCTTGACCGGAAGCGAGAAGCGCGCTTCGGTCCAGAGCGGGACCGACAGGGCCCACAACACGACGACGACGAGCGCCGCCGCGACGCCGAATGGATCCCGCCGCCGCGCGCGCGCGACCGCGCCGGCGAGCCCCGCCACGAGCAGGAGGAGCTGCACGGTCGCGAGGCCGGCCTGCAGCACGAGCGACGGCTCCGCGGTCGCGGCGTGCGGATATGGGCGGTCCCCGAGCCAGAGCTCGAGCGATCGCTGGGCCGCGCGCGCCACCCACGGTCCCGGCGCGTGCGCGATGAGCGCGAGCGCGTCGGCACGGAGCGCGTCGTCGAGCGCGATGAACCCGCGCGGCTGCGCGAGGCGGTCGGTCTCCGCGACGAACGCGGCGATGCGCCCGCGGCCCCGCTCGACCGCGTCGAGCTCGACCGCGTCGAGCGTCACCGGGTCGCGCGCCTGGAAGTACCCGAGCCAGAGCTGCGTGCCGAAGCCCGCGGGAAGCGCGCGGCCCAGGGTCGCCTCCGAGTAGGCCACCGTCGGCGCGAGCACGAGCGCCCACCCGAGCACGAGCGCAGCCAGCGGTCGCGGACCGGCGCGGCGCGCGAGCGCGAGGGCCACGACCGCGACCCCGATGAATGGCAGGAACAGCCAGCGCGTCGCGGCGAGCGCGCCGAACGCGAGACCCGCCGCGAGCCCGCGACCGACTGTCGGCCGGTCGGACGTCCGCAGCAGCAGGACCGTCGATGCGAGGAGGAGGAAGGTCGCGAGCGTCTCGGACAGCGCGAGGGCCGCGAAGTACGCGAAGGTCGGATACAGCCCGACGAGCGCGCCGGCGAGCAGCGCTCGCCGGTCGGAGACGACGCGACGGGCCAGCGCCACGACGAGCACAACCGTCCCCGCGCTCAGCGCTGCCTGCGCGATGGCGATCCGCCAGTGATCGCAGCCCGCCGTGCGGCAGAGCGCCGCGAGGAACAGCGGGTAGCCCGGCGCGCGCAGCGGCTCGGCGATGAACGGCTCGCCGGCCGTCGCGCGGGTGTACTCGCCGCGGTCGGCGAGCCCGTGGGCCAGCGCCTGGTACTGGACCTGATCGTCGAGCGCGGGCTCCCACGCGGGGGCGACGAGCAGGGCGAAGACGATCGTCAGCGCCGCCGCGATGAGGGCGACGCCGCCGATGGCGATCGGCGATGCCGGGGACGCTCTCACCGCGAGGCCGTGCACAGCTGGCCCGCGACCTTGAGGTCGACTCCGTACACCCGGAGACCATCGGTGATCTGCACCGGGCTGAGGAACGCCGGGATACCGGAGTCGCGATAGAGCGCGTCGTACGCGGAGAAGTGGATCGGCTCGAGGACGAGCCACTTCACCGCCGAGAGGCTCGCGCGGTCGAACGCGCACGGACCGAAGTCAGCGGGCGTCACCAGCACCGGCCGGCGCGAGATCCAGCGCCACGCCGCCGCGTCGATCGCCATGAAGCGACCCGGCGGAATGGCCGCGACCTGCGCGAGGCGGGTCCGGTACGGCGCGTTGAACGAGTCGTCCCATTGCATCAGCGCGAACACGGACAGCACGAGCGCCGCGGCGACGCCGCCGGTGCCCGCGGTCCACGCGAGCGTGAGACCGCGGCCCCGCTCGATCCGCCCGAGGAGCGCCGCGGTGCCGGCGACGCCGAGCGCGACGCCGAGCGGCAGGAACGCCGCGAGGGAGTGGAAGTAGGAGCCATGCGTGGAGTGCAGCGTCACGACCAAGCTCTCGAAGACGTACACGAGCACGAGCAGCACCGCGAACGCGCGGACCATCGGATCCGCGCCGCGCGCGCGGACGGCGACGACGATGCCCGGGACCAGCAGCAGGCCGAAGACGAACAGGAAGGTCACCGCGTTCGTGCCCAGCGCGGCGACCTTCGCCGCGAGCACGGCCGGCATGGCCGCGGTGAACGCTGGCCACGTCGACGCGGTCGTGGCGAAGAAGTCCTCGTAGCGCACGAGGAGGACGCTGCGGCCGATCAGGTCCGGCGTCGGGTCGATGGTGAGATTGCGAACGACCCACGCGCCGCCGATCGCGAGCGCGATGACGCTGCCGGCGATACCCGCGACCCGCGTGCGCGGCTTGCGCACGAGCGCGAGGAGCGGCAGCCCGAAGAGGGCGCCCTCGGCGCGCGCGAGGAACAGGAGCCCGACGAGGAGCCCCGCGAACGCGCCGGACTCGAGGTCGCCGTCGGCGAGCGCGGCGCGCCGGTAGCTCAGGAAGAACATCGTGCCGATGAGCGCCGCCGGCGCGAACGCGTCCAGGCTCACCCACCCCGGGGCGAACGCCCCGCCGAGGCCCGCGATCGCCGCGGCGACGAGCGCGGCCGCATCCGACGCGCCGATGGCGCGCGCGGCGCGAAAGGTCACGACCGGGATGCAGGCCGCGATCAGGATCTCCATCACCTGAGCCGCGCGGAACGGCTCCACGACGGGAAGCAGCGAGATGCCGAACGAGCCGATGACGGTGACGAGCGGCATCCAGAAGCGATGGCTCGCCACGGGGACCGCGCCGCCGAACGGCGCTTCGAGGAAATTCCAGATGAAGTCCGCGGTGAGCCCCTGGCCGCCCGCGAGCCGCTGTGCGACGTCGGCGTAGTAGTACGCGTCGGTGTAGCCGGGCTGGAAGACGACCAGCGCGGAGGCGGCGCGGAAGAGGAGCAATGCCCCGACCAGGAGGACCAACCCGCGAGCCGCGGTCAACGGCGTGAGTTTAGGTGCGTCTGCTGGCGGCGATGCCGCGCGTAGAGGATGCCCCCGACGACGATCACCGAGAACACGCTCACCAGCCGATCGAGCACGGCGACCGCGACCGCATCGTGCGTCTGGAGACCGAAGCCCGTCGTGAGCACGTAGACGACCGCGAGCTCGACGAACCCGAAGCCCGCGGGCGTGAGCGGCACGGTCGTCAGCAGCGATGACGCGACGGCGACGAAGATGACTCCGGAGATCGGCAGCTCGAGGCCCAGGGCGGCGAGGACGAACGCGAGCCGCGCGGCCTCGGCGAGCCAGATCACCACGGTCTCGGGCCCGGCCTCCGGCAGCGCGCGGAATGAATGGAGCACCCCCTCGCGGAACAGGCGGCCGATGCGCCGGACCTCCGCCGGGAAGAAGCGCCCGACCCGCGGCGCGACGTAATAAGCCGCGAAGAACGCCGCGACGATGACGGCCGCGAGCGCGACCCCCGAGAGGTAGACGACCCGCAGGTCCGGCATCACCGTGCGGCCGAACGCGACGTAGCCACCGACGATCAGCAGGGCGAAGACGACGAAGATGTCGAGGAGCCGCTCGGCGACGACGACCCCGACGGTCCGCGAAAGCGACACGTTGAAACGCTGCTTCACGAGGTAGCTCCGGTACAGGTCGCCGAGCTTCGCCGGCGCGAGACAGTTCACGAACCAGCCGAGCATCAGGATCTCGAGGAGGTCGCGGCCCCGCAGCCGCAGCCCGCCCTCGCGCAGGAGCCGGGCCCAGCGTCGCGCGCGCAGCGGGAAGGTCGCGTAGTAGACGACGAGCGCCGCGAGGACCAGCAGCGGATTCGACGTGCGGATGGTCGCGAGCGCGGTGCCCCAATCGACGTTCCGGGCGACCACGAGCAGGAGCGCGAGCGGGATGAGGATCGAGAGCGCCTCGCGCCAGCCGAACAGCTGGCGGCGTACGGCGAGCTCGTCGGTATGCCCGGCCTCCTCGGCGAGCCGCTCGATCGACGCGTCCTCGACATGGCCGCTGGGTGGTCGGCTCAGGAGCTCTTCGTCCTGCGGCGGCCGAGCCACTTCCGCAGCTTGTCGTACCGCGTGTAGAAGTGGATCGCATGGCCCGCGAGACGGCCGGTGACCTCGCCGCTCTTCAAGGACGCCATGAAGTCGTCGCGGCCGGTGAAGTCGGGGATCTCGAGGTAGGCGCGGCCGATCTCCCACGGCCGGTGGGCGTCGCTGCCGACCGCGCCGGGGATGTCGTGGAGCTGCGAGAACGCGAGCGCGCGCCGGTTGTCGTTCGCGATCGCCTCGCGCGCATTGAAGATCTCGATCGCGTCGATCGTCGGCCACACCCGTTCGAGCGCCTCCCGGCGGATGCGGTAGATCCGGTTGTGGCTGTAGGGGTGCGGCACCGACACGAGGCCGCCCTGATCGTGGATCCGGGCGATCGTCTCTTCGGCCGAGAGGTCGCGGGGGATGGCCTTCTCGAGGAACAGGCCGATGATCTCGCCGTCGCGCGAGGAGACCTCCTCGCCGATGATCACGCGGAAGCCGTCGGCCAGCTCGCGCAAGCGCAGCGCACCCTCGATCGTGTTGTGGTCGGTCGCGCACACCACGTCAAGACCGGCGGCCTTGATCGCCAGCGCCTGCACCGCGACCGGAGTGCGGCTGTCGGGCGAGTACTCGCAGTGCGTGTGCATGTCCAGCTTGATCTTCTTCGGCGCGTCGCTCAGGTCGCTCTCCCTTCGGCGCGTGCGTGATCCAGGCTCGCACGGATCCGGGACTCGAATCGTGACACATCGAAGCGCCGCGCGGAGCGCCGTAGCTCGCGCGGGTCGAAGCCGGTGCGCTCCACGCGCCTGACGGCCTCGGCGAAGAGCGCCGGGTCCGGATCGACGACGAGCGCGCCGTCGACGCCGTCGCGCACGATCTCCGTCGCGCCGCCACGGCCGAGAGCGACCACCGGCGCTCCGGACGCCAGCGCCTCGACGCATACGATCCCGAAGTCGTCCTCCGCGGGAAAGATGAAGCCGCGCGCGGAGCCGAGCAGCTCCTTCACCGTCGCGTCGTCGACACGGCCGGCGAACGTCACGTTGTCGCGCGCGAC
>DASWFN010000139.1:0-6255 GCA_036394215.1 Candidatus Limnocylindria bacterium
CGGTTCGCGGATCCGCTCCTGCGGCTCGCGATCGAGCTCACCGTCGATCGCCAGCGGATCGCGGCCGCGCTCTTCGGCGGCCGAGCCCTCGTCCCGCGCAGCTACCTCGTCGCGCCCGGCTGGGCGGCGACCGACGTCGGCGCCGGGCCCGGGACCGACCGCGAGCGGGCCCGCGCGCTGCTCCAGGCCGCGGGGTACCGGCGCGGCACGTTCGGGATCCTCGAGCACGACGGCGACCGGTTCGCGGTCTCGATCGTCGTGGCCGCCGGCTCACCCGCGCGTACGGAGGCCGCGCGGATGGTCGCGGGCGATCTCGCCGCGCTCGGGATCGCCGCCGAGGTGCGCGAGCTCGCGGCCGAGCCGTCCGCGACGACGCTCGCCGCCGGTGCCTTCGATCTGGCGATCACGACCGACGACGTGAGCGACCCGCAGCGCGCCACCGACGGCTATCGCGGCGTCGCCGGTCCCTGGTTCGACACGCTCGCCCGGGCCGCCGCGGCCGGGGCCGACCGGCCCGAGAAACGGCTCGTCTACGGCGAGCTCGAGCGCGTCTGGAACGACGCCCGCCCGGCCCTGCCCCTGTACCAGCGGCTGCTCGTGGACGTGGCCCCGCGGTCCCTGACCGGGGTGGAGCCCGCCTCCAACGGCTCGCCGCTCACCTGGAACGCCCGCGAATGGCGGTTCGTAACGCCCTGACCGACCTGAACCGTCTCCGCACTTGATGGGTAGTGGAAGGCGACCGGGTCGGAACTGTCGCGTAATTGACGCTGCGCGGCGGCCGACCACACAATGACGCGGTCCCACGCCGTTCGGCAGCGTTCAGCCGCGGCCGTGCGTGGGTGGGGCCAGTGAAGGGAGGCGGAGGGAGCCCAGCTTCAGCGGGTCCGGTTGACCTGCATCGGTCGCATGGCGACCCCCGTACTCGTCAGCAACACGCACAACCGTCGCGCGCCACAACAATTGGAGGGAGCGAATGATCCAGCGCCGCTCAGGCCTCTGGTCGATCCTGGCCATGCTCGTCTCGGTCTCGATGATCGTGACCGCGTGCCAGGGCACCAGCTCGCCGAACACAGGCAACACCGCCGCCGTCGACCCGAATGGTGAGCTGAACACCAACACCGGTGGCGAGCCCGACACGATCGACCCGCAGAAGGAGTCCTTCGTCAACGAGGTCGCGCAGACCATGATGGTCTTCGAGGCCCTGATGGCGTTCGACCCCAAGACGCTCAAGCCGATCCCCGGCGCCGCGAAGGACCAGCCCAAGGTCTCGTCCGACGGGCTCTCCTACACCTACACGCTCCGTGACGGCCTCAAGTACTCGGACGGCTCGGCGGTCACGGCCAAGGACTTCGCGTTCGGCTTCGCCCGGCTCTGCGACCCGAACGTCGCAGGGGAGTACGCGTTCACCGGCTACGTCATCGTCGGGTGCGAGGACTACAACGGCATGGACCCGAAGAAGGCGACGCCGGCCGAGCTCGCGGCCGCGAAGGCCAAGCTCGGCATCACGACCTCCGGCAACGACATCACCTTCAAGCTGACCGAGCAGGCGCCGTACTTCAATGCCATCGCGGCGCTCTGGGTCGGCGTGCCCTCGCGTGAGTCTGACGTCACCAAGGGTGGCGACAAGTGGACCGAGCCGGCGACGTTCATCGGCAACGGCCCCTTCAAGCTCACCGAGTGGAAGCACAACGAGAAGATGGTCTACGAGCGCAACGACAACTACCGCACCCCGGCCAAGCTCAAGAAGTGGACCAAGGTCATGATCAACGAGGGCGCCGTCGCCTTCGCTGCATACCGGAACAATGAGCTTGACGCCGTCGGTGTGGCAGCGGAAGACCTCCGCACCGTCGACAGCGACGCGGACCTCAAGGCGCAGGTCCGGAACGTTCCGGGCTCCTGCACCTTCTACTACGGCTTCAACACCAAGAAAGCGCCCTTCACGGACGCGAAGGTCCGCCTCGCGTTCGCCAAGGCGTTCGACCGCGCCGCGTTCATCAACGACGTGCAGAAGATCGGCGTACCGGCCGAGTCGTTCATGCCGCCGGGACTCCCGGGCTACGACAAGGACGACCACAACCAGAAGTTCGACCCGACGGCGGCGAAGGCGCTGCTCCAGGGCTCGACCTTCGCCGGCAAGCCCGAGCTCACGGGCATCAAGTTCACCTACTCGTCCTCCGCTCGCAACAAGACCCGCATCGAGTGGGCTCAGCAGCAGTGGAAGACGAACCTCGGGATCGACGTCACCCCGGACCCGGTGGACCGCACCACGTACACCCAGCTCGTGAAGAAGCCCGAGACGACTCCGGCCCTCTTCAGCCTCGGCTGGTGCGCGGACTACCCGGACCAGCAGGACTGGCTGACGACCGTGTTCATCTCGAACTCGACCGTCACGAAGACCGGCTACAACAACCCGGAGTACGACAAGCTCGTCAAGCAGGCCGACAAGGAGCCCGACGCGAAGAAGCGTGATGATCTGTACATCCAGGCGCAGAAGATCCTCACGAATGACGCGCCCGTCGCGTTCCTCTTCTACTCGGCGACGAAGTACCTCTTGAAGCCGTACGTGCACGGTGTCACCGACACGGCACTCGACTTCGAGATCGGCATCATGGATCAGACCGCGATCTCGGTATCGAAGAAGGGCTAACCCTTCTCGCGAGCACTGACGTCGCAAAACGCCGGGCCGGCCGAAAGGCCGGCCCGGCGACGTTCACGGGCCCGCGCACGCGAACCGTTCGCACTGTGCCCCGGTATACACTCGCAAAAGGCCTTATTTCGCTGGTCAGGAGGGCTCCGCACCGCCACCGATGCTTCAATACACGATCCGCCGGCTCCTCCTGATCATCCCGACGATGTTCTTCGTGGCCCTCATCACGTTCGCGTTGGCGCACGCGGCCCCGGGAACTCCATTCGAGAAGAATGAGAACCGGCCGCTGCCGCCGCAGACGATCGAGCGGCTGAATCGGCTCTACGGCATCGACCGGCCGATCCAGGAGCAGTTCGTGCTCTTCCTCGGCAATGCGATCCGCTTCGACTTCGGCCCGAGCCTCACCCGCGACCGCGCGGTGACGGAGATCATCGGCCAGGGCTTCCCGGTGTCCGCGCAGCTCGGGGTCCAGGCGCTCCTGCTGTCGCTCGCCATCTCCCTCCCGCTCGGTGTCGTGAGCGCGCTGAGACAGAACTCCGCGGTCGATTACGGGAGCCTGTTCTTCGCGACGGTCGGGTACACGATCCCGTCGTTCGTGATCGCGATCTTCGCGATCTACATCTTCGCCGTCGGGCTGCGCTGGCTGCCGATCATCGGCTGGGGTGATCTCCGGCACATGATCCTGCCCACGGTCATCCTCGCGCTCGGCCCGGCCGCCGTGCTGACGCGCATCACGCGCGCGAGCATGCTCGAGGCGATCCGCCAGGACTATGTCCGCACCGCGCGCAGCAAGGGGCTGCGCGAGCAGGTCGTCGTCGTGGGGCACGTCATGAAGAACGCGATGATCCCGGTCGCGACGATCGTCGGGCCGGTCACCGCCGGCCTCATCACCGGTTCGTTCCTGATCGAGCAGATCTTCAGCGTGCCGGGCATCGGCCGCCTGTACGTGACGAGCATCCTGCAGCGCGACTACCCGGTGATCATGGCGACGACCCTGCTGTACGCCTTCCTCATCATGGTCGCCAACATCACGGTCGACATCGTGTACGGGATCCTCGACCCGCGCATCAAGGTCGGTAAGTAGTGGCGACCGTCACCACGAGCGCGGCCCAGCAGCGCGCCATCGAGCAGAACGTCCTCCTCCGCAAGCAACGCTCGCTCTGGCAGGACGCGTTCTGGCGTCTGCGCCGGAACCGGGCCGCGATGATCGGCATCGCCATCATCGCGATCGCCGCCTTCTGCGCGCTCTTCGCGGGCGTGATCGCGCCGTACGACCCGACCGCCATCAACACGTCGACGAACAATATGGATCCGCTGTTCGTCGGCGGCCAGTACACGAACTCCCGCTACCTCCTCGGGAGCGACCAGCTCGGCCGGGACATCCTGAGCCGGCTCATCTGGTCGGCACGCATCTCGATGGTCGTCGGGCTCGTGCCAACGCTCATCGTCTTCACGACCGGGTGCACGCTCGGACTGGTCGCCGGCTACTTCGGCGGGTGGGTCGACAACCTGCTCATGCGCTTCACCGACATCATCTACGCGTTCCCGGATCTGCTCTTCGTGATCATCATCATGGCGACGCTCCGGAACACGTGGCTCGGCGACATCATGGGCGGGCTGATCCTCATCTTCGTCGCCCTCGCCGTCGTGAGCTGGGTGGGCCTCACCCGGCTCGTCCGTGGCCAGGTGCTGTCGTTGAAAGAGAAGGAGTTCATCGAGGCGGCGCGCGCGACGGGCGTGCCGACGAAACGGATCATGGTCCGGCATCTCTTCCCGAACGCGCTCGCCCCCGTCATCGTGTCGCTCGCCTTCGCGATCCCCGGCGCCATGCTGGCCGAATCGGTCCTCTCGTTCATCGGGATCGGGATCCGCCCGCCGACCGCGACCTGGGGCGTCATGATCAACGAGGGCTTCGTCGTGTTCTCACAGAGCCCCTGGCCGGTGCTCCTGCCGGCCCTGTGCATCTCCATCGTCATGCTCGCGTTCACGTTCCTCGGCGACGGTCTCCGCGACGCGCTCGACCCCCGGATGAAGATCTAGCCGAGCTTGCGTATGCTCCGCGTCTCGAAGACACCCGTGAACAAAGGGAAGGGGAGACCACTTGCCTGAGCTGCTCGAGGTCAAGGACCTCAAAACGCAGTTCTTCACCCGGGACGGCGTCGTCCATGCCGTCGATGGCGTGTCGTTCGAGCTTGCCGCCGGCGAGACGCTCGGCCTGGTGGGCGAATCCGGCTGCGGCAAGTCGGTGACGGCGCTGTCGCTCATGCGCCTCATTCCCCAGCCGCCGGGCAGGATCGTCGACGGATCGATCGTCTTCGATGGTCAGGACATCCTGAAGATGGACGAGGACGACGTCCGCTCCATCCGCGGCAACAACATCGCGATGATCTTCCAGGACCCGATGACGAGCCTGAACCCGGTCCTCACGATCAGCCGCCAGATCTCCGAGGCCCTCGAGCTCCACATGAAGATGGATCGGTCCGAGGCGAAGAAGCGGACCGTCGAGCTGCTCGAGATGGTGAACATCCCGAGCGCGAAGAAGCGCGCCGACGACTACCCGCACCAGTTCTCCGGTGGCATGCGTCAGCGCGTGATGATCGCGATGGCCCTCTCGTGCAACCCCAAGCTCATCCTCGCCGACGAGCCGACGACCGCGCTCGACGTGACGATCCAGGCGCAGATCCTCGACCTCCTGAAGAACCTCGCCCGCGAGTTCCGCACCGCGTTCATCCTCATCACGCACGACCTCGGCGTCGTCGCGGGGATGACCCAGCGGATCCACGTGATGTACGGCGGGCAGATCGTCGAGAAGGCCGACACCGCCGAGCTCTTCGCGAACCCGAAGATGCCGTACACGTGGGGCCTGCTCCGCTCGATCCCGCGCCTCGACGAGTCGCGGAAGGCGAAGCTGCTCCCGATCGAAGGACTGCCGCCGGACCTCATCGCGCCGCCGCCCGGCTGCCGGTTCGAGCCGCGGTGCCAGTACCGCCGGGAGATCTGCTCGCAGCAGGTGCCCGAGCTGAAGCACATCCCGAACGCGAAGCCGGACCACGAGGCCCGTTGCTTCGGCACCCAGGAGGGCGGCTGGCTCGTCAACACCGACTGGCGCAAGGACATCGGCAGCGTCGCGGAGCTCGAGGCGATCAAGCTGGAGGTCGCGGACCTTCCGCCCGAGGTCAAGCGCATCGAGGCCGCGGAGGAGGGCAAGTCGTGACCGTGCAGGAAGACCAGTTCATCCAGCGCAGCCGCTCGACCGCGACGTCGGACAGCGGCAAGAACCTGCTCGACGTGAAGGCCCTCAAGATGCATTTCCCGCTGACGCAGGGGATCATCTTCCAGCGCCAGGTCGGCGCGGTCCGCGCCGTCGACGGGATCGACTTCTTCGTCGAAAAGGGCGAGACGCTCGGTCTCGTCGGCGAATCAGGATGCGGGAAGTCCACGACCGGCCGCGCGATCCTCCAGCTCTACAAGCCGACCGCCGGCGAGGTGAAGTTCGACGGCGTCGAGCTCACGAAGCTCGGCGGCGAGCAGATGCGCAAGATGCGCCGCCGGATGCAGATGATCTTCCAGGACCCGTACGCGTCGCTGAACCCGCGCATGACGGTCGG
>DASWFN010000140.1:0-11137 GCA_036394215.1 Candidatus Limnocylindria bacterium
GGCCTACGAGCAGGGTCACGTCCAGGGGGCCGTCGGCCTGAACTGGAAGACCGAGCTGCAGCAGCGTCCGGTCCGCGACCTCATCTCGAAGGAGCAGCTCGAGGCGCTCCTGTCCGCGAACGGCGTCGTGCCGAACACGACCATCGCCGTCTACGGCGACAACAACAACTGGTTCGCGGCGTGGTTCTTCTGGCTGCTGAAGTACCACGGGCACAAGGACGTGCGTCTCGTCAACGGCGGCCGCGTGAAGTGGCTCGCCGAGCAGCGTCCAACGACGACCGAGGTGCCGACCCATCCAAACTCCCAGTACCGGGCCGCCGGCCCGGATACGGCGATCCGTGCACTCCGCGCGTACGTCCTCGAGACGGTCGCGAAGAACGGAAAGAAGCTCGTCGACGTGCGCTCCCCCAAGGAGTTCAGCGGCGAGCTCGTCGCCCCGGAGAACCTCCCGCAGGAAGGCGCGCAGCGTGCCGGCCACATCAAGGGGGCGGCGAACGTCCCGTGGGCGACCGCGGTCGCCGAGGACGGCCGGTTCAAATCCGCGGATGAGCTCCGCTCGATCTACGGGGCCAAGGGCCTCGACGGCTCGAAGGAGACCATCGCGTATTGCCGGATCGGCGAGCGCAGCTCGCACACCTGGTTCGTCCTGAAGTACCTCCTCGGTCACGAGAAGGTCCGCAACTACGACGGCAGCTGGACCGAATACGGCAGCTTGATCGGCGCGCCGATCGAGAGCGGCAGCTAGCCCACAGACCGGGATCGCTCACGGCTGGCATCATCCAGCCGTGAGCGCACTCCTCTTCCACGGCGGGCGCATCCATATCAGCGGGCTCGTGAGCGCGGAAGCCCTCGTCGCGCGCGACGGACGGGTCGCCGCGATCGGACGCGCGGCGGATCTCGCGCGCGAGCATCCCGACGCGGAGCGCGTGGATCTGCGCGGCGGGTTGATGACGCCGGGCTGGCACGACAGCCACGTCCACTTCACCTGGTGGGCGATCCAGATGGGTCAGGTCGACCTGCGCGACGAGCCATCCGTCGACGCGGCCCTCGTCCGGATCGAGACGTACGCGCAGCACCTGCCCGCGGGCGCCTGGGTCCTCGGCGGCCGCTTCGACAAGAACCGCTGGGGTCGCTGGCCGACCGCCGCGGAGCTTGACCGCGCCACCGCGGGACGGCCGGCCGCGCTGCGCAGCCGGGACGGCCACTCGCGCTGGCTGAACACCGCGGCGCTCCGCGCGGCGGCGATCGACGCGAGGGCCGAGGCGCCGGCCGGCGGCGCGATCGAGCGCGATGCCTCGGGCGCACCGACCGGGATCCTGAAGGAGAACGCGAACCATCTCGCCGACCGCGTCATCCCGCCGCCGACCGAGGACGACCTGTACGCGGCGGTCGAGCGCGGCCAGCGCGAGGCGCACCGCCGAGGGCTCACCGCGATCGAGGATCTCGAGCAGGCGTCGGCCTTCGCCGCGTTCCAGCGGCACCGCGAGGACGGTGACCTGCGGCTGCGGGTGGCGATGGGCATCCCGCACGCGAGCCTCGACGCGGCGCTCGGTCTCGGTCTGCGCACCGGTCTCGGCGACGAGTGGCTGCGCGTCGGGCATCTGAAGATCTTCGCCGACGGCGCGCTCGGATCGCAGACCGCAGCGCTCGAGGAGCCGTACGAGGGATCGAGCGACCGCGGGCTGCTGACGATCGAGCCGGACCGGCTTGACGCCGACGTCGCGCGCGCCGCGGCGGGCGGGATCGCGGTCGCGATCCACGCCATCGGCGATCGCGCCGTGCACGTGGCGCTCGACGCCATCGCGCCGACGCGCGCGACGCACCCGCAGCTCCGCCAGCGCGTCGAGCACGTGCAGCTGCTGCGGCACGAGGACATCGGGCGCTTCGCCGCGCTCGACGTCATCGCTTCGATGCAGCCGATCCATGGGCCGAGCGACCGCGACCTCGTCGATCGGTACTGGGGCGCCGAGCGCGCGACGCGCGCGTACCCGTGGCGGAGGATGCTCGACCGCGGCATCCGGCTCGCGTTCGGCTCCGACGCGCCGGTCGAGCCGATCGACCCGCTCCTCGGTCTGTACGCGGCGGTCGCGCGCAAGCGGCCCGGCGACGCGGACCGCTGGCATCCCGAGGAGTCGCTCGAGCTCTCCGAGGCGCTCGCCGGATACACGGCGGGCGCGGCGTACGCGATGGGCGTCGAGCGCGAGCGGGGCACGCTCGCCGTCGGCATGCGCTGCGATGCGACGATCGTCGAGCGCGATCTCGCGACCACGCCGGTCGAGGAATGGCCGGCGCTCAAGGTGACCGGC
Organism: Candidatus Limnocylindria bacterium; assembly: GCA_036394215.1. GTDB lineage: Bacteria > Chloroflexota > Limnocylindria > P2-11E > P2-11E > UBA4735. The sequence continues at coordinate 2,307 of DASWFN010000140.1, forward strand.
ACGGTGGTCGCGGGCGAGGTCGTGTTCGCCGAGGGTCTCGGCTAGCGCACCTAGTGCAGCGTCGGTCCTTCGCCGCGCGCCCGGAGGCGTAGGAGCAGCTCCTTCACGAGCGTGTTCTCGCGCTGGACCAGCCGCAGGACGGACTCGAGACGGGGCGCCGTCTTCTCCGTCTCGAGCAGGCGCTGCCGCTCGGCCGGATCGATGCCCAGGCCAGCGGCGATGCGATACGAGATCTCGTTCGGGTCGCCCTCGCGGATGTCGGCCAGCGGCGTGTCGGATCGCGCGTCCGACGACGTCGCGAGGATCCCGGTCAGGTAGTCCTCGAACGCCGAAGCCGCACGGTCGGCGAGCGGTGCGGCGTCGGCGCCGTCGTCCTCGTCGAGATACCGCACCTGGCCGACGAGGTATGGCTCGCGCTCCGCGTCGATGGACGCGATCTCGAACCGGCGCTCGCCGCGGGCGATGATGAAGGACCGGCCTCCGGGCAGCGGCGTCGTGCCGATGACCCGCGCGGTCGTGCCGATCCGGTACGGCTCGGCGGGCCCGCCGACCTCGACCCCGCTCTTGATGAGCACGATCCCAAATGGCTCGTCGCTCTGGACGGCGCGCTGGACCAGCAGCCGGTACCGCGGCTCGAAGATGTGGAGCGGCAGCACCATCCCCGGGAAGAGCACGCTGCCGAGGGGGAACAAGGGCAGCGACGCGGTATCGGTCATGAGCAGACGGTACGCTGCGATTTCATGGCCGGCGTGCAGAGCCCATTGCGATCTCGGGAGGAGCTCACCGCGCTGGCCGACGGCCCCGCGGTGACCGGGATCGCGGTGCTGGGCAGTGTCGCGCGTGGCGATGCGTCGGAGTGGAGCGACATCGACATCGAGGCGACGGTCTCCGATGTCGCGGCGAAGTGGGACACGCGGCCATCGTTCATCGACGGCCGCCTGGTCATGTGCCACTCGATCACCGCGGCCGAGCAGTGGCGCCAGCTCGAGCTGCCGGACAAGGCCATCTGGGCTGCCCCTTCGTACGCGGCGATGTTGATCCTCGTCGATCGCGATCATGGGCTCGCCAAGCTGCAGGCCGCCTGCCGCGCGTTCGACTATTCCACCCTGCGGCCCGCGGCGACCGCCTACCTCCGCCAGAAGGCGACCGCTGCGTGCGAATACGTGTTCAAGATCCGCGACGCGGTCGGCACGCGGGACGAGGCGAAGGTCCTGCACGCGGCGGCCGCGCTCAGCGGCAGGTGCGAGCGCCTCGTCGCCGTCGCGTTCATGACGCCGATCCAGTCGGAGAACGAGTACTACCGCGTGGTGCAACACGCGGCCGGCCCTGCCTGGACCGCCGCGCACCGCGCGTCCTACGGGCTCGATGGCGGCGATGCGTTCGCCCAGGCCGTCGCGGGATGCGGACTGTTCCGCGAGACGATGCGGCTGATCGATGACCGGCTCGACGCCGCCGCTCGCGCGATCGTCGGTCCGACCCTCGAGATCGCGCCGTGATCACGCTCGTGCTCCACGGCGAGCTGCGGCAGTTCAGCCCGGGCGGCGTCAAGGAGCTGCGCGTCGAGGGGGCGGGGAAGACCGCGCTCGAGGTCGTGAGCGGCCTCGGGATCCCGGCGATCGAGACGGCGGCGTTCATCGTCAACGGCGAGCAGCGCGACGCCGACGCGGTCCTTCGCGATGAGGACACGCTCGAAGCGCTGCCGGCGATCAGCGGCGGTGAGGCCGCGGCGGGCGCGCTCGCCGGGATCCGGGTCGTCGACCTGACCCGCGCGCTCGCCGGCCCGTACTGCACCCTCATGCTCGCCGACCACGGCGCGGAAGTGATCAAGGTCGAGCAGCCCGGCACCGGGGACGAGACCCGCACCTGGGCGCCTCCGTCGATGAAGGGCGTCTCCGCGTACTACCTTTCGATCAATCGCAACAAGCGGAGCATCACGCTCGATCTGAAGCACCCTGACGGTGTGAAGGTGCTCGAGCGGCTCATCGAAAAGGCCGACGTCGTCGTCGAGAACTTCAGCCCCGGAACGTTCACGCGGCTCGGCTTCTCGAAGGAGCGCATCCAGGCGCTCAACAAGCGCGCGATCTTCTGCCAGATCTCCGGCTTCGGGCAGGATGGCCCGGGGCGTGCCTGGGCGGCGTACGACCTCATCGTCCAGGGGATGGGCGGGATCATGAGCCTCACCGGCGAGCCCGGCGGCGATCCGGTGATGGTCGGCGTCCCGCAGGCCGACATGGTCTCGGGCATGTTCGCGGCGTTCGCGATCGTCGCGGCCTTGCACGCGCGCGAGCGCACCGGTGTGGGGCAGGCGATCGACGCGACGATGATCGGCGGCCAGGTCGCGCTGCTCTCGCGGCAGGCCGCGCGCTACTTCGCCGACGGGACCGTGCCGAAGCCGGAGGGCAACTCGCACGCCTCGATCGTCCCGTACCAGACCTTCAGCGCGTCGGACGGCTTCGTCAACATCTGCTGCGGCAACAACGCGCTGTTCGAGCGCATGTGCCGCGCGCTGGAGCTGGACGAGCTGACCGAGGACGAGCGCTTCTCCGAGAACGGCAAGCGCGTCGCGAACAAGGCCGTGCTCATCCCGATCCTCGAGAAGCGCATCGGCGCCCTGACGAAGGACGGTGTCGTCGCGCGGCTGCGTAAGGCGAATGTCCCGGTCGGTCCGATCAACGACCTGCACGAGGTCTTCTCCGACCCGACGGTGCGGCATCTCGGTCTCATCGCCGAGGTCGACCACCCTGTCGCGGGCCGCGTGCGCGCGCCGGGGATCCCGGTGCGGATGGACGGCACGCCGCCGTCGGTGCGCACATACCCGCCGCTCCTCGGGGAGCACACCGACGACGTGCTCGACGAGCTCGGGTATTCGCCCGACGAGATCGCGAAGCTGCGCCAAGGTGGCGCGGTCTAGCGGCTCGAGGGTCATCCAATCGAGCTGGGACTTCGCGTCGACGCACCGCCCGAGGACCCCGTTCCGGGCTGCGTTCCGTTAGGGCTTGGGGCGCAGCACGATGATGTCGGCGAAGTGGCGCCCGAGCGTGCGCCGGACGGTCACGTCGCCAGCGCCGAGCGCGACGGCCATGATCATCGCGTGCCCACTGGTGATGTCCCCGTACGGCTGCGCTTCGACATAGGCGATGCGCGTCGTCGCGTCGAAGGCGAGCAACCAGGCCGGGCCCGACAACGAGAGGCTCGCGATGTCGTGTTGCGACGCAGCATCCAAGACCTGGAGCTTGAAATCTGACCGGACCGCCCAGTCCTCGGCCTTGCTGTCCACGCGTTCGGTGCCGTAGAGGATCCGCGATCCGTCGGGCGACACCCAGAGCGCGGTCGATGCCGCATCGAGGCGGCCGATCTCGGCCATGTCGGCCGTGTCGATGACGCGCAGCTGGATCGGCGTGACGACCTCGTGGAGCTTGCCGTCCTGTCCCTTCACGAAGTCGGATCGCTGGCCCGTCACGTAGAGCCGCGAGCCATCGGGGCTGAGCGCTGCGTACTGCCGCGTCGAGTTCATCAGCTTCGCCTCGGCCGGCTGCCCGAACAGTGACCAGAGCACGTTGAGCAGCGAACGGCGCGGCTTCGGCTCGGCGCTGCGTACCGCGCCGCTTCGCAGGTCCAGGCTGTAGATCCGGTCCGACTCGGCGTCGGCGATATACAGCCGCGCGCGCGGCGTATCCCAGGCCAGGCCGGGCTCGACGTTCCGGCTCGGGTCGAAGGGCGCCGTCGGGTCCGGGACGTAGCCGGCCCGAAGATCCGGAAGCCGGATAGTGGCGGCGATGCTACCGGTGACCGCATCGACCACTACGACCTGCGGCACTTCTCGGGGCCTGCCGTCGATCAGGACGCCGGTCGCGGGGACGAGCCAGGCCGCGACGCGCGAGCCGACGACGCGCAGATCGCGGACGTAGTAGCCATCGGCGAATCGCGCGAGCTCGGCGGCTTGAGCGGTCGCGAGGTCGAATCGGACGAGCTTCTGCGGTACGACTCCGGAGGTCGGCGTCTCGGCGGCCGTCGGCTGGGTCCAGTAGACGGACTGGCCGGCGTCGTCGAAATAGATCGCGCCCGTGTACGTCCCGATGATGTCGAGCGTGCCGCTCGAGACCTTCACGTCGATCAAGCGGTCGAGCCACGAGCCCGTATCGATCAGGTGCAGGGTGCCGCCGCTGTTCGACGAGCCGCTGGGCCACTGGATCACTGCGACCGTCCGCCCGTCAGGGCTCGCCCGCGCGACGTAGTGGTGGCCGAAGGAGATCGGCGCGTAGCCCGGGACGTCGACCAGCGTTGTCGGGTCGACCGGCCGGGCCCACAGCCGCATGCCGCTCCCGTCGTCCTCGACGAGCAGCACGGCCGGCCGGCCGGCCGGACGAGCGGCCGGTGACGTATCGATCCCCCTCGAGGGAGCGGGGCTGAACGAGGCGGAGACCGGCTCGGCAGGTCTCGGCGCCGTGGGTCCGGGGCTCGTGCTCGGCACACAGGCCGACGCGAGGAGCGTCAGGCAGCCGATAAGGATCCATCCGCGCGTCATCGACCAGTTGTACAGGTCGATGCCACGCGCGGTTCCCGCCGCGGCGGCCTTACTGGCGCTCGGTCCAGTACACCTTCGTGAGGTAGGGGAGCTCGACCCTCTCGCGGCCGCGGATGTCGGGGTGCGTCGCGGCGAGCTCGTCGAATCGATCGAGCACCCGCTCGCGCTCCGCATTGGGGAGCGACGCGATGCTCGAGGCCGATGCGGCGCGGGCGCGGATCTCCGACGGCGCGAGCGTTTGCGCGTAGGGGACCTCGGCGTGCTCGAGCGGGCCGAAGAGGGCGGTGCGCTCGAAGCTGGCGCGCCACTTCCCGGTCTCGTGGTCGGGACGGTCGGGATCCACGGCGTCGAGGAGCCGGTCGAACGCGTCGACCCAGGGCGCGCGCCGATCGCGGACGTTCCACACCAAGCCGAGCCTCCCGCCCGGCGCGAGCACCCGGTGGAACTCGGCCAGCGCTTTCTCGCCGTCGAACCAGTGGAACGCCTGCGCCGCGGTGATGGCGTGGGCCGAGCCGTCCCGGAGCGCCATCCGCTCGGCGGTGCCGTCGAAGGGGACCGCGAGCGGGACGTTCTCCGCGAGCCGCTCGCGCATCTCCGCGAGCGGCTCGACCGCGATCACGGTCGCGCCGGTCCGGGCGAGCGCTCCGGTCAGCTTGCCCGTGCCCGCGCCGACGTCCACGACGATCCGGCCGCGGCCGATCCCGAGCTCGCGCACGAGGAGGTCGATCGCGGCATCCGGATAGTCGGGGCGGATCCGCTGGTACAGCTCGGTCGTCGCGCCGAAGCCGCGTTCGACGTAGTCATGCAGACGCTCCTCGGACATTGGTCCATCGTATCCACCGATGTCGGTCGTGGTGGTCGGTCCGCTCGCGTTCGACGACGTGCGCGCGCCGGCCGGGAGCCGCGAGGGACTGCTCGGCGGCTCGGGCGCCTACGCCGGTGTCGCGGCCGCGAAGCACGGGCCGGTCGCGCTCGTGTCCATCTGCGGGAACGACCTCGACGACGCAGCGCTCCTGCCGATGACCCGGGCAGGCGTGGACCTCGCGGGGCTGCAGCGGATCGAGGGCCGCACGCTCCGCTGGACCGGACGGTACAGCGCCGACCTGACCGCGAGCGAGGTCCGCAACACCGACCTCGGCGTGGTCACCGGCTGGGATCCGGCCATCCCGGAGAGCGCGCGCGACGCGCGCCGGGTGCTCCTCGCGAACACCGATCCCGCGATCCAGGCGCGGGCGCTCGATCAGCTCCGGCCCGACCTCGTGATGCTCGACACGATGGACCAGTGGATCCGCGAGCGGCGGCGCGCCTTCGAGGGGATGATCGTGCGGGCGACCATCGTCGCGCTCAACGAGGGCGAGCTCGCGCAGCTGACCGGCGAACGTGACGTCGTGGCGGCGGGTCGGCTGCTCGCGTCCCGCGGACCGCGCGCGATCGTCGCGAAGCGCGGCGCACGCGGTGCGACGCTCATCACGCGGAACAGCGTCTACGTCCTGCCGGCGTACCCGGTCGAGGCGATCGATCCGACCGGGGCGGGGGACGCCCTCGCGGGCGCGTTCATCGGGCGCCTCGCGCGCTCGGGCCGCGAGGACGAGGCCGGGCTCCACGATGCGCTCGCGGCCGGCATGGCCGCGGCGTCCTTCGCCGTCGCGTCGTTCGGCGTCGACGCGCTCGCCGCCGCGACGCCGGCCGAGCTCGCCGCACGCGCGACCTGGCTCGCCGCCCGCGCGGGAACCGACCCCGCCGCCCGCTTGTAGAGAGCGCAGAACAATGTCAGTGGAGGGCCGACCACTGGAGCAGTCGGGCGAATCCGTGTTGGTGGAGCGTGCGAGACGTGGTGACCAAGGCGCGTATGGCGAGCTGGTCACGCGCTATCAGGCGCTCGCCGCGCGGGTGGCGTACGTGATCACGACGAGCTCAGCGGAAGCGGAGGACGTGACCCAGGACGCCTTCGTGAAGGCGTACTACGCGCTCGACCGGTTCCACGAGGGCGCGCCGTTCCGGCCCTGGCTCCTGCGGATCGTCGCGAACGAGGCCAAGAACCGAAAGGTGGCGGCAGGCCGCCGCCCGACGGTGGAGCTCACGGCCGCGGCGGACCGCGCCTCGGGTGAGACGGCCCTCTCGCCCGAGGACGCGGCCGTCGCGGCCGATCTCCGCTCCGGGCTCATCGCCGCCATCAACCGGCTCCGCGAGGAGGACCGCCTCGTCCTCTCGTATCGCTACTTCCTCGACCTCTCCGAGACCGAGATGGCCGGGGTGCTCGGCGTCGCGCGCGGGACCGTGAAGTCGCGGCTGTCGCGCGCCATGGCGCGCCTCCGCGAGGTGTACGCCGATGCCTGAGCTCCGCATGGACGACGCCCAGCTCGCCGTGGCGCTCGGCGATCTCGGCACGCAGGTCGCGTGGCCGGTCGTCGAGGTCCGCGTGCGGGTCATCGCCCGCATCCAGGAGCCGCGCCGGTCGCCGTGGTGGCGTGCGGCGTGGTCGCCGCGCTACGGGTTCGCGCCGGCGATCGTCACGCTCGCCCTCGCGCTCGTCGCGGTGCTCGTGTTCTCGCCCGAGGCGCGGGCGACCGCGACCGACATCCTTCGCCTCCGCGGCGTCGAGATCTTCCGCGGTCCGGTGCCGACGCCGAGCCCGACACCGTCGCGCTCGCCGGGCGCTGTCCTGCCTTCGCCGACGGTCGATCCGGCATCCCTCGGCCAGCTCGTCACGCTCGACGATGCGAGGGCTCGAGCGGGATTCCGGCTGCTCGTCCCGGCCGATGCCGCGCTCGGGACACCCGACGCGGTCTACGTGCGCGCGGTCACCGGATCGACCGCCGTCTCCTTCGCCTACGGCCAGCGCCCCGGCATCCCGCTGTCGGCGCAGCTGGGACTCTCGGCGCTGGTGACCGAATTCGGTGGCAGCCTCGAGCCAGCGATCCTCGGCAAGGTCGTCCCCCAAGGCACGAAGCTGGAGCTCCTGACGGTGAACGGAGGCCGCGGCGCGTGGATGGAAGGCCAGCCGCACGAGGTGTTCTACACGTCCACCGGCGGCCAGGGCTTCGTCCAGGACTCGCTGCGGCTCGCCGGCAACACCCTCATCTGGGAGCAGGGCGGACTCGTGCTCCGGCTCGAGGCGCAAGTCGACAAGGCCACCGCGCTCCAGATGGCCGCGACCTTCCGGTAGCGGGAACCGGCCCGGCGCCCCCGTTGTAGGGGGGACATGCGCCGGATCGCCGCCCTTCTCGCGGTCATCGCGACCGTCGCGGCCTGCGGGTCGCTGAAGGACGAGGTCTCGCGCGCCGCGAGCCAGCCGGCCCACGAGCTCCTCTACGTCGCCACGTCCATGGGGACGTCTGTCGTCGATGCGTCCACGGATTCGCTCGTGGCGTCGCTCCCGCCCGGCACGCTGCTGCCCGACCGTTCGCGCTACTGGACCGTCGACAGCGGCGACCGAACGGCCGTCCGCGGACTCGACCCAGCGACGGGCCTCGAGCAGGTGAGCTTCAGCCTCGACGGTCGCTGGGCCGTGCCGACCTCGTACGGCCCCGCGCCGAGCGGCATCTCCGCGAACGGCAGGTGGATGGTGCTCGTCGCGCCTCCGGTCTCGGTCACCGGCAGCGGCACCCTCAACCGCTTCGCGATGATCGACCTCGCGAACAAGAAGCTCGATCGCATCGTCAGCGCGAACGGCGACGTCAGCTTCGACGCCGTGAGCGACGATGGCCGCAACCTTTACCTCATCGAACATCTCGTCCCCGCGCCGAAGTACGTCGTCCGTGTCGCCACGTTCGGCGGATCGCAGATCCTCGGCGCGATCAAGACCGCCGAGCCCGAAGTCATGAACGGCCTGTACCACGCCTCCGTGCCGGTCGGGGACTGGTTCCTCAGCCTCTACTCCAACCCGGGTCGTGGCCCATTCATCCACGCGCTCAACACGACGCAGCTCTTCGCCCAGTGCATCCTCAACATCCCCGACGTGCCGGTCGCGCTCCGTCCCGCCTGGTCGATGCTCCTCGCGCGGAAGGGCGCGCGGCTCTACGCGGTCAACGGCGCGGCCGGTGTGGTGAGCGAGATCGACACCGCGGGCCTCAAGGTGTTGCGCTCGAACATCGATCTCGTGGCGGCGCCCGCGACGCTCCCGGGCGCCCCGAACCATCCCGCGGCGCTCTCGGCCGACGCCACACGGATCTACGCGGCGACCGAGCGCGGCCTGCTCGTCATCTACACGGGCGACCTGTCGGTCCGTTCGCGGTACCTGCAGGACCGGGTCGTCGATTCGATCGCGGTGAGCGACGACGGCCAGCGGCTGTACGTCTCCTCCGGA
>DASWFN010000141.1:0-4449 GCA_036394215.1 Candidatus Limnocylindria bacterium
TGCCACGGCTCATCGCGCGCGAGCGTCGATTCCGCCAGCCCCTGGAACGACTGCAGCCGCTCGCGCACGAGGCGCGCGAAGGAGATGGCCTCGCCACGTATCGCGCGCGAGGTCGTCGGCGTCGCGAGCGAGCCGTAGAGCGTGTTCAGCTCCTCCCACATCTCGCTCGAGATGGCTTCGCGGATCCCCCGTGCGAGCGTGCGGGCCAGACGCACGCACGACACGAGCGAATCCGGGTTCATCGTGTCGCTCGTCAGGTAGAAGCGGACGTCGTCGCCTTCGAGGTCGATCGCGCCGACGAGCGGCGCCCAGAAGTCCTCCGCGCCGGCATCGAGCTCAAGATGCCGGGTCACGTCGACGAGGCGCGAGACCGCGATGCCGCGCTCGACGTAGCGGGCCACCCAGTAGAGGTCGTCGGCGACGCGGCTGAGCATCAGTCGGCCTCCAGGACCCAAGTGTCCTTGGCCCCACCGCCCTGTGAGCTGTTCACGACGAGTGACCCGCTGCGCAAGGCGACGCGCGTCAGCCCGCCCGGTGTGACCTTCACGTCGCGGCCGAACAGGATGAACGGCCGCAGATCGACGTGGCGGCCCTCGAGGTGGTCGTTGCTCCACGTCGGGTGGCGCGACAGCGCGAGCGTGGGCTGCGCGATGTAGCCGCGCGGGTTCTGCCGCACGCGCTCGCGGTACTCCTCGAGGTCCTTCTTCGGCGCATGCGGCCCGATGAGCATCCCATAGCCGCCGCTCTCGTTCACCGATTTCACGACGAGCTCGGCGATGTGCTCGAGGATGTAGGCGCGCTCCGTCGCGTCGTCGGCGACGTACGTCTTCACGTTCGGCAGGATCTCGTCCTCGCCGAGGTAGTACTTGATGATCGTCGGCACGTACGCGTAGATCGCCTTGTCGTCCGCGACGCCGGTGCCGATCGCGTTCGCGATCGTCACGCGCCCCATCCGGCACGTCGCGAGCATGCCCGGGACCCCCAGGAGCGAGTCGCCCCGGAACGCGAGGGGATCGAGAAAGTCGTCGTCCACGCGGCGGTAGATGACGTCGACCCGGCGCCGGCCGCGCGTCGTGCGCATGTACACGGCCGCGTCGTCGACGAACAGGTCAGAGCCCTGGACGAGATCGATGCCCATCGACTTCGCGAGGAACGCATGTTCGAAGAAGGCGGAGTTGTGGAGGCCGGGCGTGAGCAGCACGACGGTCGGCTCGTCCGAGCCGGGCCCGACGGCTCGCAGCACGTCGAGCAGATCCTGCGGGTAGCCCTCGACCGGACGGACGCGGTAGTCGGCGAAGATCTGCGGCCACACCCGCTTGAGGACCCGGCGGTTCTCCACGACGTACGAGACCCCGGACGGCACGCGTAGGTTGTCCTCGAGCACGTACCAGGTCCCCTGCCCGTCGCGGACCAGGTCGCTGCCGACGACGTGCGTGTACACGCCCAGCGGCACATCGACGTTGCGGAACTCGCGCCGGTAGCCCGTCGCGCCGAGCACGAGGTCGGCCGGGATGAGGTTCGTCCGGAGGATCCGCTGGTCGTGATAGATGTCGTGCAGGAAGAGGTTGAGCGCCCGCACGCGCTGCTCGAGGCCGCGCTCGATCCGGGACCACTCCGACGCGAGGACGATCCGCGGGACCAGGTCGAACGGCATGGTCTTCTCCGGCCCGCTCGGGTCCTGATTCAGCGAGAACGTGATGCCCTGTGCCTGGAACGAGAGGTCGGCCGCCCGCTGGCGACGCGCGACGTCGGGCGCCGCGAGCGTCGCGAGGCGCCGCGCGAGATCCACGTAGTGCGGGCGGACCATGCCGGGCGCCTCGAACATCTCGTCCCAGAACCCGTCGGGCACGTACGCCGGCACCTTGGGCACGCGGGCGTCGGCGGTCATGCGACCGCCGCTCCCACGGCGTCGAGCTCGACGACCTCGGCCTGCTTCGTCGCGGCCAGCCGTCCGAGGGCCGGGCCGCTGTACCGGCCCGACGTGGGCGACACGTCCGCGAAGTCGCGGCCGACGGCGACGGTCAGGTAATCGAGCCGAGTGCGACGCGCGTGCGTCGGGTCGAAGCCGATGAGGTCGATCCCGCCGTCCTCGCGCTCGACGAACGCCTCGACCCACGCGTGCGGCGCGCCCTCGCCGATGAGGTGGCCCGACACGTACCGGGCGGGGACGTTGAGCACGCGGAGCACCGACAGCAGGATGTGCGCGTAGTCCTGACAGACGCCCCTGCCGAGATGCAGGGCCATCGCCGCCGGCGTGCTGTAGCCCGTGATGCCGAACTGGTAGGTGATCGCCTTCGACGTCCATTCGAGCGCGAGCTCCGCGCGCTCCGCCACGTCCGACGCGCGCCGGGCGATGTCGAGCGCGGCGTCGAGCACATGCTTGTCCGGCGCGGTGAGCGCGGTCGGGCGCAGATACGCGAGCCGTTCGGTGTCGCTGCGCCACGGTGGCGCCTCCGCCGGCACGGGCGCCGTGGTCCGCTCGAGGCGGAAGACCGCTTCGAAGTCGATCGCCTGGGGCACGCGGTTCGCGACGACGCGCGCGACGCGATTGCCGAACGCGTCGCGCTCCCAGGTCAGGCGATGGTCCCCCTCGGTGCCGCGCACCTGGAGGTTGTGCTGCAGCAGGCGCTGATCGCGATGGACCTCGCGCGGGATCATGATCAAGCGCTGCTGCAGGTCCCAGACGGGTCCGGTGTACGTGTAGCGGTAATGCTGTCGCACGCGGAACGTGGCCCGGGCCACCCGCGGCCAGTCCGGGCGCGCGTTCAGGGCCGGGCCCGTGCGGCGGCCTCCGCGCTGTCCGCGTCCTCTTCTTGCGGCGGGCCGCCCGGCCGCTCGGCGGTGATCTCGTCGGACCACACCGTGAACTTCGCGAGCCGCGCGCTGCCGTAGGCGGTCGAGAGCGCGCAGTCCACCGCGTCGCGCCCGCGTCCGATGACCACGCGGCCGACACGCGGGGTGTTGTGCCGGGCGTCGAACGTGTACCAGCGGCCACCGACGTAGGCCTCGAACCAGGTGTGGAAATCCATCGGCACGTCCGGCGGCTCGATGGCGATATCCGGCAGGTAGCCGAACGTGTAGCGCGCGGGGATGTTCAGCGCACGGCAGAGCGCGACCGAGAGCAGCGCGAAATCCCGGCAGACACCGGCGCGCTGCTGATAGATGTCCCACGCGGTCGTGGCGGGGGTGGACGACCCATTCTTGAACTCGACGTTGTGGTGCACCCAGTCGCAGACCGCCTGGATCCGCTCCCAGGTCGGGGCGGTGTTCCCGAAGAGGTCCCAGGCGATGTCGAGCAGCTTGTCGGATTCGACGTAGCGGCTCGGGAGGGTGAACACGAGCGCGTCGTCCGGAAGATCCTCGACTCGATGCAGCGCCGCGTGCGGAACGACCGGATCGGGCGTGTCCGGGATCTCCACGACCGCGTCGTAGCGGACGGCCGAGGTGCCCTCCGGCGCGACGAACCGCCAGCAGTTGTTGCCGAAGAGATCCGCATACTCGTGGATGGCGAGCTCGGGATCGCTCCACGTCGACTCGTAGATCGCGATGTGATCGGCGTCCGCGCGCGGCCGGACGAGCATCAGCATCGGCACGGGCGCCGTGGTCTCCCAGACGAACTCACAGCCGACGCGGATACGCATCACGGAAGTCTACCGAGCCAGGATGCGCAGTCCCTCGGTCGGAGCCTCTTTCGCGAACACCAGCACGGTGTAGGCACCGAGCCCGTTCGGCTCGAGCAGGACGTCGATCACCGACCGCTTGCTCGCGGCCCGCAGCTGATCGAGCGGGTCGGTCGGGCGGCCGTAGGCCTCGCGCACGCCGAGACCGATGAGCGCGTCCCGCTGGGTCGTTACACCGGCGAGCGTCAGGCCGGCGCCCTCGGCCGCGCGGCCGATCGCGGTCACGTTCACGCTCGCGGTGAGGTCGTGCGCTCCCGGCTCGGCGAGCGCGTCGCTGACCAGGCGATGGCGCGAGAACCCGCGCACCGTGCCGGCCCCGAGCCGGGACAGGAGATCGGCCTCGTCGCCGCCGTAGTCGATGACGATGACGTACCCCTGCGCGAGCGCGGCGGCGAGCTGGGCCACCCAGCTCTCGGCGCCGAGGCTGACCTCCCAGCGGCCACCCAGCGGCAGCGTGTCGGGGACCCGGTACCGCAGGTCCGGGTGGCTGGGCGCGCGGAGGACCTCGACGAGCGCGCCGTCCTTCACGTCGACGAAGACCTCGCGCACGCCGTCCTCGGCCCGCACGAGCACGTGCACCGGGAACGCATCGAGCACCTCGTTGGCGAACACGACGCCATGGATCGGCGCGAGCGTGCGCGCGACCGATGCCCACCGGAGCTCCCGCCCTTCGAGCGCGAGCGCCTGCTGCTCGCGAAGCCGCGGCGAGACCTCGACGATCGCCGGGCGCGCGGTGCGCGCGGCCTCGGCGCGCTCCTTCCCGAGCGCG
>DASWFN010000142.1:0-20711 GCA_036394215.1 Candidatus Limnocylindria bacterium
AGCTGCTCGTGGGCCTGCTCGACCATCTGCCGGAACTGCCGGACCCGGACCTCGAGATCCGCGGCATGCTTGTCCGCCGCGAGCTTCGCGGACTCGGCGCGGCGGACGGATTGCCGGAGCTTCTCGACGTCGTTGACCGCCCATTCGAACTGACGGATCACGAGCGCGACCCGTGAATCCGACAGCGTGTCCAGCTCCGCGCGCAGCGCTGCCTCGCGCGCGGCGACGGCCTTCGGATCCTGCGCGGGCGCGAACCACGCGGCGGTCGCGCTCATCGCGATCCCAAGGACCGGGAGCACGAGCATCGCGCGACCGAGCGGACCGACGAAGAACGCCTCGATACAGAGGAGTGCGAGCGTCGAAGCGCCCAGTCCGACGAACGCGGCGCGCTTGCCCGCCACCGGCCACGTAACGGCATCCGGCCGCAACGCAGCGACGTAGGCGCGGACGACCGCGACGACATCCCCGAATGTCGGTCGCTCCCGATGGCTCGCCTGGTCGCCGATCCGGATAGCCAAACGGCCTCCCCCGAAAGTCCTACCTTCCGTCGGTCCTTCAACGGGGGCGGCGCGCGCGAAGTTATCCGGGGCGCCGTCGCATTCCGGGATCAGCGACGCGCCGGTTAGGTCTGGAGCCGGACCGCCTCGACCGCGCGCTCGCGGACGTGCACGTGCTCGATGTCGTCGTGGGCCTGCGCCGCGTCGCGCGGCGCGCTCTCGATCTGGCGGACGAACGCATTGACCACCGTGGGGTTCAGCTGGGTGCCTGATACCCGGCGCAGCTCGGCGATCGCCGCGTCGTGGGTCAGCGCCTGGCGGTAGGTACGGGATGACGTCATCGCCTCATAGGTGTCGGCGACGGCGATGATCTGGGCGGCGAGCGGGATCTGGTCGCCCTTCAAGCCGTTCGGGTAGCCGGTCCCGTCGTAGCGCTCGTGATGCGCGAGCACGATCGGCCGGATCCGCTCGAGGTTCGGCACCTCGCCGAGCAGGTTCGCACCGATCACGGGGTGGGTCTTCATCTCCGTCCACTCCTCCTCGGACAGCTGGGTCGGCTTGCGGAGGATGTGCTCCGGGATGCCGATCTTGCCGATGTCGTGGAAGAGCGCGCCCAGGTTCACGGCGGCGACCTCGTCCGGACCGAGTCCGAGCGATCGCGCCACCGCGAGGGCGTGATGCATCGTCGCGGCCGAGTGGCCCTGGGTGTAGCGATCCTTCGCGGCGAGGGAGCCCAACAGCGCGGCGATCACCGACACGTGGGATTCCTCGAGCCGCGACGCGGTGCGCGCGAGGCTCTCGTTCATCGTGAGGAGCTCGCGGTTCCGCTCCTGGAGCTGCGTCGACTTCGTCATGTACATCCGGAACGAGTACCAGGCGATCATGAGCGGCAGGACGAACACCAGGACCCCGATGGCGCCGAGGGCCTGGTACGCGAGCGAGAGCGCCGCGCCGTTCAGCGCCGTGGCGAGGAAGTTGATCGGCATCCACGCGAAGTTCTGCCGCCAGACCGCGAAGAAGCTCGCCTGCGAGGTGAGCGCGATGACGCCGGCGGTCAGCCCGCTGTTCACGGCGAAGTACACGACCGCCGAGACCGCCACGGCGAGGAGCGTCGGGACGACGGCCCCCGGCGGCACGGCGCCGCCGACGAGCTGGTAGGTCGTCGACGCGAGGTAGGCCGCGACCGTGAATTGGCCGAAGTTGAAGGCGACCTTGCGGAACGGTTTCTGCTTGGGGGTGTAGGCGTTCACCACCGCGACGACGAGCGCGGCCCAGAGCGCGACGCCCGTGCCGAAGAGGACGTACGCGGCGATCTCGACGGCGAACGCGACCGAGATCGAGCTCGAGCGGAACAGCATCACCGGATTGCGTTGCGCGATGCCGGCGAGCACGAGGATCAGCACGAACATCAGCGGATCGAGCGCGGCCGTGCTCCGGATGTCGAGCGAGCTCGTCGCGAAGCAGAGGACGCCGAGCCCGGCGACGACGGCGATGTACGCGATCGCGACCTGCTGCTTCATCAGTCGACCAGCACCCAGCCGGTCCCCGCGCCGGAGAGGGTCCCGACGGCGAGCGTGGTCGTTTCCCACGCGATGCCTTCCCAGGCCATGCCTTCCCACGCGATACCCGTCCATGTGAACGACTCCCAGGCGATGTTCTGCCAGGTGATGGGATCCCAAACGGCGGTGTCCCAGGTGATGGCCGCCCATGGCCTGCCCATGCTGTCGACGCCGCCGTTGTAGAGCGGATCGCGCCACACGATCGGCTGGCCGGTGATGTACGTGCGCATCTGGGTCGCGAATCCGTCGCTGACCCGGTACGTCGACAGGTCTGCGGCCGGATCGGCCGCCGCGACGGCGGCGAGGGCGTTCACCATGCCCGCGCCGGTGGACGTCGGGGTCCCGAACGCGAGCGGCGTCGCCGTCGTCCGCAGCCGATGCTTCACCTGCGCCGGCGTCAGGCGCGGGTCTCGCTCGAGCATGAGCGCGACGATGCCCGCGACCACCGGCGCCGACATCGACGTGCCGGAGAGCCGGAAGTACGCCGGGGCCAGCGGGTCGATGCCCGCGACCTGCCGCTCCGGATAGAGCTGGTCGAGCGTGCTGCCCGCGGAGCGGAGGCTGACCATCTTTCGGCCGGGCGCGACGAGATCGGGCTTCGCGATGCCGTCGAACGCCGTGGCACCCCGCGAGCTCCAGGCCGGCACGAGATCGTCATCGGGCGCCTGCGTCCCGCTGTCGTCGACCGCGCCGACCGTGATCACGAACGGATCGAAGGCCGGGGTCGTGATCGTCGAGTCGTTCGGTCCGCTGTTGCCTGCGGACACGACGACGGCGATGTTCGCGAAGGTGAGCACCTCGACGGCCGTCGCGAGCGGGTCCTGCGCGTAGCTCGTGCTGACCGTCGCGCCCAGCGAGAGGTTGACGACGCGGATGTTGTAGGTCGCCCGGTTCGCGACGACCCACTGAAGGCCGCGCAGGACCGTCGAGACGTCGGTCGAGCCGGTCGCGCCGATGACTCGGACGTCGAGGAGGTCCGCGCCCGGAGCGGTGCCGGTGAACGCGCCGCCGGACGCCGTGCCGTCGCCGCCGACGAGACCGGCGACGTGCGTGCCGTGCCCGCCCGGATCGGCCGGCCCGGCCACGACCGCGCCGGGTACGCCGCTCGTGAAGTCGACCGACGCCACGATGCGGCCGGCGAGATCGGGATGCGCCGCGATGCCGCTGTCCACGATGGCGACGCCGATGCCCTTGCCGGTCACGCCGTACTGCGTCCAGGCCGCGGGTGCGTTCGTCTCGACGATGCCCGGCGTCGCGGCGAGCGGAGCACCGGCGACCGGATCGAACTTCGCGCGTAGGACGTAGTCGCTCGAGATGTAGCTCACGTCGCTGTCGTGAGACAGCGCGAGGACGGCGGCGCCGCGTAGCTTCGCCGACGCGCCGCCAACGATCGAGAGCCCGTGACCCACCCGCCCGTTCGCCCGCTCGATCGCGGACTTTGCACGGACCGCCTGGCGGTCGCCATTGCTGGCGGGCTTGGGCGCCGCGCGCTCCTTCGGGGTCGCGCGGACGATGACCGAGAACTCCTGGTCCGGGTTGGCCTTGGCCTGCGCGAGGAGCGCGGGGTCGATCTTGGTCGCGTTGCCGGCGGCGTCCGCGTCCGTGATCGCGCTCGTCGCCAGGACGGCGACGACCACGATCGCAGCCAGCCAGCGCACCGCCGCGCGCGCCCACCGTGACGTCACCCGGTCGCCTCCCCTAGTCGTAGGGGGTAGAAAGCGCCTCCCCGAAGGTACGGTCAATGGCTCTTGCGCGGCTGGCAGCGTGTCTACACACGATTGCGACCGCGGCCCTTGCCGACCGGCGCATCCTTGTCGCGTGACCCTCCACGCGTTCGCTGCGACCGCTGATCTCGCGCTCGCGATCGCTCTCGTAGCTGTGACCGTTTCGACACTTCGCGGCGGCGGCCGTCCGAGGCGGGTGCGCTCCTGGCTGTTCTTCGCGGCGGCGTCGTTGAGTCTCGTGGTGCGCACAGGATTGGATGCATTCGGCACCTCGCAGACCGCGGATGCGGCCGCGCTGCTCGAGGTCGTCACGCTCGCGCTCTTCACCGTCGGCTTCGTGCTGCTGTACGGCGCCGACCGCGAGCACTACCGCACGATCGAGACGCACGCCGAGCGCGACTCGACGACGGGACTCCTCAACCGACGTGCGTTCCACGAGGTGGTGGTGAAGCGTCTCGAGCGCGCGGGCAACGCGACGTCGGCGCTCGCGGTGCTCGACCTCGACGGCTTCAAAGCTGTGAACGACTCACGCGGGCATCCGGCCGGTGACGAGGTCCTGCGCATGGTGGCAGCCGCCATTCGCGCGAACCTCCGGCCGTCGGATGTCGCCGCGCGATACGGCGGCGACGAGTTCGTCGTCTTTCTGGAGTCCTGCGGCACGCCCGAGGCGCAGCGCATCCTCCAGCGCATCCGCACCATCGTCGCGGGCGTGACCGGCAGTGCGGACGTCAGCGTCACCGCATCGGTCGGTATCGTCGCGATCCGCGGAGGCGCGACCGACCTCGACGAGCTGATCCGCGCGGCGGACCGCGCGCTCATCGACGTGAAGCATGCGGGCAAGGACCACATCCGCGTCGCCGAGGGCCTCGCCCGCTAGCCGTCCCCGGAGCCGGGAGCGGGGGTCGAACCCGCGACCTGAGCTTTACAAAAGCCCTGCTCTGCCAACTGAGCTACCCCGGCGTTGCCTCAAGGCTACCCGTTGGCTGCGAGTCCCACGACCGTGGGACCTAGATGACCGGTCAGTTCTCGAAGACCGTGCTCCGAACGATCTCGTAGCCGCTCTTGAGGCAGTCCTTCTCCGAGCGGAGCGCGTTCGGCTGGTAGTCCCGCGGCACGACGACGTAGTTGAACTGCCAGATCGGGCTGTACTTCTTCATGCCGGGGATCGAGTCGTAGATGTTCAACTGGCCCTTCACCCGCGCGGGCTCGCGGCGCAGCTTCCCCTTCGCGTCGAGCGCGACCTTGTAGACGATCTGGTACTCCTGCGCGACCTTCACCTTCTTCGGATCGACGTCGAGCTCGCCCTGCTCGCTCGCGAACACGACCTTGCCGTCCCACCAGACCCGCTCGATCTTGTATCGGTACGGGTTGTTGTAGTCGACGTCCTCCCGATGCCTGATCGCCTTCGGACGAGGCGACACCGCTCGCGGCTTGCCGCCGCGCAGCTCCCAGACGCCCTCTTCCTCGGTCGGCTCGGGCTTGGCCATGATCAGTCCTCCGTCTTCGGCGTCGTCTTCTTGCCGGTCTTCCTCGCCGCCGTCTTGCGTGGCACCTTCGGTGCCGCGGGGACCGGCGCCACCGCGGCCTCGGGCTCGACCTCACCGTCCTCGGCCAGCAGGTCGTCGACCTCTTCCTCGATCGGCTCCTCGTCGTGCGCGGGCGCGTCGACCTCGTCGGTCTCGATCGCAAGACCGTCCTCGAGCTCGGGCGTCTCCGCGAGCTCGTCGGTCTCACCCGCGATCGCGGCCTCGGCCGGCTGCGGCCGCGGGGTCTGCGTGCCCGGCGGCGCCGCGTCGCGGCGGCGCTGCCGCAGCGCCTCATAGAGGACGACCGTCCCGGCGGCGGCTGCGTTGAGGGACGCGATCCGTCCCTCCATCGGGATGCGGACGACCTGGTCGCAGCCTTCGAGCACGAGCCGGCGGATGCCTTCGCCCTCGCCGCCGATCACGATGCCGGTCGGTCCGCGGTAGTCGACCTCGTCGTAGAGGAGGTCACCGGTCTCGTCGGCGCCGACGACCCAGAGGCCCTTCTCCTTGAGCGAATCGATGGCCTGCCGGAGGTTCGCGACCTCGGCCACGAGCAGATGCTCCGACGCACCGGCGCTCGTCTTCGCGACGGCCGGTGTGAGGCCGACCGCGCGATGCCGCGGGATGACGACGCCGTCGACGCCCGCGCCCTCCGCCGAGCGGAGGAGCACTCCGAAGTTCTGCGGATCCTGCAGCGAGTCGACGACGAGCACGAGCGGCGCGTCGTTCGTCGCATCCAGGTGGACCATGAGCTCGTCGAGGTCCACGCCGGCGCGACCTTCGAAGATCGCGACGACGCCCTGGTGGTTCTCGACCGGCGAAAGTCGCGAAAGATCGAGCTTGTCGAGGTAGTTCACGAAGACGCGCCGCTCCTGGGCCTCGGCGATGAGATCGTTCACCGGGCCGGTGCGGAGACTGCGGTCCTGCGAGATATAGAGCTTGCGGATCGCGCGTCCGGCGCGCATCGCCTCGAGCACCGCGTGCGGGCCGGCGATCGGCTCACCGGCCTCGTGCGACGGCGCGGCGCCGCGTGCCGGCCCCGACGTCGCCCGGCGGATCTGCTCGCTGTACTGGGACGTGCCGCCGCCGCGGAACGGCCGCGGACCACCCCCGATGCCCATCGCCGGTCCGCGGAAGGGCGCGCCCGGCCGCCAGCCGCCGGTCGTTCGACGCTGCTGCTGTTGCTGGCGCCGCTCGTAAGCCGCGAGCTCGCGCGCCTGGAGCGCGCTTTCGTCGTCCAGCGGGCGTGGCGCGGGCCGCGGTGCGGGCCGCGACACGAAGCCCGGTCCGCGCGCGGGACCGCGGAATGGCTGGCCCGGACGGGCCCCCTGCGGCATCGGACGGAACGGCTGCGGCGTGCCGACGCCGCCCCCGCGTCCGCGGCGGCCGCGGCGCCGTGGCCGCCGGCTGTTCGGATCGAAGGAACCGGGTGCGCCGGCCGAACCGGGCTGGCCCTGCTGACCCGGCTCCCGCGGCGCGCTGCTCTCCGGCGGTGCGCTGTCGCTCTGCTGCGCGTGACCCTCGCCCGGGGTCCCGCCTTCGGATTCCTCGGTCATCGTGCACTTCCTTTCGCGGTGGAGATGCGCTCCCACCGAGCGCCGTCTTTCGTGTCCTTGACCTTGATGCCGCGCTCCTCGAGCGCGACGCGCAGCTCGTCCGATCGCTTGTAGTCGCCGGCCGCGCGCGCCGCGGCGCGTTCATCGAACAGCGCGCGCTCCGGCTCGCCGAGCTCGTCGCGCGTCGTCGCGCTCGCCTGGAGACCGAGGCCGAGCACGCGGTCCATGTCGAAGACCAAGCCGAGGCCGCGGTCGCGGCTTGCGCCGTCGGTCGAATTCACGAGCTTCATTGCGGCTTCAGCCTGCGCGAGCGCCCGCGGCGTGTTGAAATCGTCGCCCACGGCGTCCGCGAACGCGGCGCGGATCGGATCATCCTGCTCCACGACGCCGGGCGCGCCGCCCGCCTGGATCGCCTCGCGGACCTGCGTCCGCCACGCCTCGAGCCGGCGGCCCGCCTCGGCGAGCGCGTCCCAGGTGAAATCGAGCCCCTTTCGATAGCTCACGCCGAGGGCGAGCATCCGGAACGCGAGCGGGTCGTGGCCGCGCCCGATGAGGTCGTCGAGGCGGAAGAACCCGCCTGCCGACTTCGCCATCTTCGTGCTGTCGAGCTTCAGGAAATGGTGATGCAGCCAATATCTCACGAACTGCCTGCCGGTCGCGGCCTCCGATTGCGCGATCTCGCACTCGTGGTGCGGGAAGAGGTGATCCTCTCCGCCGGAGTGCAGGTCGAAGGTCTCGCCGAGGTATTTCATCGACATGGCCGAGCACTCGATGTGCCATCCCGGATTCCCACGGCCCCACGGCGAATCCCATTGTTGGAGGTCGCCCTGCTTCGCGGCGCGCCAGAGCGCGAAGTCGAACGGGTTGCGCTTGTTCGGGTTGATCTCGACGCGCGCCCCGGCCTCGCGGCTGTCGGGCGGCTCGGGGTTGAGGCGGGTCCCGTAGCCGGGGAACGTCGTCGTGTCGAAGTACACGCCGTCCGCCGCGACATACGCATGGCCCTTCGCGATGAGCCGCTCGATGAGCGCGATCATCTCGGGGATGTGCTCGGTCGCCTTGCAGACGACGTGCGGATCGAGGATGTGCAGCTTGCGGCGGTCGATCATGAACTGCGCCGTGTAGCGCTCCGCCATCCTCAGCGGATCGAGATGTTCGCGCGCGGCCGCGATCGCCATCTTGTCCTGCGCCGCGGTGTCCGCGTCGCCGACGAGATGGCCGACATCGGTGACGTTCATCACCTGCCTCACACGGAAGCCGAGGTACTCGAAGGTCCGGCGCACCACATCCGCGGCGATGTAGCCGTAGAGGTTGCCGATGTGCTGATAGTCGTAGACGGTCGGCCCGCAGTTATAGACGCCGACCTCGCCCGGACGAATGGGCGTGAACGGCTCGACCGTGCGCGTGGCGCTGTTGAAGAGCTGGATCGCGATAGCGCGACTCCTTGTCTGTTTCCCGCTCCGCGGGAAATGCCCCGGCGGTCCGACTCGCTCGTCGTGCCCCTTAGGGCTCGTTCCTCTCCACGATCACCGTCGCCAACGTGGCGATGGCCTCGCCGGCGCCGACGATGCCGAGCCCGTCATTCGTCGTCGCCTTGACGCTCACCGCGAGGTACTCGACACCGAGCGCCCGCGAGAGCCGGTCGCGCATGCCCGCGAGGTGCGGTGCGAGTCGCGGTGCCTGGGCGATGACCGAGGCGTCCACCGAGCCGATCCGGTATCCGGCCGTCGCGACCAGCTCCACGACCCGTTCGAGGAGCCGCAGGCTGTCCGCGCCGGCATACGCCGGATCATCGCTCGGGAAGTGCGTCCCGAGATCGCCGAGCGCCGTGGCTCCGAGGAGCGCGTCCATGACCGCGTGCGCGAGGACGTCGCCATCGGAGTGTCCCGCCAGCCCCGTCGGATGATCGATCGCGACGCCGCCGAGCACCAGCCGGCGGCCAGCGACGAGACGATGGATATCGTACCCAATCCCGCTCCGGACCACCGTCATCGGGGCAGCGGCTGGGCGGCGATGGCCACCAGCCCCTTGTCGGCGAGCTCGCGGGCGTAGGCGACGTCCTCGGATGATGTCAGCTTGAAGTTCCTGCGCTCGCCGGGCACCAGGCGGACGTCCTCGTTCATCGCGATGACCGCCGCGGCGTCGTCGGTGAAGATCCGGGTGCCCGCGGCCGCACGCGCGCGCTCGAGCAACGCCCGCCCGAACGCCTGCGGCGTCTGCGCCGTCCAGAGCCCGTTGCGATCCACCTCTTCCACCGCCCGGCCGGCCTGGTCGGCGCGGCGGACGGTCTCGGCGATGGCCAGGCCCGGGACCGCGCTCCCGTATTCGGTCGCAACCGCCACGACCTTCGCGAAGAGCGAGGGCGAGGCGAACGGCCGCGCGGCGTCGTGGATCGCGATGACGTCGCTGCCGCGGAGCGCGTCGAGCCCGGCCCAGCTCGACGCCGTCCGCGTCGCGCCGCCGGGCACGACCGGGACCCGGTCGCCGACGACCCGCGCGATCGCGGACAGGCGCTCCGGTGGCGCGACGACGACGATCGCGTCGTACGCGCCCGATGCCCTGGCCGCCGCGAGCGACCAGAGCAGGACCGCATGCCCGCCGAGCTCGAGCGTGACCTTGTCGGTGCCGGCGCGGCTCGAGCTGCCGGCCGCGAGGATCGCGAGCCCCGCGCTCACCGAGTGGTCAGTGGCCGACGACCCGCGGCCGTCGCGCGTCGACGACCTCGCCGCGCGGCTGGGCGAAGATCATCCGGCCGCCGACGGTCTGCAGCACGCGCATGACCGTGACCGGGATCTCGTTGCCCACCGACCGCGCACCGTTCTCGACGACGATCATCGTCCCGTCCTCGAGATAGCCGACGCCCTGTCCGGCTTCCTTTCCTTCCTGGATGACCCGCACGTGGATCTCTTCGCCCGGCAGCACGACCGGGCGCACCGCCTTCGCGAGGTCGTTCACGTTCAGCACGGTGACCCCGTGCAGCTCGGCCACGCGATTCAATCCGTAGTCGTTCGTGACGATCGCCACGTGGCGGGCCCGTGCCAGCGCGACGAGCTTGCCGTCGGCACCGTCGCCGACCGGATCCTCGTCATCGATCTCGACGCGGACGGTCGATTCCTTTTGCATCTTGGCGAGCATCTCGAGGCCGCGGCGTCCGCGTTCGCGGCGCGTACCGTCCCCCGAGTCCGCGAAGAACTGGAGCTCCGCGAGGATGAACCGCGGCACGACGAGCGTGCCGCGGATGAAGCCGGCGCGGACGACGTCCGCGACGCGCCCGTCGATGATCACCGAGGTATCCAGGAGCACGCGGTCACCCGCCCGTTCCTTGCGACCTCCACGGATCTCTCGCACCGCCTCCCGGAGGTCGGCGCGTTTGATCGTCCCGGCCAAGGTGCCGAGCACGCTGAGCGCGACCGCCCCGACGAGGGGCGCGTACCGGCCTAGCTCGCCTGGAAGGAAGGACAGCGGGAACGCGAGGAAGAGCCCGAAGATGAGCCCGACGCCACCGCCCATCGCGCCGGCGAGAAGGTCGCCAGCGGCCATCTCGCGGATGCGCGAGACGAGCCACGCGCTGGGCTGAACGGTCGCGTAGGGAGCACCGAGCCATCCGAGGATCGCGCACGCCACGGCGAGGAGAAAGACGACAAGAACTTGGTTACTGAGTGGCGTGACTTGGCTGACCTGGAGCAGCTCCGCGGCAAGGAAGAAACCGAAGAAGAAGCCGATGAGCGCCCCGCCGAATCTGAGGAAGACCACAGCTTTGCCCGCTCCTTTCCATTCGTCTGCGGAGACGCGCAGGCCCGACCGAAGACGATGTGGCCGCCGGCCGCCGTCCGCCGCGCGAGATCGAAGAACATGCGAGGAAGGATACGCCCGGTCACCCGTCCGAAATACCCGAACGGGTGAGTGCGTCGCGCAGCGTGGCGACGCCGATCACGTCCAGCTTGGCGCCGTCGCGGTCGGCGGCGCTCGCGGCTGGGACGATCGCCCGCTCGAAGCCCAGGCGCTCGGCCTCCTTCAATCGGGCGGCGAGCCGTTGGACCCGCCGCAGCTCGCCGCCGAGCCCGAGCTCGCCCAGGAAGACCGTTCGCGGGTCGGCCGGCCGGTCGCGCAGGGCTGACGCGACGGCCACCGCGACGCCGAGGTCGGTCGCAGGCTCGCGGATGCGCAAGCCCCCGACGAGATTCACGTACACGTCGTGCGCGCCGCTGCTCAGCCCCGCGCGCTTCGTGAGCACCGCGAGGAGGAGCGCGATGCGCTGCGGATCGACACCGTTCACCGTGCGCCGCGGCAGCCCGAAGCTCGTCGGCGTCACGAGCGCCTGGATCTCGACGAGCAGCGGCCGCGTCCCTTCGATCGTCGGGACGACGACGCTGCCGGCGACGCCGCGGCTCCGCTCTTCGAGGAAGACCTCGGACGGGTTCACGACCTCGCGAAGGCCGCTCTCCCCCATCTCGAACACGCCGACCTCGTCGGTCGAGCCGAACCGGTTCTTCGTGCCGCGCAGCACGCGGAACGCGTGGAAGCGCTCGCCCTCGAGATAGAGGACCGCGTCGACGATGTGCTCGAGCACCCGCGGCCCCGCGACGTTGCCCTCCTTCGTCACGTGACCGACGAGGAAGATCGGGACATCGTCGCCCTTCGCGACCTCGAGGAGCCGGGCCGCGCATTCGCGCAGCTGCGACACGCCGCCGGCGGCCGAGCCGATGATGTCCGAGCTCATCGTCTGGATCGAGTCGATCACGCAGAAGATCGGCTTCACCCGGCGGATCGCTTCGATCACGGAGCCGAGGTCGGTCTCCGCGAGCACGAGGATGTTGCCGCCCTCGATGCCGAACCGCCGCGCGCGGAGCTTGACCTGCGCCGCCGACTCCTCACCGGAGACGTAGAGGACCGGACCGCGCCCGCTGAGGCTGGCGGACGCCTGCATGAGCAGCGAGCTCTTCCCGATCCCCGGATCCCCGCCGAGCAGGACGAGCGACCCGCGGACGATGCCGCCGCCGAGGACCCGATCGAGCTCCGCGATCCCGGTCGGGATGCGGGCTTCAGCGTCGTTCGGGACGCTGTCGAGCGCGATCGGCTCGCGGGGCGCGCGCACCGGTCCGCCGCGGCCCTTCTGCGGGGCGACGACACGCTCCTCGACGAGCGTGTTCCACCCGCCGCACTGCGGGCAACGGCCGATCCACTTCGGGAAGTCGTTCCCGCATTGCTGGCAGACGAAGGCGGTCTTGGGCGCTGCCTTGGGCATCGTTCAAGTATCGGGGTGCGCTTGACCGGCCCGAAAACGCTCAGGCCAAGGGCGACGCGACCTCGAAGCGGTACTCGTCGACGTCGCAGACCGGCTCGTAGCCGATCGCCTGGTAGATCTTGTTCGACGTCGGATTCGCGAGGTCGGTGAACAGGAAACAGAACCGCCGGCCCGCGGCGAGCTCGCCCTGGCTCACCGCCGCGACGAGCGCGCTCGCGTAGCCGCGGCGGCGCAGCTCCGGCCGCGTGTACACCGCGCCGATGCGGCTGCCGTTGGGCGTGAGCGCCACGACCGCCGTCATCGCGACGGGACCGTCGGCGTTCCACAGGTACATCGCCCGTCCGCCCAGACCGGACACGAACCGCTCCGCGGCGATCCGCGACTGATCGACCTCGGGCGAATGCCGCAGCGCCTCCTCCGAGAACGACCGGAGCCATTCCGCCACGAGCGGCACGTCCGCCGGCTCAGCGCGCCGCAGGCGCCCGCCGGCGGGCCGCGGCGGGATCACCGTCGCGAGGCGGTAGATGCGCTGCTCCGAGTGGAGCGCTGCCCGCGCGCCGGTGCGCTCGCTCCACAGCGAGGCGAATGCCTTCGCGTCTCGCTTCTGCGCGCCGATGCCCGGCAGGTCGGCCCACCAACGGCTCGCGTCCTCCGCGAAGAGCGGGACCGCCCGCTCGTCGTCGATCGCCGAGAGGATCAGGTTGAACGGAGGGGTCCGCAGCGCCGCGGCGACGACCCTGGCACCGTCGCGCACGACGGCGAAGTACGGCGGCTCGTCGTACATGCCCGCGCGGACGCCGGCCACGATGCCGAAGAGCAGGTTGTGTTCGGCCTCGCGGGCGCCAAGGAACGCGAAGGCGAGTCGTTCGAAGTCGTCGGCGTCGCGCGCGCGGATCAGCTCGAGCGGCACCGGCCGATGCTAGGGGGCGACGGGCTCCGGCTTGCGCGCGGCCTCGTCGGGCACCGGGTCGGTCTTCGTGATCGCGAGCTTCCCCTCGACCGCGTCGATCTTCACCCAGTCGCCGGGCGCGAACGTCGCGAGGAGCAGCATCTCGGCGAGCGGATCGGCGATCTCGTTCTGGATCGCGCGGCCGAGCGGGCGCGCGCCGAAGTTCGTGTCATAGCCCACGGTCGCGATGTGGTCCTTCGCCTCGTCGGTGACGACGAGCGTCATCTCCTGCGAAGCGAGCTGCTTCTTCACGCCCTGGAGCTCGATCTCCACGATCTTGCGGATCTCGGGCTTCGTCAGCGGCTGGAAGACGACGGTCGCGTCGATCCGGTTCAGGAATTCCGGGCGGAAGAACCGCTTCATCTCGTCGTTGACGCGCTCCTTCATGTGCTCGTACGCGGCCTGGGTCTCCGGGTCGTCGCCCGTGCCCTTCGCGCGGAAGCCGAGCGCGCCCTCGCTCTTCAGCATCTTCTGCGCGAGGTTGCTGGTCATGATGATGATCGTGTTGCGGAAGTCCACGGTCCGGCCCTTCGCGTCGGACAGCCGGCCCTCGTCGAAGATCTGCAGCAGGATGTTGAAGACCTCCGGGTGGGCCTTCTCGATCTCGTCCAGCAGGATGACGCAGTAGCTCTTGCGCCGGACGGTCTCGGTGAGCTGGCCGCCCTCTTCGTATCCGACGTAGCCGGGCGGCGATCCGACGAGGCGCGACACGTTGTGCCGCTCCATGTAGTCGGACATGTCGATCTTCACCATGTTGTCGGCGTTGCCGAACATGAACTCGGCGAGGTTCCGGGCGAGGTGCGTCTTGCCGGTACCGGTCGGGCCGACGAAGAAGAACGCGCCGATCGGGCGGCGCGGGTCCTTGAGGCCGGCGCGCGCGCGGCGGACGGCGCGGCTGATCGTCTTGATCGCCTCGTCCTGGCCGACGACCTTCGCGTGGAGGGCCTCCTCCATCTTGAGGAGCTTCTGGGTCTCCTCCTCCGCCAGACGGCGGACCGGGATCCCGGTCCACATCGAGACGACCTCGGCGATGTCCTCGTCGGTGACCTCGGGGCGCTTCTGCGACTGCGCGAGCAGCCAGTCGGCCTTGGACTGCTGCAGCTTGTCCTGCTGGACCCGCTCGGCCTGCCGCAGCGTCGAAGCGAGCTCGTACTGCTGGGCCTCCATCGCGGCTTCCTTCTCGGTACCGACCCGGTCGAGCTCCTTCTGGGCCTCCTTCATCTCGGCCGGAAGGGTCGAGTAGCGGAGCCGGACCCGGCTCGCGGCCTCGTCCATGAGGTCGATGGCCTTGTCCGGGAGGAACCGGTCGGTGATGTAGCGGGCCGAGAGCTCGGCCGACGCCTTCACCGCGTCGTCGCTGATCGAGACCTTGTGGTGCTCCTCGTAGCGCGAGCGGATCCCCATGAGGATCTGCTGGGTCTCCTCGATCGACGGCTCCTCGACCATGACCGGCTGGAACCGGCGCTCGAGGGCCGCGTCGCGCTCGATGTACTTCCGGAACTCGTCGAGCGTCGTCGCGCCGATGCACTGCAGCTCGCCGCGGGCGAGCGACGGCTTCAGGATGTTCGCCGCGTCGACCGCGCCCTCGGCCGCCCCCGCGCCGACGAGCGTGTGCAGCTCGTCGATGAAGAGCACGACGTCGTGCGCGTGGCGGAGCTCCTCGATGATCTTCTTGAGGCGCTCCTCGAATTCACCGCGGTACTTCGTACCGGCGACGAGCGATCCGATGTCGAGCGTCAGGACGCGCTTGCCCTGGAGCGTCTCGGGCACGTCGCCCTTCACGATCCGGTGCGCGAGGCCCTCGGCGATCGCGGTCTTGCCGACGCCGGGCTCGCCGATGAGCGCGGGGTTGTTCTTCGTGCGCCGAGAGAGGATCTGGATGACCCGCTCGATCTCCTTCTCGCGGCCGATGACCGGATCGAGCTGGCCGGCCTTCGACATCGCGGTGAGGTTCACGCCGAGCTGGTCGAGCGTCGGGGTCTTGGAGCTGCCGGACTTCGCGCCCGCGCCGGCGGCCTCCTGCGTCGCAGGGTGCTGCTGGCCGAGCGTCGCGATGACCTGATGGCGGACCTTCTCGAGCGACACGCCGAGCGACTCGAGGACGCCGGAGGCGATCCCCTCGCCCTCCCGGACGAGACCGAGCAGGAGGTGCTCCGTGCCGACGTGGCTGTGGCCAAGCTTGCGGGCCTCGTCGATCGCGAGCTCGATCACCTTCTTCGTACGCGGCGAGAGCGTGATCTCGCTCGGGGAGGTGGTCGAGTCGCCGCGGCCGATGATGAACTCGACGGCGGTGCGGACCTTCGACAGCTCTACGCCGAGCGAATCGAGCACCCGGGCGGCGACGCCCTCGCCTTCACGGACCAGGCCGAGCAGCAGGTGCTCGGTGCCGATGTAGTTGTGGTTGAAGCGGATGGCCTCATCCTGGGCGAGCGCCAGCACTCGCTTGGCGCGGTCGTTGAAGCGGTCGAACGGTCCCATCAGATGGCCTCTGCGAGGTATACGGAGGTAGTTGGCATCTTGTTCCGATTATACGTTCGGAGGGTGCTGGTTCTGCCCGTCCGCCTGCCGGATCGACAGAGAAAGTCGCCTGCGCTCGGGATCGACCCCCACCACCTTCACCCGGACGCGGTCCCCCACGTGGACGGCGTCCCCGGGCTCCGCGACGCGGTGCGAGGCAAGCTCACTCACGTGGATGAGCCCTTCTAATCCGTCGGCGATGCGGGCGAACGCGCCGAATGGCATGAGTCGCGTGATCTCCGCGTCGTAGCTGCCGCCCTCGGCGAAGTCGGACCCCACCCGGGTCCAGGGATCGTTCTCGAGCTTCTTGATGGAGAGCGAAATGCGCTCCTTGTCCGGGTCGATCGCGGTCACGACCACCTTCACCGGATCGCCGACCGAGTGGACGGTCATCGGGTTCACGCCCTTGTCCCAGGTGATCTCCGAGCGATGCACCAGTCCGTCCGCGATGCCCACGTCGACGAACAACCCGAAGCCGGTGACGTGGGTCACGCTTCCCTCGAGCACGTCACCGACCTTCAGCTGCGCCGCCGCCCGGGCCTTGCGTTGCCGGCGCAGCTCCTGGGTCGCGGCCTTCTCGGAAAGGATCAGTCGGTTGCGCTTCTGGTCGACCTCGATGACCTTCAACGTCAGGTCCTTGCCCACGAGGGCCCGGACCGCGTCCGGCACACCCTCTCCCTCGGTCGGCCGGTCGAGCGCGCCGAGCGACGCGAGCTGCGAGAGCGGCACGAAGCCCCGGATGCCGAGGTCCACGACCACCCCGCCGCGGTTCGCCTCGACGACCGGCGCCTGAAGCACGTCGCCGCTCCTTTGCTTCTCGGACATCTCCTGCCAGCGCCGCGCGCTGCGCGCGCGCCGCAGCGACAGGACCGCGTGGCCCTGCGGACCCTCGGGCTGGACCACGAGCGCGAAGACCGTGTCGCCGACGTCCGGCGGCTCGCCGAGCGCGCCGACCGCCTCGCGCAGCGACAGGATGCCCGCGGACCGGCCGGCCAGGTCCACCAGCACCTCGTCACCGGTGATCCCCGCGACCGTTCCCTCGACGGTCTCTCCCGAACGGAGCGGCCGGAAGGCCTGCTCCTCGCGCTCCGCCTCGGCGAGGAGCTCGGCCATCGTCTGGGGGCCGGTGTCCTCGCGCTCGTCCAGCTCGCGGTCGTGCTCCGGGCCGAGCCGCATCGTCACCCTGCCACGGGCGGCATTTGACGTGCCACCGACGCCGGATGCGGCACGCCCGTCCGTAGAATCGCCTCAGCCCCACGCTTCGGGGATCGGGGAGGTCGTCCCGTCAACTCGACGGCTCGCTGGCCTGAGAGGCTCGAACACGCGGCCACGCTGCTCCGCGCTGAGGGGACCGCGGTCATCTCCCTCAGGGGCAGCGAGTTCACGACCCTCTTTTCCTATCGCATCGACCCCGGGACCGACTGGGTCGCGCTCGTGGGCGCCGACCGGTTGCGCGAAGCGCTCGCGAGCGACAGCGCGGTGACCGCATCGATCGCGGCAGGGCGCTGGGGCGACGGCGTCGCATACGCGATCGTCGCCGCGATCGAGGACGACACGCCCGCGGCATCCTGTCTCTGCGCGTTGCGGCGCGGCGTGCCGTTCGACGCCGTCGAGGTCGCGGGCGCGCACGCGGCCGCACGCTTGCTGGCGAGCACGATCGAGGATGGCCGCCGCGTCGCCGCCGCGGAACGGACGAGCGCCGCGCGGCTGGCGCAGCGCTCGATGCGTCACGAGCTCGAGCACGCCCGGGATCCGGAAGCGCTGTCCCGAGCCGCCGCGCTCATCGCGGCGAGCATCGATGCGAACGGCGCCTCGATCATGCTCGTGCATGGCGCGGAGCTGCACCTCCGTGCGTCGGTCGGTCTTCCCCAGGCCATGCTCGGCCACCGCCAGCGGATCGGCGAAGGGATCGCCGGCTACGTCGCCCAGAGTGGCGAGCCGGTCGAGCTCAGCGGCGCCGTTCGCGACGATCGCTTCACCGGTACCGATCCGGCTGCGGGCTCGGCGCTCGTCATCCCCCTTCGGGTGGCCGATCGGATCGTCGGCGTGCTGAACGTGAAGCGGACCGCCGGCCTCGAGGCGTTCGACGAGCTCGAGCGCACCCTGGTCAGCGATCTCGCCGACGAGCTCGCACGCGGCGTCGGCCCGGCGAACGACCCGCCGCCCGCGCAGGCCAACGCCGAGGACCCTGCGCCCAGGACCGAGCCGCAGGCTGAGACGTTGCGCATCCTCGCGGTCGAGGACCACCCGTTGATGCGGATCGGCATCCGGACGCTGCTCCAGCGGGAGGGGCTCGTCATCGCCGGCCTCAGCGCCACGTCGACCGAGGCAGTGGAGCTGGCCCGTCTGGGTGGAGTGGACGTCGCGCTCGTCGACCTGAACCTGCCCGACGCCGAGGGCGTCGACATCATCGAGCGGCTGCACGAGGCCGCCCCGCAGCTGCCGGTCATCGCCTTCTCGGTGGACACGTCCGCCGACCGGGTACGGGCCGCGGTCCGCGCCGGTGCGATCGGGTATCTCGCCAAAGGGACCTCGGCCAAACGGGTCGTCGCGGCCCTGCGCGCCGCGGCGGCTGGGCTCTCGGCCCTCGGGCCCGCGGAGGCCGCGGCCCTGGCCGAGCCGCACGACGCGGTCACCCTGGTCCAGAAGGCGGTGGCCCGATCGCTCCCGGCGGGATTCGACAACCCGCCCGAGGCCGCGCCGCCGGTCAAGGCCGAGCGCATCCCCGACCGCTCGCCGAAGGACGCCCTCAGCGCCCGCGAGCTCGAGCTGCTCAAGTACCTGGCCGAGGGCTACACGAACAAGGAGATCGCGCGGGCCATGGTCCTGGCCGAGGACACCGTCAAGAAGGCCGTCCAGACGCTCATCGCGAAGCTGGGCGCGACCGACCGCACCCACGCGGTGGTCATCGCGCTCCGGACGGACCTCATCCAGTAGCTCCCGGCCTCGCCCCAGGTGGGCGAGCAGGCCCCGACCGGGTACCGGAAGTAGACCTGACTGGGGCTTCAGTGCACCGAGCGTGACCGCGAAAGTTCCCCTCTGCACCGGGCGGCCGAGCGGGCCGACGGGCGGGACGAAGGGGGACGAGCGTGGACACCGGTCAGCTCTGGGCAAGCTGCCGCCAAGGGGACAGTGCATCGCGTTGCGCGCTCATCGAGCAGTACGCGTCGCTCGCGACATCGATCGCGCGGCGGATGCGGGTGCCGACGGGTGCGCTGATCGGTCGCGACGACGTCGAGTCGGCTGCGCTCATCGGCCTCATCGACGCGGTGGACCGTTTCGACCCTGAGCGCGGCGTCCCGTTCGAGGGCTACGCGGGTCTCCGGATCCGTGGCGCCGTCCTCGACGAGCTCCGGCGCGTCGACGATCGCTCACGCGGCGAGCGCCGGCGCGCCCGAGCCGTCGTGGATGGTCAGGATCCCGAGATCGGCGCGTACGCTCAGACGCTCTCGCTGGACATGCTGCTCGAGACCGGCGACCGTGACTGGGCGGCCGAGGACGATGAGGCAAGTGACCGCTACGACCATCAGGACCTGCGCAGCCGCGTCGAGAGCGCGCTGCAGTGCCTGCCTCCGCGTCAGCGCGAGGTTCTCGCTCGCTATTACGGGGACTCGCTGACGCTGCGTGAGTCCGCGGTCCGGATGGGCATCAGCGAGGCGCGCGCGTGCCAGCTGCACGGCCGCGCGATCCAGAACCTGCGCCGCGAGCTCGCGGTCATGATCGCGCCGCATGTCGCGGCCGCGGCGGCCGCCTAGCCCGCGAGCGCGATGTGCCGTTGCGCCGGAAGGAACGCATCGGCACGAAGCTGCAGGCGACCCAGGTCAGTCATCCAGACGGCGAGGCCGAGCGGAGCGATCAGCTCGACCAGCCGCTTTCGCGACAAGGTGGAGAGGTCGTCGAAGAGCGGATGTGCGATGGTCGTGAAGGAGAGCCGGCCATCGCGCTCCGCTGGGGGCTCCTCCGCGAGCGCACCGAGCCGGTCGTACTTCCACCACACGTAGGAGGAACGCGACCCCTGGTGCGCGATCCGCATCCGGCGATCGAACGGCCCGCCGACGATGCGGGCATCGCCGAGCAGCGAGCCGAGGATCACCTGGAATTGCACCGGGTCCGGCGACAGCCGCCGCAGGTTGCTGCGCGGATCCGAAGACACGAGATATGCATCGGCCCCGCCTTGCCGGATCGCTAGTTGCGGCTCATCCGACGCCGCCGGCCGCCGTCCTCTTCCAGGGTCTGCGCCGCGATCGTGTCGAGGAACTTCTCGATCGCGAACGGCTTCTCGATGAACGCTTCGACCGGCGTGTCCGGCGGCAGGCTCCGACGGTGGAACGCCGCGCTCATCACGACGACCGGCGCGTGGCATCCCTCATTCGGCCGGCGCTTCAGGAACTCGATGCCATCGACCTCCGGCATGAGGAGGTCGAGCACGACGACGTCGGGCCCGAACTCGCGGCAGCGCTCGAGACCCTCCGCTCCGTTGCGCGCCGCGGCGACCGCGTATCCGGCCTCGGCCAGCATCGCGATGATCATGTCGCGGATGGCTCGGTCGTCCTCGACGACGAGGACCTTCTTCACGCCGGCCATCAAGGCTCCGTTCCGAGCTGCAGCAGGTCGGAGTGGTGGATCGAGGACAGCGGCTGCGGCGTGATCTCGGCCCAGCTGTGCGGCTCTTCGGCGTGGCCCGCCGCGCAGTACGCCCACTCACCCGACTGCAGCGTCACGTGCCCCGATCCATCCGGCTTCGTGGGACCGATCGCCTGATGCGGGCCGGAGACGCAGACGAAATGCACGAGATCATCCGCCGGCGCGGCCCACCGCCCACCGCTCCCATCCTGCCCTCGGGCCTCTGGTCCCTTGCGAGGATCCCGTCGCGCGTCCACGCCCAGACCTCCGCTTGAGTGCTGCCCGCCCGAGCGAGCACATCACATGCCTTCGGCCGGCCTAGCGCCGGGCACCTGCTGGTCGGGGCGTCGCGTTACGTGATCGCATCCCGCTGAACCCGAGGCTCGAGGCGACGACCGCAGCCCCAGCGGCCGAGCGACCAGGCGCCGGCGCTCGCAGCAGAACCTCCGGAAAAGCAAAACGACCTCAACGCTCTCGCGTCGAAGTCGTTTTAGATCCCGGCCCTGACCTATTTTCCC
>DASWFN010000143.1:0-6883 GCA_036394215.1 Candidatus Limnocylindria bacterium
CCCGAACACGACGGAGAGCGGGATGAAGACGGTGAAAAGGATGCTCAGGATCGTCGCGATCGCGAGCAGGCGCCGTTTCTCGGTGCGGTCGATGAGGGCCCCGGCGAACGCGCCGAACAGCACATAGGGAATGGTCTCGATGACCCGCAGGGTGGCCGCCGCGCCGATGTCGTGGGTGACGTCGAGGACGAGCAGGGGGAGCGCGAGCCGCATGATCTCGTCGCCGATCGAGCCCGACGTGACGGTGGCCGTGAACCAGGCGAACCACCGGTGACGCAGTGGCCCGGATCGGATCGCACGCGTCGCTCGCATCGCATGCGACGATAGAGAGGAATGATCCGAGTCGTTTTCCTCTGCGGGCACAACGCGGCTCGATCGCAGATGGCCGAGGGCTACCTGCGCGCGCTCGGCGGCGATCGCTTCGTCGCCGAGAGCGCGGGCACGGTCGCGACGGAGCTCCATCCGCTCGCGGTGCGCGCGATGCGGGAGGTCGGGATCGACATCTCCGCGCAGCGCAGCAAGTCGATCGATGATCTCGGCGGTCCATTCGATGTGTGCGTGACGGTCTGCGACGCGAGCTGCCCGATCCCGCCGAACGCCGGGCTGCAGCTCCGCTGGAAGTTCGCCGATCCCGCGCTCGCGCGGGGGAGCGAGGAGGAGCGGCTCGCGGCGTTCCGGGTCGTGCGCGACGGCATCGAGAAGCGGGTCCGCACGCTGATCGCACGGTTCGCACCGGACACGCAAGCGGCGACGCAAGAGGTCAGAACTCGGTAACGGAAGGCGCGCGCTGGCATGGCCTCTGCCCCAGCGGAGCCGTTCGGTTCGGACCGAAACACATCACAAGGAGGCCGTCGCAATGCAGGACAAGGACAAGCAGGGACCGAGCAGCGGTCAGGGCAGCCAGGGCGAGGTCGGCAAGCAGGGCCAGCAGCAGGACCAGGCCGGCAAGCAGGGTGGCCAGGGCAGCCAGGGCAGCCCGGACCAGAACAAGGGCACGGGGCGTTAGCTGAATCCGCAAGGTCCGCTCCCCCCGCGGCCCGGAGAGCATCCGCCGCCGCAGCCGGAACAGGGGAAGCAGGGCGGCCAGCCGATCGACCAGCCTCTGCAGCCACGGCCCTCGCCGCAGCCTGAGACACCGAAGCCGCTGTAGCGCGCCCAACCGCGCGGTCGATGAAGCGCCGGCTCGAACGCCGGCGCTTCTCGTTCTCTAGTTGTTCAGACCGCTCGCGTTGATGAGGCCTTGGAGCATCGCGAGGATCGCGATGCCGGCGATGAGCGAGGTCGCGACGAGCGCCGCGATCGCGGCCAGGGTGAGGGCGATCGTCTGCCGCGTCGCGACCCGCGGGTCGAGCCGCTTCTCGAGCACCGCGTACGCGACCGTGCCGATCTGGATGACGGACCGCGCGAGGAGGAACGCGCCGGCGGCAATGCCCGCGCCGACGAGGAACCAGATGAGGATCGCGATCTCCATCGACCGATGCTATGCGCTAGATTTTCGGCGATGACAAAGCCGGACCCGCAGTACCGCCAGCAGGACCACATCATCTTCGCGGCGCTGGCGATCCCGATCTTCGTGGTGTCGTTCGTGATCATCGCGCTGATCGTCACCCTCGGACAGCGCTGAGCCGGCTACGCCGGCTGTATGTAGACCTCGTCCACGTAGCACCACATCCAGTCCTCGCCGGGCTCCATGGATCGCACGATCGGATGCTTCGTCGCCCGCGCGTGCTTGCTCGCGTGCTGATTCGGTGAGGAGTCGCAGCAGCGGACCGCGCCGCAGCTCAAGCACATCCGCAGGTGGACCCACTCGTCGCCGGCGGCGAGGCATTCGGCGCAGCCGTCGCCGTCCGGGCGGACGTCCTTGATGGCGCTCCGGTGGGTGCAGCGGACGGTGCGGGCGTTGATGGTCGTGCGTCGATGCTAGGACACCAGGCGCAGGCGGAACCGCGCCCCGCCGCCGAGCGCCGGCTCGAGCGTGACGGATCCGCCATGTTTCTCGGCGACATCCTTCACGATCGAGAGGCCGAGGCCCGAGCCCGGCATGCCGCGGGCCGTGCTCGCGCGCCAGAACCGGTCGAACACGTGTGCGGCGTCCTCCGGCGCGACGCCCGGACCGTGATCCCGCACGCTGACCTCGCCCTCGGCGACGCTCACCTCGACGATGCCCCCGCTGGGACTCCATTTGCCGGCGTTGTCCAGGAGGTTCGTGACCGCGCGTGAGATCCGCGAGCGCACACCCTGGACGGTGCTCGGTCGGCTCGACACCGTGAAGAGCACGCCCGGGTAGCGGCCCCGGACCCCGGCGATCGCATCCTCGACGACCTCGTCCAGCCGGAGATCCTCGATGGGGAGCGAGGTCTCCTCGTCGCGGGCGAGGTCGATGAGGTCCGCGACGAGCGTCGAGAGGCGCTCCATCTGCCCGACGACGTCGGTGAGCACGGTGCGCCGCTCGTCCTCGTCGGTGGGCTGCCCGCGCGCGAGCAGCTCGAGGTTCGTGCGCAGGCTGGTGAGCGGGGTGCGGAGCTCGTGCGACGCGTCCGCGACGAGCTGCCGCTGCTGACGGAGGGACGCATCGAGCGCGCCGAGCATCTCGTTGAAGCTGGCGGCCAAACGGCTGAGCTCGTCGTGCCCGCCGCCGGCCGCGACGCGGCGGGAAAGGTCGCGCGTCCGCGCGACCTCCTCGACGACGCCGGTCAGGCGCTCAACCGGGCGGAGCGCGGCGCGAGCGACGAGGGCACCGAGCGCCGCGGCGAGGAGCACACCGCCGAGCGCGACGAGGATGAGCCGCGTCCGCGTCTCGGCGAGCACCGCGTCGACGTCCTCCATCGATCGTGCGAGCTCGAGCGCGGTGCCGGAGCTGTAAGGGACGACGTACACGCGATAGTGCGTGCCGGCGATCGTCGTATCGAAGGTCGTCGCCTTCTGCGACGTCACGACCTGCGTCGCTGCCGCCGTCACGAGCGCGGGCACCGGCTGCGAATAGTCCGCGCGCACCACGCGCCCGTTCACGTCGATCTGCTGCGCGAACACGTCCATCCGGCCCGAGATGGTCTGCGACGGGTCGCCGAACGGCGGTCGCCCGCCGCGGTCATACCCGCGCGGCCCCTGCTCCTTCGCGGCGCTCGCGCCGGCGGTCAGGCTTTGATCGATCTGCAGGACCAGCTGCTGCTGCAGCACGACGTAGGTCCCCACCGCCGCGCCGACGACGGCGATCGCGACCGCGACGGCGGCGAGGACGGTGATCCGCAGGCGGAAGCTCATCCCTCGCGCATCACGTAGCCGACGCCTCGCACGGTGTGGATGATCCGCGCCTCGCCGTCGGCCTCGAGCTTGCGGCGCAGATAGCCGATGTAGACATCGAGCGAGTTCGACTCCGGTCCGAAGTCGTAGCCCCAGACCTTGTCGAAGATCACGTCGCGGCTGAGGACCTTGCCCTGGTTGGCGATGAGCAGCTCGAGGAGCTGGTACTCCGTGCGCGTGAGCTGGATCTCGCGGTCCCCGCGGCGACACGTCATCGCATCGCGATCGACGACGAGATCGCCGAAGCGCAGCTCGCCGCGTGACTGGCCGGGCGCGGATCCGCGCCGCTCGAAGGCGCGAAGGCGGGCGAGGAGCTCGTCGAGGGCGAACGGCTTCACGAGGTAGTCGTCGGCGCCGGCATCGAGCCCGGCGACACGCTCGGCGACCGCCGCACGGGCGGTGAGCATGAGCACCGGCACCTGGTTGCCGGACGCGCGGAGCCGGCGGCAGAGCTCGAGCCCGTCGATGCCCGGTAGACCAAGGTCGAGGATCACCGCGTCGTACGGAACGGCCGTCGCCTGCTCCAACCCACGAATGCCATCCGTGGCGAGCCCCGGCGTGTGACCGGCGTGGCGGAGCGCCCGCTCCACCGCACCCCGGACCGACGGATCGTCCTCGACCAGGAGGACGTTCATGCGGTCGAGTTTACGAACGTCCGCCTAAGAGCCGGGTAAGAAAGAAGCACCCTGCACCTGTTCTTATGGGGCCTTCATGACTCGCCGCCCGCCGCATGGCGTACTGCTCGTCAGCACCTCATGAAGGAGACAGAGCAGCACATGAAGAACGTGGAACGCGCACTCGTCGCCACTGGTGTGGCGCTCGTCCTCTCGGGCGGCGCCGCGAGCGCGGCGATCCTGGCGAACAGCGCATCGGCGGTCACGGCGCCGCAGACCGGCGGTGCCGTCCTCGCGGCAACGCAGATCGGGGCCCTCGATCCCCTAGCGAACAACGGGCGCCGCGGCGGCGCGGACCTCATGACCGCGGCGGCGACCTACATCGGCATCGCGCCGGCGGACCTCAGGACCCAGCTCGCGGCGGGCAAGAGCCTCGCCGACGTCGCGGTCGCCAACGGCAAGACCCGCGACGGCCTCATCGTCGCGCTCACCGCCGCCCAGCAGCAGTCGATCGCGACGCTCGTCGACCAGAAGGGCGTTGCGAACCCGGGTAAGCCCGGTGGTGGCGGACCCGGCCATGACGGCCGCGGTGGCGCCCGCGTGCAGGGCGACCCGATCGCCGCTGCCGCGACGTTCCTCGGGATCACCGCGGCCGACATCGACGCGAAGCAGGACAGCGGTCAGACACTGGCCCAGATCGCGACGGCCGCGGGCAAGACCCGCGACGCCCTCATCCAGGCGCTCGTGAACGACGCGAAGACGAAGATCGACGCGGCCAGGGCCGCGGGCACGATCACGGCGGACCAGGCGACCACGCTCCAGAACGGTCTGACCGATCGGATCACCAAGCTGGTCGACGCCGTTGAGGCGCCCGGCCGCTGACCCTTCCCCGACAAACCACTCCCTCCTTGACCGAGCTGCGCCCGCCCCTCTGGCGGGCGCAGTTTCCTTACGCTCGACCCAATGGCGGAAGCGGCGATCCGGCTGGCGGATCAGGTGGCCAACGGGACGATGTCGCAGGAGATCGCCGATCTCCTCGCGGAGACCGCGCGCGCACATCGGAGCTTCGTCGTGATGGCCGTCCCGCGGCTCGCGGGCAAGACGACGACGATGCGCGCGATGCTCGCCGAACAGGACCGGCCGGTGCGGACCCTCGGCCACGACGGCGACGACGTCGAGCCGCTGATCGCAAGCGCGAAGGGCGGGTACCTCGTCGTGCCGGAGATCAGCCGCGGCGCGTGGGCGCAGGGCTACGTCTGGGGCGATCCGGTCAGGCGGGCGTTCGGCGGGATCACGCAGGGCACCGCGCTCGCGACCGCGCTGCACGCACCGGATCCGGACGAGGCGTTCGCGATCATCTGCAACGGCTGCGGCGTCCCCGACGCGCACGCCGCGCGGATCTCACTGGTCGTCTACCTCCGCTCGCTCGGCCAGTGGGAGGCGCCGTCCCGCAGGGTCGTGAGCACGATCCACGAGATCCGCGGCGTGAAGACTGGGAAGCCCGACGCGAAGCTCTTGTTCCGGTGGGACGAGCAGGCGGATCGGTTCGAGCGGGCCGGCTGACCCTACTCGCGGCGCAGCCTGCGCATGACGACCACGCCGCCGATGACCGCGCCGTTCGCTCCGCGTACCGGTCTCGCCGAAACCCGCAGGCGCACGTCCTCGCCGCGCTCCGGGTTGTAGGCGATGTAGTCCGCCCACGGGACGGTCTCGCCCGCGATCGCCCGCATCAACGGGATCTCCGCCGGCGCGAGCGGCCGGCCATCCCCGTCCCGGATCTTGAACATCTCGACCGGCTCCATCGAACGCGGCATGTCGGCGGGCATGCCGGCGAGCTGGCGCGCCGCGTCGTTGACCTTGAGGATCCGGCCACCGCTATCGGCGACGATCACGCCTTCCTGCATGAGGTCGAAGACCGCGAGCTGCTCGGCCGTGACCTGCTCGGCACGGCGGCGCGCGAGCACGCGGTCGGTGACGTCGCTCCCGAAGATCATCACGCCCTTCACGCTGCCATCGCGCCCCTTGGTCGGTTGCACCACGAAGTCGCCGTAGCTGGTCTGGAGCTCGCCGTCGCGGAGCCAGGTCCCCTCGAATTCATATTGCCTGATCGGCTCACCGCTGGCGTACACGCTGTCCAGCAGCGCGAGCATGCGGTCCGCATTGAGCGGGAATGCCTCGCGGAACGGCAGCCCGACGATGTCGCCGTTGAACGCCCTCCGGTTCATCGCGTTCACCGCCACGACCGTGTGGTCGGGTCCGCGCAGGACCTGGATGCCGATCGGCGCCCCGGCGAAGAGATAGGGGAGCCAGCTCACGTCGACATCGGTCGTGCCGAGGATCTGCAGCTGCGTCCCGATCTCCGCGAGCGCCGCGCGGCTCGAGACACCGAACCGGCGCAGGAGCGTCGACACGTGCTCCTTGGCCGCCTGCTCTCCGATGCCGAGCTCGCTCGCGATCGCCTTGTTGCCGCGACCCATCACGACCAGGTCGAGCACCTGGCGTTGCCGGGGCGTCAGGGGTCGCGGTTCCCTCGCCGTTCCTTTTCCGTTCACTCGGGACTCCGTAGCGGTCACCTACATAAGTATGGCTATCCGTACGGAGCGAACATCCGTACAAGAGATGACG
Organism: Candidatus Limnocylindria bacterium; assembly: GCA_036394215.1. Lineage (GTDB taxonomy): Bacteria > Chloroflexota > Limnocylindria > P2-11E > P2-11E > UBA4735. Next base: position 6,540 of record DASWFN010000143.1, read on the forward strand.
GTAGTGGGAACTCGGGCGGGCGGGCGATGAGCGCCATCGAGCTGGTGGCCTGGACGACCCAGGTCCTCTTCGTCGCGCTCGCGGTGTTCTCGATCTACTCAGCGCTCCGGCGGCCTCGCGCGGCGACCGTGGACGCGGCCCTGTTCTTCGGCGCCCTGGCGGGCGTCATCCTCCAGAGCCGGCTCGCTGCGATCTTCGGCTGGACCGGGTCGGAGCTGGCCAGCGACATCACCTCGATCCTGCTGGTGACGGTCGCCTACTTCCTGCTCCGTCTCGCCAACGACTTCGCCAAGGTCCCGCGGCTGGCGCTCCGGCTCGCGGAGGCCGGGCTGGCTGCCGTCGCG
>DASWFN010000144.1:0-5842 GCA_036394215.1 Candidatus Limnocylindria bacterium
CATGCCGAACCCGAAGTCCGGCACCGTGACCTTCGACGTGACGAAGGCGGTCAAGGACGCCAAGGGCGGACGGGTCGAGTTCCGCGTCGACAAGACCGGCGTCGTCCACACCGTCGTCGGGAAGGCCTCGTTCAGCGAGCAGGCGCTGCTCCAGAACCTCGCGACTTTGATGGACGCGATCAACCGGGCGCGCCCGGTCGGGCTCAAGGCCAACTACATCGAGAGCGTGTACCTCACGAGCACCCAGGGGCCGAGCGTGAAGCTCGACCTGAATCAGGCGACCTCATTCGCCGGGAAGGCCGGCAGCTAACCGGTCGTCGCACGGGGCGCCGCCCCTTCCAGCCGTACAATCAGCACAACTTCATAGCCAGAGAAGCCGGTTCCCGAAAGGGCTTGAACCGCCGCACGGCGGGCCAGCGGAGGCAAGGACCAGAGCGGGGCATCGCCTCGCGTGTGGCCTTCGTCCGCCTGGACGAAGGCCTTTTCGTTTCCAGCGAGACAGGAAGGAGGACACATGGCAAAGGTCAAGACCGGACCGAAGACGAAGCGCAAGGGCGGCGGCGTGCCCGCGAAGGCCAAGGCCGTCGAGGGCCTGCGAAGCGAGCTCGAGCGCTCGACCGCGGTGATCGTCACCGAGTACCGCGGCCTCACCGTCGCCGAGCTGCAGGACCTGCGGCGCAAGCTGCGCCCGAAGGGCGTCGAGTACCACGTCGTGAAGAACAGCCTGTTCGGCCGCGCGGCCGAAGGCAGCGGACGCGGTGCGATCCGCTCGCTGCTCACCGGACCGACCGCGGTCGCGCTCGGGACGAGCGACGAGGTCGAGCTCGCGAAGACCTTCATCGACGAGACGAAGCTGTTCAAGTCGCTGAAGATCGTGGGCGGCTACCTCAGCGGACGGGCGATGAGCGCGGAGGACGTGCAGTCGCTCGCGAAGCTTCCGTCCAAGCTCCAGCTCCAGGCGACCCTCGTGGGCAGCCTCCAGGCACCGCTCTCGCAGACCGTCGCGGTGCTGCAGGCGCCGCTCGCGCAGCTCATTCGCATCCTGAACGCGAAATCACAGCAAGCCGCATAAAGAGGAGAGACGCACATGGCCGTTGACACCAACACCGAGAAGTTCGAGAAGCTCACCAAGGAGATCGAGGGTCTCTCGATCCTCGAGATCGCGCAGTTCGGCAAGTTCCTCCAGGAGCGCTGGGGCGTCTCCGCGGCTCCGGTCGCGGTCGCCGCGGCCGGCGCCGCCGCGGGTGGCGCCGCGGCCGAGGCCGCCGAGGAGAAGACCGAGTTCAGCGTGATCCTCAAGGAGGCCGGTGCCTCGAAGATCAACGTCATCAAGACCGTCCGCGAGATCACCGGTCTGGGCCTCAAGGAGGCGAAGGACCTGGTCGACGGCGCGCCCAAGCCGGTCAAGGAGAACGTCGGCAAGGACGAGGCCCAGGCCATCAAGAAGAAGCTCGAGGACGCCGGCGCCACGACCGAGCTGAAGTAGGGCAGGCGCGGATCGGCCCGAATTCAGGGCCTTTTCGCATCGTGCGCCACCAAGTTCGGTAGCGGCGGCGCACGCTTGCCTGCCTGCTGCAGGACAAAATTGGTCGCACGCTAGAGTTTTGCCAGCGGGACCGCCTCGGCGGGATCGCGAAAGGTGCCGGACCGGGACCACGCAACGGGCGGGGTCCCGGTCTTGGTTTTCCGGAGGGCGTCATGGGCACGGTGGAGGAGATCGCGGCGCTCGCACCTTCGCGCTGAAGCTCATGCGCGTGTGGCACAAGCGCGACGGGCGCTGGCGGATCATCGCCGCGTCGACGGGCAGCGTCCCCTAGCGCACGTAGCTTCCGAGCGATCGTTCGTCGAGGAAGCGCGCGCCCGCCTCACGTCCGAGCAGCAGCGCGGTCTTCGCGAGCACCTCGGCCTCGGCGCCCGTCGGGGCGAGCACCGAGACCTCGACCAGATCCGTTTCCGCCGGGCGACCGGTGCGCGGATCGATGAGGTGGTGGAGCCGCTCGCCCCAGCGCCGGCCCTCGGTGCCGCTCGTCGCAGCGCCAAGGTCGCGCAACGCGACGGTCGTGCCACCGAACCCGACCGGCCAGCCCTCGCCGTCCGGTCCCGCGCCGCGCGCCCGCAGGTCGCCGCCGAGGTTCGCGAGCGCGTTGGCGCCGATGCGCTCGACCGCGCGATCGGCCAACCAGCCCTTCGCGATCCCGCCGAGATCGATCGCCGTGCCGGCGCGGAGGCGCGCGCGTCCGGGTGCGACCTCGAGCATGTCCGGCAGCGGGGGAGCGACGATGGCCTCGCCCGTCGGCGGCGTCTGGCCCGCGGCGAAGTCGCGGGTGTATCCCGCCGCGAGCAGCGCCGGCAGGACGCCGATGTGGACCAGCCCGCCGCTCGTCGCGAACGCATCGAGCGACTGCCGCAGGAGCGCCTCGAGCTCCGGGCTCACGTCCGCCCAGCGGCCAGCGGCGGCATTCAACCGGGAGAGCTCGCTGGCCGGCGAGAACCGGGTGAGCCGATCGTCCATGGCGTCGAGCCACGACCGGGCGCTCGCCAGGTCGCCCGGGCCTTCGACAAATAGCTCACAGTCGCCTCCCAGGGCCGCGAACCGGAGCGCCTGGAGACCGGCCATCGTCGCCGCAGCGTAGCCCGGCCGTCCGGGCGGTTTTCGGCCCCGTTTGCGGGATTTCCGACCAATTTGCCCTCTTGACACGACCCCGGGCGAAGCCGAACATCGGTCGTTCCCTGTTGACCAGGCCCTCCGGTCGTCCTACGATGACCTCCTTGCACTCCGTTTATCCGCTGCGTTTCCGCGCGCCCGCGCGTCCCAGCCGTCATTAGCTCTGAGGAGGGCCCCCGTATGTCCGTGACCCTCGACCGCGCTGCCGCATCCGTCGGTGCCGCCGCATCCCCGATCGAGCGAGAGCGCCGCAACTTCGCGTCGCTGCCCGAGGTCCTGCCGCTGCCGAACCTCATCCAGACGCAGATCGACTCCTTCAAGTGGTTCTGCGAGGAGGGGCTCGGCGAGCTGTTCGCGGAGATCTCGCCGATCCAGGACTTCACCGGGAAGAACCTCGACCTGAAGTTCCTCGGGAGCGAGTTCCGCGAGCCGAAGTACTCCGAGGAGGAGTGCCGCACGCGCGACCTCACCTACAGCAAGCCGCTGTGGGCGCGCGTCGAGCTCGTGAACAAGGAGACCGGTGAGGTCTCCGAGCAGGACGTGTTCCTCGGGGATTTCCCGTGGATGACCGACAAGGGCACCTTCGTGATCAACGGCGCCGAGCGCGTCGTGGTCAGCCAGCTGGTCCGTTCGCCCGGTGTGTACTTCACCGCCGTCGACGACCCGACGACCGGCCGCCAGCTCTTCTACGGGAAGCTCATCCCGAACCGCGGCGCCTGGCTCGAGTTCGAGACGTCGAACAAGGACGTCATCTCGGTGAAGGTCGACCGCAAGCGCAAGCTGCCGGTCACCACGCTGCTGCGCGCGATCGGGTACTCGACGAGCGAGGAGATCAAGGCGCTCTTCTCGACCGTCGACCTCGATCCCGAGCACCAGTACATCGCCTCGACCCTGGACAAGGACCCGACCCAGAACACGAACGAGGGTCTCGTCGAGGTCTACAAGCGCCTGCGTCCGGGCGACCCGCCCACGATCGACAACGCCCGCAACCTCGTGAACGCGCTGTTCTTCAACTTCCGGCGCTACGACCTCGCGAAGGTCGGCCGGTACAAGCTGAACCGCAAGCTCGGGCTCGACCTCCCGATGGAGACCCGCACGCTGACGAACGACGACCTCGTGAAGATCGTCTCCCGCATCGTCGAGCTCAACCGCGGCCTCGGAAAGGCCGACGACATCGACCATCTCGGCAACCGCCGGGTGCGCGCGGTCGGCGAGCTCATCCAGGGCCAGTTCCGCGTCGGCCTCCTGCGCATGGAGCGGGTGGTCCGCGAGCGGATGTCCATCGTCGAACCGGAGAAGGCGACCCCGAAGGAGCTCATCAACATCCGTCCGGTCGTCGCCGCGATCAAGGAGTTCTTCGGCGGGTCGCAGCTGTCGCAGTTCATGCAGCAGACGAACCCGCTCGACGAGCTCACCCACAAGCGGCGTCTCTCGGCCCTCGGGCCGGGCGGTCTGTCGCGTGAGCGCGCCGGCTTCGACGTCCGTGACGTGCACTTCAGCCACTACGGCCGCATCTGCCCGATCGAGACGCCGGAAGGCCCGAACATCGGACTCATCGGCTCGCTCGCGACGTACGGCCGCGTGAACCCCTACGGGTTCATCGAATCGCCGTACCGCCGCATCGTGAAGGACGGCGGCGACAAGCCGCGCGTCTCGGACGAGATCGTTTACCTCACCGCGGACGAGCAGGAGCTCGCGACGGTCGTGCAGGCGAACGCGCGTCTCGACAACAAGGGCTTCTTCATGGACGAGCGCGTCCAGGTCCACCGCGGCGCCGAGTATCACGAGGCTCCGCCGGCGCTGGCCGAGTTCATGGACGTCTCACCGAAGCAGATCGTTTCGGTGTCCGCCGCGCTCATCCCGTTCCTCGAGCACGACGACGCCAACCGCGCGCTGATGGGCTCGAACATGCAGCGTCAGGCCGTCCCGGTCATCCGTCCCGAGTCGCCGATCATCGGCACCGGGATCGAGTACCGCGCGGCGAAGGACTCCGGCCAGGTCGTGGTCGCCCGGGCCTCCGGCACGGTGCGTTCGGTCTCGGCGACGGAGATCTGGGTCGAAGAGGACGAGGGCGACGCCTACCGCTACAAGCTCCAGAAGTTCGTCCGCACGAACCAGGGCACCTGCTACAACCAGCGGCCGATCGTCGCGGTCGGCGAGCGCGTCACCGCCGACACGGTCATCGCCGACTCCTACTCGACGGACCGCGGCGAGCTCGCGCTCGGCCAGAACATCCTCGTCGCCTTCATGCCCTGGGAGGGTGGCAACTACGAGGACGCCATCATCCTCTCGGAGCGGATCGTCCAGGACGACAAGTTCACCTCGATCCACGTCGAGAAGTACGAGGCCGAGGCCCGCGACACCAAGCTCGGCCCGGAAGAGATCACCCGCGACATCCCGAACGTCGGCGAGGAAGCGCTCGCGGACCTCGACGAGAACGGCATCGTGTACATCGGCGCCGAGGTCGGCCCGCAGGACATCCTCGTCGGCAAGATCACGCCGAAGGGCGAGACCGAGCTCACCGCCGAGGAGCGCCTCCTGCGCGCGATCTTCGGTGAGAAGGCCCGCGAGGTGAAGGACACCTCGCTCCGGCTCCCGTCGGGCGAGCACGGCAAGGTCGTCGACGTGGCGATCTTCTCGCGCGAGAACAACGACGAGCTGCTGCCCGGCGTGAACAAGCTCATCCGCATCGCGATCGCCCAGAAGCGCAAGATCAGCGTCGGCGACAAGATGGCCGGCCGCCACGGCAACAAGGGCGTCATCGCGAAGATCCTGCCGGTCGAGGACATGCCGTTCCTTCCGGATGGCACGCCCGTCGACATCGTGCTCAACCCGCTCGGTGTGCCGAGCCGAATGAACATCGGGCAGATCCTCGAGACGCATCTCGGGTGGGCCGCCCATGCCCTCGGGTTCAAGGTCGCGACGCCCGTGTTCGACGGCGCGCGTGAGGACGCGATCAAGGCGACCCTGCGTGAGGCCGGGCTCCCCGAGAGCGGGAAGATCCAGCTCCGCGACGGCCGCACCGGCCGGCACTTCGAAGAGGACGTCACCGTCGGATACATCTACATGCTCAAGCTGCACCACCTCGTCGAGGACAAGATCCACGCGCGCTCGACGGGTCCCTACAGCCTCATCACCCAGCAGCCGCTCGGCGGCAAGGCGCAGTTCGGTGGCCAG
>DASWFN010000145.1:0-13182 GCA_036394215.1 Candidatus Limnocylindria bacterium
CTCGCAAAACACTTTCCACGTCGCGCTAATCTGAGCGGCGCAGATGGCCCTCCTTACCGCAGCGCCGACCCTGCTCTTCATCGGCGGCAAGCGCGTCCCGGCCGCGGACGGCAGCACCTTCGACACGTTCGACCCGAGCACCAACCAGGTCGTTGGAGCGGTCGCGAAGGCCGGCCTCGCCGACGTCGAGCTCGCGGTCGCGGTCGCGCGCGAGTCATTCGATTCCGGTCCGTGGCGGCGCGCGAGCGCGGGCGAGCGCGCCCGGGTCCTCTATCGCGCGGCCGCCCTGATCCGCGAGCGGGCCGAAGTGCTCGCGGATCTCGAGACGCGCAACAACGGGATGCCCCTCCGCGACGCACGGACCGATGTGGCCATCGTCGCGAATTCGTTCGAGTACTACGCCGGCGCGACGACGCGCCTGTACGGCCAGACGATCCCGATCTCGCCGCGCGTCCTCGATTACACCGTGCGCGAGCCCGTCGGCGTCGTCGCGGCGATCATCCCGTGGAACTCGCCGCTCATCATGGCGTCGCGCAAGCTCGCGCCGGCGCTCGCGGTCGGCTGCAGCGTCATCCTCAAGCCCGCGTCCGTCACACCGCTCACCGCCCTGGCGCTCGGCGACATCCTGAAGGAGGCGGGACTGCCCGACGGCGTCCTCTCGGTCCTCACCGGATCGGGCGAGGTCATCGGGATGGCCCTCGCGGCGCATCCGGGCGTCGACAAGGTCGGCTTCACCGGCGAGACCGCGACCGGCAAGCAGGTCCTCCGCGCGGCGACCGACCCGCTGAAGCGGGTCTCGCTCGAGCTCGGCGGCAAGTCGCCGAACGTCGTGTTCGCGGACGCCGACCTCGGCCCGGCGGTGAAGGCCGCGCTCGCGATCTTCGGCAACTGCGGCCAGCGCTGCAACGCGCGCACGCGGATCATCGTCGAGCGGGCGATCCACGATGACTTCGTCGATCGGCTCGCGGTCGGCGCCGAGGCCCTCGTGGTCGGGGATCCGCGCGATCCGGCGACGGCCGTCGGGCCGCTCGTGTCACCACGGCAGCTCGCGCGCGTGGAAGGCTACGTCGCGAGCGGCATCGACGAGGGCGCGACGCTCGTCGCGGGCGGCAAGCGTCCGGCGGACCCCGGTCTGACCGGGAACTTCTACCGGCCCACGGTGTTCGACGGGGTCACCAACCGGATGCGCATCGGGCGGGAGGAGATCTTCGGCCCGGTCGTCGCGGTCGTGCCGTTCGACACCTTCGACGAGGCGGCGAGCCTTGCCAACGACACGGACTACGGCCTCGCGGCGACGGTGTGGACCCGCGATCTTTCTCGCGCGCACCGGATGGCCGCGGCGATCCGGGCGGGGAACGTCGGCGTGAACACCGCGGTCGTGAACCCGCTCGAGGCGCCGTACGGTGGGTACAAGCAGAGCGGGATGGGCCGCGAGCTCGGGATGGCCGCGCTCGAGCTCTACACCGAGCTGAAGAATGTGTACGTGGAGCTGGAGCCATGAGCGGACGGCCGTTCCTGCAGATCCCCGGGCCGACGAACGTCCCCGATCGCGTGCTGCGGGCGATGGACCGTGCGGTCATCGACCACCGCGGGCCGGCGTTCGCCGCGCTGGTGCGCGGACTGCTGCCCGACCTGGCGAAGGTCTTCAAGACCGAGCGCGGCCGCGTCGTCGTGTATCCCTCCTCGGGCACCGGTGCGTGGGAGGCTTCGCTCGTGAACGTCCTCGCACCGGGCGATCGCGTTCTGGCGTTCGAGTACGGACACTTCAGCGCGGGCTTCGCCGCAGCCGCCCGCAACCTCGGCTTCACCGTGGACCTCGTGCCGCTTCGCTGGAGCCAGGGGATCCCGGCGTCCGCCGTGGCGGAGCACCTCACGCCGGAGCACCGCGCCGTGCTCGTCGTGCACAACGAGACGTCCACCGGGGTGCGAACGGACGTCGGCGCGGTGAAGGAGGCGATCGACGCCAGGAAGAGCAGCGCCCTCCTCATCGTCGACACCGTCAGCTCGCTCGGGAGCATGGACTTCCGCTTCGACGAGTGGGGCGTGGACGTCGCGCTGACCGGGAGCCAGAAGGGCCTCATGCTGCCGCCGGGGCTCGCGTTCGTGTGCGCATCGCCGCGGGCGATCGAGGTCGGCGCGACGGGCGGCACCCCGCGGAATTTCTTCGACTGGCGGCCGATCCTCGAGGACAACGCCGCCGGCTTCTTCCCGTACACGCCCGCGACGCTCGGGCTGTTCGGTCTGCGCGAGGCCCTCGACATGCTCTTCGAGGAGGGTCTCGACAACGTCTTTGCGCGCCACCGTCGCCTCGCCGAGGGCGTCCGTGCCGCGGTACGGGCGTGGGGCCTCGCGATCCTCTGCGAGGAGCCCGCCGCCTACTCGGATAGCCTCACCGCGGTCGTCATGCCCGAGGGCCTGGACTCGAACGCGGTGATCTCGCGGGCGCGCGATCGCTTCGATCTCGCGCTCGGGGTCGGGCTCAGCAAGCTCCGCGGCCGGATCTTCCGGATCGGCCACCTCGGCGCGCTGAATGAGCTCGAGGTCCTCGCGACGCTCGGCGGCGTCGAGATGACGCTGCGCGAGATCGGCTACGACGTCGTCGCGGCCGCGGGGGTCGCGGCCGCGGAGGAATCTTTTACCGCCCAGGGTGCGCGGACGGAGGCCGGCCTCCGCCGATAGGCTGCGCGTCGCGGTCCCTGCTAGACATTCGCGCACGTTGGGAGAGCGAACGTTGGGAGAGCACTAGTGCGCCTCGTCGAGGCGCTGATCAGCGCGCTGCTCGTCGCGGGCCTGTACGCCACGATGTCGTACGGCCTCGCGCTGATCTACGGCGTGATGAAGATCATCAACCTCGCGAACGCGGGCATCATGATGCTGTCGGCGTTCACGACGTTCTTCCTCTGGCAGACGTTCGGCCTCGATCCGCTGGTATCGGTGTTCCTCGTCGCGCCGCTGTTCTTCGTCGTCGGCGCGCTCATCGAGGTGCTCTTCGTGCGCCGGGTGCTGAACCAGAAGCCCGTCATCTCGCTCCTGCTGCTGTTCGCGATCCTCCTGGTCATGCAGGCCGGAGCGAGCCTGTTCCTCGGCGGCGACGTCCGCTCGGTGCGCCCGGTGTACATCCAGGAGGTCATCCGCGTCGGCGAGGTCGTCATCGCGTACAACCGGCTGCTCGTGTTCGTGGCCGGTGTCATCATCCTCGTCGCCCTCGAGCTCTTCCTTCGGCGCACGTTCCTCGGCCGCGCGATCCGCGCGCTGGCGCAGGACCGCGATGCCTGTCGGCTCGCCGGCATCGATGTCCGGCGCGTCTCGATGATCGCGTTCGGTCTCGGGACCTCGCTCGCGGCGGCCGCGGGCTGCCTGCTCACCGCGGTGTTCCCGTTCGACCCGGTGACCCCGTACGGAACGCTGCAGCTGAAGAGCTTCACGATCATCGTGCTCGGCGGCCTCGAGTCGATCCCCGGCGTCGCGGCCGCGTCGTTCGTGCTCGCCGCCGCGGAGAACCTCACCGTCACGATCTCCAAGCCGCAGCTCGAGAACCTCGTGTCCTTCATCCTGCTGGTGGTCGTGCTCGTGGTCATGCCCGGCGGCCTGGCGGCGCTCATTCGCCGCCGGCGGCTCGCGTGAACGCCCTCCGCTCGAAGCGCGCGCTCGTCATCGGCCAGGTCGCGATCGTCCTCGCGGTCGCGGGCGCCATCGCGCTCATCCCGATCGTCGACGAGCGATCGTTCAACCTGCAGCGGATCACGTTCTTCCTGCTCTGGTACGCGATCCTCGCATCGGCCTGGAACATGATCGGCGGGTACGCGGGCCAGATCTCGTTCGGCCATGCCGCGTACCTCGGCATGGGCGCGTACGTCACCGGCATCCTGTGGTCCCAATTCAAGATCGACCCGCTTCTCACGCTGCCGGTCGCCGGCCTCGTGGCCGCGGGCTACGCGTCGCTCGTCGGGATCCCGACGCTCCGGCTGCGCGGGCCGTTCTTCGCGATCGCGACCATCGGCGTCGGCGAGGCCACCCGCCTGTTCTTCGTGAACTTCGACGACCTCTTCGGTGTGACCCTGACCAAGGGCGTGACCGGCATCTCCCTGCCGACCTACGACCCGGTGACCGTCCACTACGCGACCGTCGTCGTATTCGTCCTCGTGATGCTGACGACGATGTGGATCCGTGCCGGACGCTTCGGGCTCGGCCTGTTCGCGATCAACATGGACCGCGACGCCGCGGAGACCGTCGGTGTCCCGACCGCGCGGCTCCAAGTGCTGGCGCTCGCGATCTCGGCGTTCTTCGCGGCGACGGCGGGCAGCCTGTACGCCGCGCGCCAGCAGTTCCTCGATCCGGCCTCGATGTTCGGCTTCGACAAGTCGATCGGCACCGTGCTCATGCCGGTCGTCGGCGGGCTCGGCACCGTCTGGGGACCGGTATTCGGCGCGATCCTCTACTCGGCGGTGCAGGACCGGATCAGCTCGATCGTGAACAACCCGTACCTGCCGGCGCTCATCTACGGCGTGCTGCTCGTCGTCATCGTGATGTTCGAGCCGCTCGGCATCGCAGGCCTGCTGGGCCGCGGTTCCAAGTACGCGCGCGCGCTCGTCGCGCCGAAGGACGGCGAGCCATGAGCGCAGGCGAGCCGATCCTCGTCGGCCGGACCGTGACCCGCCGCTTCGGCGGCCTGGTCGCCGTGAACAACGTGGACATCGACGTGCGCGAGGGCGAGATCTTCGGGCTCATCGGCCCGAACGGCGCGGGCAAGACCACGCTGTTCCGCCTCATGTCGGGCGTGTACCGGCCGAGCAGCGGCACGATCACGCTCCGGGGCACGGAGATCGGCGGGCGGGCGGCTCACGAGGTCAACGCCCTCGGCATCGCCACGACGCACCAGATCGTCCGGCCGTTCGCCGAGATGCCCGTCGAGAAGAACGTGCTCGTCGGCGTCCTGTACGGCCGCAGCGGCCTCCGCGGGCGCGCCGCGGACGCCGAGGTCGAGCGGATCCTCGAGCTCACCGAGCTCGCGCCGCACCGCGCGACCCTGGGCCAGTCGCTGACCCTCGCGCGCCGCAAGCGTCTCGAGGTCGCTCGCGCGCTCGCGACGAGGCCCGACGTCCTGCTCCTCGATGAGGTGGCCGCCGGGCTGAACCCGACCGAGAGCGCCCGGATGATCGAGCTCATCCGGAAGATCCGCGCGTCCGGCGTCACGATCGTGATGGTCGAGCACGTGATGAAGGCGATCATGTCGCTGTCCGACCGGATCATGGTGATGGACCTCGGCCAGCGGATCGCCCTCGGCACGCCGGCCGAGATCGCGAACGACCCGGCCGTGATCAAGGCCTACCTCGGCGAGCGCGCGGTGGCCTCGTGACCGGACCGGTGCTCGAGGTCCGCGGCGTCGCGGCCGCGTACGGCGACGTGCAGGCGCTCTGGGACGTGAGCTTCGCGGTCCAGGAGGGCCAGATCGCGACGCTGCTCGGCAGCAACGGCGCCGGCAAGACGACGACGCTCCGGGTCGTGTCGGGCCTGTTGCCGGCGCTCGAGGGCGAGGTCCTCCTGCAGGGCGAGCGCATCAGCGGCCTGTCGCCGCATCGCATCGTCGAGCTCGGCGTGATCCAGGTCCCCGAGGGTCGGCACCTCTGGCCGAACATGACCGTTGAGGACAACCTGCTGCTCGGCGCGTACAGCTCGCGATCGCGCGCCGACAGGGCCGCGACGCTCGCGAACGTGTACTCGCTCTTCCCGCGGCTCGCCGAGCGCCGCGCCCAGCTCGCCGGAACGCTCTCCGGCGGCGAGCAGCAGATGGCCGCGATCGGCCGCGGGCTCATGGGCAAACCCCTCGTGCTCATGCTCGACGAGCCCTCGCTCGGTCTGGCGCCGATCCTCGTCGATGAGGTCTTCCGCGTGGTCACCGACATCGTCACCCGCGGCGTCACGGTGCTGCTCGTCGAGCAGAACGTGCACCGCGCGCTCGAGATCGCGGCGACGGCGACCGTCATCGAGAACGGCCGCGTCGTGCTGTCGAAGTCGGCGCAGGAAATGGCGGCCGATCCGCAGGTGCGGAGCGCGTACCTCGGCCTCTAGGTATCCTCGATCGCAGTGACGACCATGCCCCCCGTCCTCACTCCCGCGTACCGCCTCGTCATCCGCCTGGAGATCGACAACCTGCCGGGCATGTTCGCCGAGGTCGCGAAGGCCATCGCCGCGCGCGGTGGCAGCCTCGGGGCGATCGACCTCGTCGAGGCCACGCCCCGGAAGCACGTTCGCGACGTGACGGTCGACGTACCGGATGAGGCGACCGGCGAACGGCTGACCCAGGAGCTCACGCAGCTCAAGGGCGTCGTCGTGCGCTCGGTGTCGGACCGAACGTTCCTCATGCACCTCGGCGGCAAGGTCGCGATGGCCGGCCGCGTGGCCGTGCGCAACCGTGACGACCTCTCGCTCGTGTACACGCCCGGCGTCGCGCGGGTGAGCCGCGCGATCGCCGCGGACCCCGATCGCGCCTGGGCGCTCACCCAGCGCGCGAACGCGATCGCGATCATCTCCGACGGCACGGCGGTCCTCGGCCTCGGCAATGTCGGGCCGCTCGCCGCGCTGCCGGTCATGGAGGGCAAATCGCTCCTCTTCGCCGATCTCGCGGGCGTCTCGGCGTTCCCGATCGTCATCCACCCCGGCACCGTCGACGAGATCGTCGACGCCGTCGCGCGCATCTCGGCGGGCTTCGGCGGGATCAACCTCGAGGACATCGCCGCCCCGGCGTGCTTCGAGATCGAGCGCAAGCTCCGCGAGCGGCTGGATATCCCGGTGTTCCATGACGACCAGCACGGCACCGCGATCGCGGTCCTCGCCGGGCTGCGCAACGCCGCGGCGGTCTGCGGCGTCGGCCTCGGCGACCTGAAGGTCGTGGTGCTCGGTGCCGGCGCCGCCGGTGTCGCGACCGCTCGGCTGCTGCAGATCGCGGGTGCGAAGGGTGTCATCGTCGTCGACCGGCACGGCACCGTCACGACCGCGCGCAGCGACCTCAACTCGGAGAAACGCGCGCTCGCCGGAGAGCTCGGGGCGTCCGGCCCATCGCGCCCGCTCGCCGACGCGTTGAAGGACGCGAACGTGCTCATCGGTCTCTCCGGGCCGAAGCTCGTCAGCATCGACATGATCCGGACGATGGGGAAGCCGCGCATCGTCTTCGCGATGGCCAATCCCGATCCCGAGGTCGATCCGGTCGCCACGGCGGCCGAGGTCGACGTCATGGCGACGGGCCGCAGCGACTTCCCGAACCAGGTGAACAACGTGCTCGCGTTCCCCGGGGTGTTCCGCGGGCTCCTCGACGCGCGCGCGAGCACGGTCACGACGAACATGGAGCTGGCCGCCGCCGCGGCGCTCGCCGATAGCGTGCCGGCCGAGCTGCGGTCCGCCGAGTACATCCTGCCGTCGGTCTTCGACGCCGCGGTCGTGCCGGCGATGGCCAAGGCCGTCAGTGCGGCCGCGCGCGCCGACGGCGTCGCGCGCCGGAGCGACCGCGATGCCGCGCCTGGAGCAGGCGGCCGCCCGATCGCGGGCTAGCTGGCACCGGCCCTGCACGACGTGCGGGGCATGAACAACAGGGATCGAGACCAAGAGTCGCGCCCGCCGGAGACCGTTCCCTACGACGCTGCCGTGGCTGACGACGACGCCGACTTTACCGACCAGCCCATCACGACCGACGCGAGGGAGGTCGTCGAGGAAGATACCGACGCGACGTTCTTCGCACCGACCGATCCCGTGGTCCGCCCCGGCGATGACGGCGAGCCCGAGGTGCTCGGCGGATTCGCGCCGACGGCCGATCCGCCCGCACCCGAGCGGTCGGCCGATGGTCGCATCGGCGACGAGGCGATCGCCGATGCGGTGCGCGACGCGCTCGCGCTCGACGCATCGACCGCCGACCTCCAGCTCGGCGTCGAGGTCGAAGACCGGGTCGTGCGGCTGCGCGGGACGGTGCTTGGCCTCGAGGACGCGGAGAACGCCGAGGCGGTCGCCGGCGCGGTGCCCGGCGTCGTCGAGGTGATCGACGAGACCGAGGTCTCCGCCTAGGCCACTACCGGCCCTTCCACGACGGCGCCCGCTTTTCCAGGAACGCGGTCACCCCCTCGCGGAAATCCGCGGACCCGTAGGCGAGCTCGACGATGTCCTCGCCGGCGCCCAGCAGCTCGCGCTCGGCCTCGAGCACGCGCTGGACGGCCAGCTTCGTCGCCTGGATCGTGAGCGGCGCGTTCGTGCTGATGCGTTCGGCGAGCATCGTCACATGCGCCTCGATCCGTGCGAGCGGGACGACCTCGTTGAACGCGCCGGCAGCCTGGGCCTCGACGGCCGTCGCGAGCCGCCCGGTGAACAGCAGCTCCTTCGTGACCGCGGGACCGACGACCTGCACGAGACGCGCGACGTTGCGCAGCGAGAGCGTGTTCCCGACCGTGCGCGCGATCGGGACGCCGAACCGCGCGTTCTCGGCCGCGATCCGGATGTCGCAGGCGAGCGCGATCGCGGCGCCGCCGCCCGCGGCGACGCCGCGGATGAGCGCGATGGTCGCCTTCGGCAGGCACTCGACCGCGCTGATCGCGCGCTCGACGTGCTTCTCGTAGACGAGGGCGTCCGCGAGCCCGCGGATCTCGCCCACGTTGCGGATGTCGCTTCCCGAGATGAACGCCTCGTCACCCGTGCCCTGGAACACCACCACGCGGAGGGCCTCGTCGGCGGCGAGGTCGGCGCAGATCTCCGCGAGGCGCGTGTACATGTCGTGGGTGAAGGCGTTGCGCGCGTCCGGCCGGTCGAACGTGACCCGCGCGATCGCGCCCTGCTTCGAGGAGTGGATCGTCATCGCCGGCCCGCGCCGTATCCGGCGATGACCTCGTCGTAGAACGCGAGCAGCTGGTCGGTCACGTGCGGCCAGTCGAACTCGCCGGCCCGCATCGAGCCCGCGGTGCCGAGCCGCTCGCGCAGCGCGGGATCGCGCACGAGCCGCTCGAGCGCGGCGCACAGCCCGTCGACGTCCCGTGGATCGACGAGCAGTCCCGACACGTTCCGCTGCACGACCTTCTTGTAGCCGTGGATGTCGCTCGCCACCACCGCGGTCCCGGCGGCCATCGCCTCGAGCAGCACGATCCCGAACGACTCCTGGCCCGTGGAGGGCGCGCAGAAGACGTCCGCCGTCTTGTAGAAGCGGGCCTTGTCGATGTCGCTGACCCGGCCGGCGAAGAGCACGTCCCCGACGGCCTCCTCGTGCACGAACTCGCGGACGTCACCGAGCTCTGGGCCGCGTCCGACGATGATGAGCCGCGTCTCGGGATGGCGCTGCTTCAGCTTCGCGTACGCGCGCGTCAGATAGAGCGCGCCCTTCCGGTTCTCGACGCGGCCGACGAACAGGATGTTCGTCTTGCCGTCGCGGTACTCGGGGAACGGCTTGCTGTTCGCGAAGAAGTCGACGTCGACACCGTTCGGGATGATCCGGTAGTCGCCCGGGAAATACCGCGAGATGAAGTGCCGCGCGGCGCTCGACACGGCGATGCGGCCGTCGAGCTTGTTCAGGTAGCGGTTCGCGATCGGGCGGCCGAGCCAGTAGCTGAATGAGAAGCCGCCGAACGCGTGGAACGTGGCGACCTGCGGGCAGCTCTTGCGGTCGAGGATCTGCGCCGAGAGCAGTGGCACGAGCGGCTCGTGGTGGTGGATGATGTCGAACCGCTCGCGATCCAGGATCCGGGTCACCAGGTACTCGAGCCGCGCCGACAGCGTGATCCGGCCGATGCTCCCGTTGAACGGGACCGCGACGGCCTGGCCGATCTGGATGACGTCCTTCGCCGGCGGGTCGTCGCCCCACGGCGCCGTGATGATCCGGACCTCGTGGCCGCGGGAGCGCAGGTTCTCGTAGGTCTCGCGGATGTTGTCGTTCGCACCCCCCGGCCGTGGGTATGCGTACGGGCTGACGATGCCGATCTTCATGCGGTCTTCTTCCGCTTGCGTCCGACGCGATGCCGGGCGCGCTTGTAGGGATCGCGGACCATCGACCGCCACTGCTGCTTCGCCACGCCGTCGAGATGCTCCCGCAGCGTCCAGGACCGGCCCTGCGCGTGCGTCGTGTGCGCGGCGATGGCCGCCCGGAGCGCGGCGAGGTCCTCGCCGGGGAAGTCGGTCCACGCCGTCCCCACGAGCTTCGCGTGGTGCGCGTCGCTCGAGCCGGTCTCCGCGACGCGGAGCACCTGCTCGTTCAGCTTCCGCGCGCGCTCGCCGCGCACGCGTCCGGCGTAGCTCGGATTGCGCACCTCGATGCCGTCGATGAACGAAGCGGCATCGCCGCGCTGCGCGAGCGTGCGGAGCGCGCGCTCGCCGACCGAGAACGTGAGGTAGGAGAGCGGGTGCGGCACGATCGCGATCCCGCCGGCGCGGTGGATCGCGAGGACGGTCTCGGGAAGTGGCCGGAACATCGGGATCTCATCCTCGACGAAGAGCGCGAGCAGGTGTCCCGACCGAGTGGTCACCTCGATGCCGGTCACGACCTTGATCTTCGAGCCGCGCTTGGCCGCGAGGTCGCGCAGGAGGAAGGAGCCGCGGATGTCGTCATGGTCGGTGAGCGCGATGACGTCAAGGCCCGCGTGCTCGGCCGAGTCAAGGATCTCTTCGGGCGAGTTGAGCCCGTCTCCGAGGTCGGAATGCAGCTGAAGGTCGGCCTTACCCACGGCGGCGACCGTAGGGCAGCGTCCTCATCGACGCCAGACCCGTTCGAACACCGACCACTGCTCCGGCGCGATCGCGATGTGCCGCTCGAGCACCGCGGCCCAGCGCCGCACGCCCTCGCGGACGTCGGCGTCGCGATCGCCCGTGCGCACAAGGTCGAGCTCCGGCTCGAACACCGCGCGCAGCACGCGGCCCTCGCGGTGCGCGAAGGCCGGGACCAGCGCCGCGCCCGTGCGGAGGGCAAGGGCGACGTGCGCGGAGGGGAGTAGCGCCTCCTGGCCGAAGAACGGGACGCGCTCGCCGACACCGGTGACCGCGCGGTCCGCGAGCACTCCGAGCACCGCGCCGCGCTTGAGGACCCGGTGGATGCCGATCGCGGAGTCGGTCTCGATCATCCGCAGGCCCATCCGCGTCCGCGCCCGGTTGATCGCGCGGCCGAGCTCGCCCGTCTCGCGCTCGACCGGGAGGGTCACGTCGAGACCGTTCGCGATGAGGACCTGCCCGCACACCGAGATCGGGCCGATGTGCCCGCTCGCGAGGATGAGGCCCTTGCCCCGCGCAACGGCCGCGGCGACGCCGTCCCAGCCCTCGACGACGACGGCCCGGCGGATCTTCTCGTGGTCCAGGCGCGCGAGCTGGAAGATCTCGAGGTAGTGGCGCACCTGTTCGACGAACGTCCGCCGCACCAGCCGCTCGCGGTCGCGGCGCTCCGGTGCCACGATCGAGAGGTTCTCGCGTACCGCGTCGCGCGCGGCCCGCGACGCGCGGTAGGCGATCGAGCCGGCCACCACGGCGATGGGCGCGTCGAGCGACGGCGGCACGTGCGAGAGGGTGCCCTCGGCCAGACGCGCGGCGGCGCCGGCGATCACGTCCCTAGCTGGTGGGACCGGCGGCGACGGGCGGCGGCCACATCGGCCGGAAGATGTACCACTGGTCGGGCCAGCGAGCGACGAAGCCCTCGAGGCCGCGCGCGATGGCCTGGGTCGCGTGCTGGACATCCTCGGCCGCCTGCTTCGTGCGCGCCACGAAGATCGGCGGCAGCGCGATGCCGGTGAACGTGTTGTCGTGCTGGCGGACCACGGCGGCGACGACGATCGGCGCGCCGGAGACCCGCGCGAGGCTCGCGGCGACGGCGGGGAACGCGGTCGGGGTGCCGAAGAAGTCGGCTTGGACGTTGTCGAAGGCCTGGGTCCGCGGACCGAGGTCCATCATCAGCCCGACCATCTCGTTGCGCCGTAGCGCGCCGAGGACCTTCTTCGCGGCGCCGTCGGGCGAGAGCAGCCGGACGTTCTTGTGGGCGCGGTTGCCGACGAGGAGATCCATGAGCCGCTGGTTCTCGAGGTCGTCGGCGATGACGTTCAGCGGGATCTCGTCGGCGATGCGCGCGCCGCCGAGCTCGAAGTTCCCGAAGTGGATGGACACGAAGATGACGCCCTTGCCGTGGGCCAGCGCGCCGCGGAGGTGCTCCCACCCCTCGACCGCGACGAGCCGCTCGAAGTCGGCGATCGAGAGCAGCGGGAACCGCATGATCTCGACGACATACTTCGCGAAGTTCCGGAACGAGCGCCGCGCGACCCGGGCGACCTCGCGGTCCGTGGACGGCCGGCCGAGGACGACGGCGAAGTTGCGCTTCGCGATGCGGCGCTTGGCCGTCCAGCCGAGATAGCCGATCTCACCCAGCACCACGGCGGCGGCGTAGAGCGGCCGGAGGGGGAGGCGCTGTGCGAGGCCTGCCCCGATCCGCCAGCCCCAGTAGCCGGCGCCGTGAACGACGCGCTCGATCAAGACGCCTTGCCGGTCAGTGTCTCGTTGTCCTTGCCGGCGATGAAGTCCTCGACCCGCTTGCGCGCGATGTCGTCGTGGATCTGCTTCGGCGGGGACTTCATGAAGTACGACGCGGGGGCCACGATGGTCCCGCCCAGGCCTCGGTCGAGCGCGAGCTTGCAGCAGCGGATCGCGTCGATCACGACGCCGGCGCTGTTCGGGGAATCCCAGACCTCGAGCTTCACCTCCGCATTGAGCGGAACGTCGCCGAAGGTCGTGCCCTCCATCCGGATGTAGCACCACTTGCGGTCGAGGAGCCACGGCACGTAGTCGGAGGGGCCGACGTGCACGTCGTCGGGATCCATCTCGTAGTCGAGCATGCTCGTGACCGCGTTCGTCTTGCTGATCTTCTTGGACTCGAGACGCTCGCGCTCGAGCATGTTGAGGAAGTCGGTGTTGCCACCGAAGTTGAGCTGGTAGGTGCGGTCCAGGCGGACGCCGCGGTCCATGAACAGACGCGTCAGCACGCGGTGGGTGATCGTCGCGCCGACCTGCGACTTGATGTCGTCGCCGATGATCGGCAGCTTGCGGTCGGCGAAGCGCTTCTGCCAGTAGGGCTCGCGGCCGATGAAGACGGGCACGCAGTTGATGAACGCGCAGCCGGCGTCGAGCACCTGCTCGACGTACCACTTCGTCGCCTCCTCGCTGCCCACCGGCAGGTACGAGACGACCACG
>DASWFN010000146.1:0-3640 GCA_036394215.1 Candidatus Limnocylindria bacterium
CGTGATCTTGTCGATGCGGTCGGTCGGGAGCCAGCGCGTGCCGTCGGCGAACGTGAGGATGAGGTACTCCCGCTCGACGCCGATGACCTGCTTCGTCTCGAAGCCCTCGAACCGCGCGATGCCGGAGTCCTCGTGCACGACGTGGTCGCCCGGCTTCAGGTCTTGCAAGAAGGACCCGACCGCGACGCGCCTGCGCCGGCGCTCGGGATGGCGCGGCTTGCGGAACCCGAACACCTCGGCGTCGGTGAAGACGCGCAGGTCGAGCTCAGGGATCGCGAAGCCCTCGGCAAGCGGCACGTGGAGGAGCACGAGCGCACCCGGCGCGGGCGGCTCGACGAGCGACTCCTGCGGTGTCGCCGTCACCTCGCGCTCCGCGAGAAGCTCGGCGAGTCGCGCGGCCTGCGGGGTGGCGATCACGCGCGTGCCGGTGCCGGCACCCGCGACCTCGCGGAGGAACTGATCGAGGCGGCCGGCGAAGCTCGACGTGCTCTGCCAGCCGAGACGCAGCGCGTTGTCAGCGGGAGCGACGCGGATCGCGCCGTGCTCGCTCGACTCGCGCTCCAGCTGGGTCCGTGGGACGTACGGCGGCGGGAACGCGGTCACCGGGAGGCCCTCGTCCCGCAGCTCCTCGCGGCGCTCCTCGGCCTGAGCCTCGTACGAATCCCACGAGAGCGCGAGCTCGACCGAGTCCTCGAACACGACGGTGGCGCGGTCGGGCGGGAGGTGCGCGATGAGGGACGCGGTCGCGCCGAGCAGCGGCGCGAATGAGTCGACGCCCGGGGCGTACTGGCCCTGCCGCAACCCCTCGAGCATCGCCGTGTGGTCGGAGAGCTCGTCAGCGAGGCCGTCCCAGCCCGCGGCCGCGACGCGCTCGCCGACCTCGGGCCCGCGTTCGAGCGAGATCTCGCGCGCCGGAAGGACGACGAGCTGCTCCAGCGTCGCCTGCGACCGCTGGGTCACCGGATCGAAGGAGCGGATGGACTCGATGTCGTCGCCGAAGAGCTCGATGCGCGCGGGCTCGGTGGCCGACGCCGGGTACACGTCGATGATCCCGCCGCGGCGTGAGAACGTGCCGGGCTCGCTCACCTCGGGCACCGGCTCGTAGCCGAGCGAGAGCAGCCACGCCGCGGTCTGCTGCCACGGCAGCGCGGTGCCGACGCGGAGCGCGCGGCCGCGGTCGGCGAGCGTCTCGGCCGGGATCGTCCACTGCATCGCGGCGCGCAGCGACGCGACGACCGCGATGGGCTCGCCCTCGCGCAGCCGCCACAGCGCGAGCAGCCGCTGGTGCACCGAGCTCGCCGACGGCGAGCCGGCCTCGTACGGCATCGACTCGCGCTCGGGGAATCCGACGACGCGATCCTCACCGAGCCAGCCGGCCATCTCGGCGCGCCACCGCCGCGCGCGATCCTCGCTCGGCGCGACGACGAGGACGGTGCGCCCCTGCGTCGCGACGAGCGCCGACCACGCGTAGGCGCGCGCACCGGCCGACGCGTCCGTGACGGCGAGCGTCCCGCCGGACGAAATGCGATCAGCGAGGGCGTTGAACGCCGGGCTTTCCTCGGCGCGGGCGAGGAGCCCGGCGAGGCGGTACGGCGCGAGCGCGGCCCGAGCCGTGTCAGCCATTGAACTGATTCATCGCGCGCTGGACGTCCTGGAGCGCGACCTCTGCGGCCGCGGCCGCGCGATCGAGCATCTTCTCGGCGACCGGCTTCTCGTCGTTGTCGAACGGCGACAGCACGTAATCCGCGAGATCAGGCACCTCGCGCAGCTGCGCGGGGGCGACGCCGACGCGGATGCGCGGGAAGCCCTCACCCACCTCGCGCACGATCGAGCGCATCCCGTTGTGCGTGCCCGGACCGCCGGACCCGCGGATGCGCATCGTGCCGAGCGGCAGGTCGACCTCGTCGAAGACCACGAGCATGTCCTTCGGGTCGAGGCGATAGCGGTCGAGGAGCTTCTGCACGGCGCGGCCGCTGTCGTTCATGAAGGTCTGCGGCCGCGCGATCGCGACCTTCACCCCGCTGATCGTCCCTTCGGCGATGCGCGACTCGGCGGCCTTGATCCCGAACTCCGCGCGGGCGCGCTTCCCCAGCCGGTTCGCGACCGCGAAGCCGACGTTGTGGCGGGTGTTCGCGAAGCCGTCGCCCGGATTCCCGAGCCCGACGATGAGCTTGTCCACACGCGGGCCGTTCCCGCCGCCGAAGAATCTGCGCACGTTCCTCCCTGATGAGCCGGACACCGAAATAGGGCCGCGGGCCGAAATGGCCCGGGTCCTTGGCGATCGCGTCTTCTGTTGTCCTCAGGATAGCGGTGCGACCATTACGGCGATGCGGTTCCCCGAATTCGCCATGGAGCGGATGCAGTCCACCTGGGAGCACCGGGTGAAGTACGACCTGTCCGAGTCGGGGCTCGAGGCGCTCACGCTCGATGACGCGGTCCGCGACCTCGGCGTGCTCGGCAAGGAGCGGCTCGGCTACGCGAACGGCATGGGTCGCGATGAAACGCGCGCCCTCGTCGCCGGCTTCCATCCCGACGCGACGAAGGACAACGTGCTCATCACCACCGGGACGAGCGAAGCGAACTTCCTCGCGCTCTCGACCCTCGTCGATCCGGGGGACGAGGTCGTGCTCGTGCTGCCGAACTACATGCAGCTGCCGGGCCTGGCGCGCGGCCTCGGCGCGAAAGTGAAGGAGGTCTGGCTGCGCGAGGAGTGGGGCTGGCGCATCGACCTCGATGCGCTGCGCGCCGCGGTCAGCGACAGGACGAAGGTGATCTGCGTCTGCAATCCGAACAATCCGACGGGCCAGGTGCTGAGCGCGCCCGAGGTCTTCGACGTGGCGCGCATCGCCGAGCAGCACGGCGCGTGGATCCTGGCCGACGAGGTGTACCGCGGCGCCGAGCGCATCGGGCCCGAGACCGCGACCTTCTGGGGCCATCACGACCGGATCATCGTGACCGGCGGGCTCTCGAAGGCGTACGGCCTCCCCGGGCTGCGGGTCGGCTGGATCGTCGCCCCGCCGGAGCGCGTCGCCGCGGCGTGGGCGATGAAGGACTACACGACGATCGCGCCCGCGACGCTCTCCGAGCTCCTCGCGGAGATCGCGCTCGCCCGGCGGACGGAGCTCCTCAAGCGCGCGCGGTTCCTGCTGAACGAGCGCTGGCCCATTCTCGAATCGTGGGCGTCCTCACACGCGCAGGAGCTCCACTGGGTCGCGCCGAGCGCCGGCGGGGTCTGCTTCTTCGGGTACAGCTTCCCCATCGAGTCGGTCGAGCTCGTGGACCGGCTCATCAAGGACTGGGGCACGATGGTCGTCCCGGGCGCCCACTTCAACGCCGAGCGCCACCTACGGATCGGCTTCGGGATGCCGACCCGTACTCTGCGCGGCGGCCTCGAGGCCATCGATCGGGCCCTGGTGGCGCTCGCGGACTGACCCGGCTCGCTCCTTGCAAGGCGGTAGGGCGAGTTAGCGCCCATTCGCGAAGGAGAAGGACACATGACCCTCACCATCCCCGTGATCCTCGCGCTCATCGCCCTCGTCTGCGGGATCCTCATGCTCATCACCGGCCGGTGGTCGAAGTGGCCGCTCGCCGCGGTCGCGATCATCTGCCTCGCCCTCAACCAGAGCGGATTGATCAAGAT
>DASWFN010000147.1:0-5719 GCA_036394215.1 Candidatus Limnocylindria bacterium
TCGTCGGTGTGGATCGTCGAATTGTCCTGGACGTTCGATCGGGCGCCGATCTCGATGCGATCCATGTCGCCCCGGAGCACGGTCCCGAACCACACGGACGAGTGCTCGTGGAGGGTGACGTCACCGATGAGGACCGCCGTCGGCGCGACGAACGCGGTCGGATGCACGACCGGCGACTTTCCCTTGTACGCGTAGAGCGGCACGACCGTACGATATTCGCGTGATCATCATGATGCGGAAGGGCGCCTCGAAGGAGCAGATCGACCACGTCGTCGATCGGCTGCGCGAGCGCGGCTATGGCGCGAATCTCTCCGGCAGCGAGGTCAGCGTCATCGGCGCCATCGGCGTCCTCGACGACGACAAGGCCCGCCTCGCCGAGCAGCTCGCGTCGCTGCCGGCCGTGGACAAGGTCGTCCCGGTCCTCAAGCGCTTCAAGCTCGCATCGCGTGAGTTCCAGCCGGACCCGACCGTCGTGAAGGTCGACGATCTCCGCATCGGCGACGGATCGCTCGTCGTCATGGCCGGCCCGTGCTCGGTCGAGAGCGAGCAGCAGCTGCTCATCACGGCCCACGCCGTGAAGGCTGCCGGCGCGAACGTCCTCCGGGGCGGCGCGTTCAAGCCGCGCACGTCGCCGTACGACTTTCAGGGCCTCGGCAAGGAAGGGCTCGAGCTGCTCGCGCGCGCGAAGCGCGAGACCGGCATGCCCATCGTGTCCGAGGTGCTCGATCCGCACGACGTCACGCTCTGCGCGAAGTACGTCGACATCCTGCAGATCGGCGCGCGGAACATGCAGAACTACGCGCTGCTGCGCGAGGTCGGGCGCTCCGGACACCCCGTGCTGCTGAAGCGCGGCGGGATGTATCCGACGATCGAGAACTGGCTCCTCTGCGCCGAATACATCCTGCGCGAGGGAAATCGCAACGTCATGCTGTGCGAGCGCGGCCTGCCGGCCGGTGGCGGCGAGACCGCGACGCGGAACGTCCTCGACGTGTCGGCCGTCGCGGTGGTCCACGAGATCTCGCACCTGCCGATCATCGTCGACCCGAGCCACGGCACCGGGAAGGCGTCGTACGTCCCGTCGATGGCGCGTGCCGCCGTCGCGGCGGGCGCCGACGGCCTCATCATCGAGGTGCACCCGGATCCGGAGCGCGCGCTGTCAGACGGTCCGCAGTCGCTGACGTTCGATCAGTTCGGGACGATGATGCGCGGGCTCGAAGCGTTGCGCCCGGCGCGGGCTACGTCTCCGGCTCCGGTCCCTGCTGCGTCGCGGTGAGCTTATATCCGAAGCCACGCGCGGTCTCGATCGACACCTCGTTCACGCCGCCGTCCAGGAGCTTCTTGCGCAGCCGGCCGACGTGCACGTCGACGAGGCGGGTGTCGCTGCCCGGCTCGTAGCCCCACACGCCGGTCAGGAGGTCGTCGCGCGTGAACACCCGGCCGGGCTCTCCGCCGAGCGTCTTCAGCAGCTTGAACTCCGTGGGCGTGAGCGGTAGCGCGGCATCGCCGTGGATCGCCTGCACGCTGCCGAGATCGATGATGAACAGACCGAAGCGGAGCTGGCGGCGATCGCGCTCGGCGACGGCCGAGTAGGTCCGGCGGCGCAGGAGCGCCTCGACGCGCGCGACGAGCTCGTTGTTGTCGAAGGGCTTGCCCATGTAGTCGTCCGCGCCGATGCGCAGGCCGACGACGCGATCCGGCGGATCGCTCTTCGCGGAGACGAAGAGGATCGGCACGTCCGTCTCCTTGCGGAGCTGGAGGCACAGGCTGATGCCGTCGACGCTCGGCATCATCACGTCGAGGCTCACGAGATCGGGGCGGAAGCTGTTGAAGACGTCGAGGGCCTGGCGCGAGTCGGTGACCACGCGAACGGAAAAGCCCTCCTCGCGAAGGACCGTGCCGAGAAGGTTCGCGATGTCCGATTCGTCATCCACCACGAGGATCCGAGCGTCATGGCTGACGCTCCGCTCGGATGCCTGCCCTGGCGCCGCAATGGCCATCCGTCCCGAGATTCACGCAATATCGATGCCAGTACGTAACGAATCGGCAAACTGACGCTCAGGCGAGCGTCGTGTTCACCGCCGACAGCCGATCGATCAGCCAGTCCGCGCGCGCCCCGACGGGGTCGGGCCACGGTGCGTAGAAGTAGCGGTCGGTCTCGGCCTCGATCCGCTCGCGGAGGGCGGTGCCCCTCTCGGCGAGCGCCAGATCCGGACCCGCCGCGACCAGCCCGTCCGCGCGGAGCCGATCCAGCGCCGACCGGACGTCCTCCGGCCGCTGCGTCGCGATCTTCGCCGCGAGCTCGTCGTCCGCCGTGGCCTCCCTGCGCCACACGCGCGTGAGCACGTCGAGCACCGGCCCGGTCAGCCCCGCGTCCCGCCAGGCCTGGACGTGGCAGTCGTCGCGCACCTGCCAGAGCCCGTAGATCGCGGCATCCAGCCGCGCGAACGCCGAGGATGGCTCCTGCCAGCGATACCGAGCCGCGCGCGGCGTGTGGTCGCGCGTCTTCGGATCCGCCGACGCGACGCACGCGGCGAGCGCATCGTCGAGGGATCGCGCGAGCGCCTCGAGATCAGCAGCGTCGATCGGCGCGAGCCCCGCGAAGTATCCGTCGAGCGCGTGGCGCAGCTCGTCGAGCGCGGCCCGGCCCTTGTCGGTGAGCGACCAGCGGCCCTCGCGCCACGCGACGAGTCCGACGGACTCGGCCGCCGCCATCGGCGCGCGGATCGCCGCGTCGGTCGTGCGATAGGTGGCGTTGCCGACGTCCTGCGGCCGCGCGCCCCGTGGATCCTGGATCCCGAGGTCGATCATCGCGTAGTACGCCGGACGATCGAGCCCGAGCCGCTCCATCGCCCGCAACGGAAAGTCGGATCTCGCCCGGCGGTGCGACAGGAATTGCTGCAGGAGCGGAGCGAGCGCGACCGGATATGGCGCGCGCATTCCCTAGCCCTCCTGCTTCGCGGCGTCCTCCACGCAGTATGGCGTCTCAGGCACGAGCTCGAGCCGCTCCGGCGGGATCTGCCGGCCGCAGATCCGGCAGATCCCATACGTCCCGTCGTCGAGCCGCTTCAGCGCGTCGTCGATCAGCCGCAGGCGGGCTTCGAACATCACTTCGGTCGTGACGTCGAGCTCGCGCATCTCGGTGTCGGTCGCCACATCGGCCGGATGCTGATCGGCCAGCGCGATCTCGCCGCTGGAATCACGCTGGGGCTCACGCAGGCGCGCTCGGATGGGCTCGAGCGAGCGGACGACCTCGTTCCGGGTGCGGGTCAGGAGGTCGCGGAAATAGTCCCGATCCATCGACGGGCGGACTGACGCAGAATTCTTGCCATGAAGCCGCAAGAGGCCCGCGATCGCGCGGATCTCCATCTCCTGGACGTCCGCGAGCCGGACGAGTGGCGAGCCGGCCACATCGCGGGCTCCCAGCACATCCCCCTCGGCCAGCTCCGCGACCGCCTCGGCGAGCTCCCGAAGGACGGGACGATCCTCGCGGTGTGCCGCTCCGGAAGCCGGAGCGACTCGGCGGCGCGCGGGCTTCGGACGCTCGGCTACACGGTCGAGAACCTCGAGGGCGGTGTGACGGCGTGGAAGCAGGCCGGGCTGCCGCTCGAAGCGGAAGGCGGCGGGCCCGGGCGGGTCATCTGATGCGGCAGCCGACCGGGGAACGTCCGTTCCACGACAAGGCGTGGCTGCAGCAGCATCTGGAGGACGAGCGGAAGGAAGCGAACCTGCTCGCCGAGGTGCGCGAGGTCGTATTCGGGCTCCAGGACGGCGTGACGAGCATCCTCGCCGTCGTGAGCGTCGTGGCCGCCGCGTCCAACGATACGTACACGGTCCTCATCAGCGGCATCGCCGCGACGCTCGCCGAGGTGTTCTCGATGGGCGCAGGCGAGTACATGTCGTCGAAGAGCCAGCGCGAGATCTTCAACGCGCAGATCGAGTCCGAACGCGCCGAGGTCAGGGAGCGTCCGGGCGAAGCGGAGGCCGAGGTCGCGTTCATGTTCGAGCGCGAGGGGCTGTCCGACGACGCGTCGAAGCACGTCGCCGCGGAGCTCGCCCGCGACCCGAATGTCCTGCTGCGCACGATGGTCGAGAAGGAGCTCGGGCTCACTCCCGACGAAGGCGGCTCGGCCCTGCAGGGCGCGCTCATCCTCGCGGGCGCGTTCTTCGTCGCCGCGCTCATCCCGCTGCTTCCATATTTCTTCCTGCCCGTGCGGTCGGGTCTGTGGGTGTCCATCGGCCTATCGGCCGTCGTCATGTTCGGTGTCGGCGTGTGGAAGTCACGTCTCACGAAGCGCAACCCGATCGCCTCAGGGCTCGAGATCGTGGCGCTCGTCGCGGGGGCCGCGGTCGCGGGCACGTTCTTCGGGTCGATCCTGCCCGGCTTGCTCGGAGTGGCCGGAATCAAGTAGACCCGGCACGCACCATGCACGCTCTTTCCGCGATAGCGGGGGAGGTGGTCGCGTGGCCGCTCGCAATGACATACCGCGCTCGCGGGACGACACCGAGACCGCCGAGCGGAAGAGCAAGACGATCGACGAGCGCGTTCCCGAGCGCCAGGATCCCGATGTCGTTCCCGAGGTCGTGCTGCCCGGCAGCG
The DNA here is from genome assembly GCA_036394215.1 of Candidatus Limnocylindria bacterium. Lineage (GTDB taxonomy): Bacteria > Chloroflexota > Limnocylindria > P2-11E > P2-11E > UBA4735. The sequence continues at coordinate 4,598 of DASWFN010000147.1, forward strand.
CAGGCGCGTTCGTGCCGCAGGCCGGCATCGGACGCGAGGGTCCGCTGGGCGAAGATGCGTTGAGCGAAGGCGAGATCGCGCTCGAACAGGAGCGAAAGGCCCAACGAGCTCACATCACGCGCGGCTGACGACCAAGCGCAAGGTGACGCCTACGATGGACGGCATGAAGATCGCGTTCGTTTCCTCATCGATCCCACGCCGCTGCGGCATCGCCACGTTCACGGCCGACATCATGGCCGCCGTGAAAGCGGCCGACCCGACGGTCCGTACCTCGGTCGTCGCCATCGACGAGCCCAACAGCACTCGGGCGTACGGCGCCGAGGTGAAGGCCCGCATCCGCCAGCGCGATCCCGCCACCTATCGGGCCGCCGCGACGCTCCTGAACGAATCGAACGTCGACGTCGTGAACATCCAGCACGAGTTCGGGCTGTACGGCGTGTGGAAGGACGGCGTGTACGAGGACCACCTCCGCCCGTTGCTCCTCGAGCTCCGCAAGCCGGCGGTCACGACGCTGCACAGCGTGCTCCCGGATCCGCCCCCGTCGATGCGTGACGCCGTGCGTTCGATCGCGGAGCACAGCGACGAGCTCGTCGTCATGGCGCACACCGCGGCGCGGCTCCTGAAGTCGGACTACGGGATCACGAAGACGCCGGTGGTCATCCCGCACGGGATGCCCGCGATCGACCCGACGGGGCGGCACCAATTCAAGAAGCAGCTCGGCATGTCGACGCGAACGATCGTCTCGACGTTCGGCCTCGTCGATCCGCGTAAGGGCCTCGAGTACGTGATCGGCGCGATGCCGGCGGTCGTGCAGCGGTTCCCCGACGCGCTCTATCTCATCGTCGGCCAGACCCATCCCGAGCTGCTCAAGCAGGAGGGCGAGGCGTATCGCAACACGCTCGCGAAGTCCGTGGACGAGCTCGGCATGGGCGACCACGTCGCATTCGTGAACGAGTACCTGACCCAGCGCGCGATCGTCGACTACCTGCTCGCGACCGACGTATACGTGACGCCGTATCTCGATCCGAACCAGATCACGAGCGGCACGCTCGCGTACGCGCTGGGCGCGGGGAAGGCGATCGTCTCGACGCCGTACCTGCACGCGGTCGAGGCGCTCGCCGG
>DASWFN010000148.1:0-3613 GCA_036394215.1 Candidatus Limnocylindria bacterium
GCCCTCACCCCAGCCGCCGCAGCCCGGACAGACCAGCCCGCCCGGGATCATCACGCCCAAGCCGCAGCCGACGCCGCCGCCGAAGAAGACCTGATCCGAACCTAGACTCATCGCGTGGTGACCAGGGGGGCGGAGCGCTCCTTCTACGCGCCCGTCGAACCCGAGCTCGCCGAGCTCCAACGGCGGCTCCTGCAGGTCGGGAACGGCGGCCATCCGACGTTCGCGGCCGCGGTGCAGCACCTGTTCGGCTCGCCGGGCAAGCTCCTGCGCCCGACCCTGGTGTTCCTCTCGGCGCGCTTCGGACCGTCGCGCGACACCGAGGTCGTGCTCAACCTCGCGCAGTCGCTCGAGCTCGTGCACACCGCGTCGCTCGTGCACGACGACATCGTCGACGAGGCCGAGCTCCGGCGGAACGTTCCCACGGTGAATGCGACGTGGAACAACGACGTCGCGCTCATCGTCGGCGACTACCTCTTCGCGAAGGCGTACTCCCTCGCGGCGGTGCTGCCGAAGCCGGAGGTCATCGCGATCGTCGCTCAGACCGTGTTCGCGCTGTGCGACGGCGAGCTGAACGAGGTGACCGGCACGCGCACGTTGCCAAGCGAGTCGAGATACATGGAACGCATCGAGCTCAAGACCGCATCGCTGTACGCGGCCTGCTGTCAGGGCGCCGCGCTGCTCGCCGACGCGGAGCCCGAGCACGTGGCCGCGCTCGGCGCCTACGGGACGAATCTCGGTCTCGCCTTCCAGATCACCGACGACGTGCTCGACGTCGCCGGCGACGAGGAGGACTTCGGCAAGATCGTCGGGCGCGATCTCGCGGAGGGCATGGCGACGCTGCCGATGATCTACGCCGTCGACGAGCTCGACGATCGGGCGCTCGCGTCGCGCATCGTCGCGCCGGGCAAGAGTCCCGGCGACATGCGTGACCTGCTGCGGATCATCCGCGAGTCCGGCGGCGTGGAACGCGCGCGAACGAAGGCCCTGTCGTTCCACGATGACGCGGTTGCCGCGCTCGCGGCGCTGCCCGACCGTCCGGAACGCGAGGCGCTGCGGGAGATCGCCGACTTCGTGGTCGCGAGGGTGCGCTAGCTCGGGCCGGGGCCTCCCGGACGTCCGCCGCGACGGCGTCCGCCGCGACGGCGCCGCTTGCGCGGGCCGCCACCGGGTGCCGCGACCGGCGTCGGCCGCTCCTGACGCGGGATCTCGTCCGAGCCGTACGAGCCGACGCCCTTCGTGTGCGCGGGCACCGCGTCGAACGTCACGCCGAGCTCCTCGGCCGTCATCGTCGCCCGGCCGCCGTCGATCATCCCGACGGTGATCGCCTCCTTGGTCATCGAGACGCCCTGGACCTGTGCGCACCCCCCGGTGCCGCACGAGCCGCCGACGCATGACGGGATGTGGAAGGTGTCGCCGAGCTTCGGCAGCTTGCCCTTCACCTCCTGATACGTCTCGAGCTCGTAGATGAGGCAGCACTTGAGCCGCCCGCAGACGCCCGTGAGCTTGCTCTGGTTCAGCGGAAGGTCCTGCTCCTTCGCCATCCGGATGGAGATGTTCGAGAACTTGTCGAGCCAGGAGGAGCAGCAGAGCTCGAGGCCGCACGTGCCGACCCCGGTCATGACCTTTGTCTCGTCGCGCGCACCGAGCTTCCGCAGCTCCACGCGCGTCCCGAGCTGCGCCGCGAGCTCGACGCTGAACGGCGAGAGATCGAGCCCGGTCGAATCGGCCGAGTAGAAGACGACGACGTTGCCGCCATCGAACTGCCAGTCGGTGCCCAGGATCTTCACGTCGAGCCCGAGCCGGTGCGCGATCTCCTTCGCGGTCTGCGCCGAGTCGGCCTCGCGCCGCTTGTGCTTCGCGAGCTCGAACTTGTCGGTCGCCGTCGCCTTGCGCAGGACCTGACCGAGCGGCGGATCGACCTGCACGAGCGGCGAATCGGTCGGGAGGATCTGCACTTTGGCGGCGTCCTGACCGAGCTCGGTCTGGACGATGACCCATTCGTTGATCGCGACGTCCTCGACCGGACCCGGCTCGAAGAAGTACATCCGCCCCGCGGTCTGGAAGCGCGCACCGAGAACGACCCGACTCATGCCGCGACTCCCGCGACGTACGGCAGCTTCAGCGCGAAGAGCTCGAGCATCGCCCGGGCATTCGCGTTCCACGCGAGGTCGCGTCGCAGCTTCTCGATGAGCAACGCCGCGTTCACGAGATCCCGCGCGTCGCTCGACGCCGCGATCTTCGCGGTCTGCGCCGTGCGCTCGGGACGGAGTGGCGCGTCCTCGAGCCCGCGCGCGCGAACCGCGGCGTCGCGGATGAGCTCGGCCCAGTGATCGAACCGGAGGTCGATCGCCTCTGAGCGCTTGCGCGGGTCGCTCTCGTCCGCGAGGTCCGCGGCCCACGCGAAGCGGTCGGTGAGCCCGCTCGACACGAGCTTGAAGAGCTCGGTCTCGAGGGCCGTGCGCATGGTGCGCGCGCCGCCGTCGTCCGCAGCGAGCCGGAACGCGAGCCCCGGCCGTCCGCCGGCCGACAACGCGATGCGCTCGGCGTCCTTCACCTTGCGCCCGGCGAGGGCCGCCGCGATCTCGGCCGTCGCCACGAACCGGAACGCGAGCGGGCGCAGGCGCGACCGGATGGTCTCGCGGAGCGACTCGGGCGACAGGGTGATGAGGAGCATCACCGCGTGGACCGGCGGCTCCTCGAGGGTCTTCAGGAGCGCGTCCTGCGCGAACTCGTTGAGCTCGGCGCCGTCGTCGATGATCACGACCCGCGAGCGCCCCTCGAGCGGGCGGAGCGCCAGATCCTGCTGCATCTCGCGGATCTGCTCGATCGAGATGTCCTTCTTGTCGGCCGCGCGCTCGACGAGGCGAACGTCCGGGTGCACGCCGCGCTCGATCTTCACGCATGCCGCGCAGACGCCGCAGCCACCGGCCGGCCGGTCCGGGTCCAGGCAGTTGAGCGTCTGGGCGAGGCGCACGGCGGCGGTGCGCTTGCCGATCGATCGGGGCCCGAACAGGCCGTAGGCCTGGGCGACCTCGCCGCGCGACGCGCGCGCACCGAGATCGCCGAGCATCGCGCGCTGGCCGATGACTCCCCGCATCGAGGTCATGCTAGCCGCGCGGCTTCGTAGGCGGCTTCGGTCCGCTCCGCGATGGCCGGCCAGGTGAATCGTTCCCGCACGCGCTTCAGTCCCGCGGCGCCCATCGCGCTCGCGCGCGCCGGATCAGCGAGCAGCTCGAGGATCGCGTCGGCCACCGCGCGCGGGTCGTTCGCGGCGTGCACCCCGTCGATCCCGTCACGCACGACCTCGCGCAACGGCGGGATGTCTCCGGCGATGACCGGGCGTCCCGCGCACCACGCCTCGAGGTAGGTGTGGCCGAAGGTCTCGTGATCCGATGGCATCGCGAAGATCGTCGCGCGCGCGTACGCGTAGGCCTTGCGCGCCTCGCTCACGACGCCCGGCTCGGACCAGCGTGCGTCGGCGAGCGGCGCCGGGCCGAGGAATCGCCGCTGGCCGATGACCTCGAACCGCGCGTCGGGACGCTCGTGCCACACCAGGCGCGCCGCGCCACGGAGCGCGTCGTAGCCCTTGTACCGCTCCTTGCGGCCGACGAAG
>DASWFN010000149.1:0-2995 GCA_036394215.1 Candidatus Limnocylindria bacterium
CTCGAACCCCGCGCGGAAGGTAGCGCGCTCCGGCCGGTCGCCGTCGGCCACGCCGAACGCCTCGCGGGCCACCGGGTTCATCCGCAGCTGCCCATCGGGGAACGCGATGACCACCGCGTCGCCCAGCGATTCGACGACCGCCGCGCTCACATCGGGGAGGACCCGGCGTTCGCGCATCGACTGCTCAGCCCTTCGTTCGGTCATCGCGCACGGCCAGGACCATCGCAGGTCCCGGGCCAGCGCGCCGCGCGGCTCAGGAGGTGCTGGATACGCGGGCCTCCGGCAGCACGACGTCGACGACGCCGGCGCCGACCGCGGCATCGATCTCGCCGGCAAGCTCCTCGGCCGCACGGGCCCGGAACGTCGTCGCAACGCGCCGCATGCCGCTTCCCGCGCGCGGGAGCTCGAGGTACACCGGCAGCGGCCCGCCGTACCGCGCTAGGACCTGCTGGATCTTCTGGAACACCGCGATCGAGCGCTCGTAGTCGAGCGCCTCACGGAACCGGATGACCAGGTCCCCGGGGCCGGCGGAGTGGCCGTTCTCGCTGCCGTTCCCGTTCGCGTTGGACGCGGCGGCGTTGCGCTCGACGTACTGGCGCTTCTTCGCGAGCGAGACGCGGCGCTCCTCGGTGATCCGACCGATCTCGGCGATCCCCTCCTCGCTGAATGGCACGGCGTGCTCGCAAAGGAGCTTCGGCACCTCGTCGCGCTGCTCGACCCGCGCGAGGAGCAGGAGGATCTCGTCGGTGTTCCAGACCCCGGCCGTCTGCTCGTACGTCCGCGGGAACACCGTCACCTCCGACGCACCGGTGAGGTCCTCGACCTGCGCGAACAGCATGAGTGACTTGTTCTTCATGGTGATGTGCTTCCGCGCGCTCGTGACGACGCAGACGATCGTGACGAGCTCGTCCTTCACGTCCTTCAGCTCGGCGAGGTAGACGATCCCCGGCACGTCCCCGACGCGCTGGGCGACGTCGGTCAGCGGATGATCCGACACGTAGATGCCGAGGAGCTCCTTCTCCCAGCCGAGGAGCTCCTTGCGCGATGCCTCGGGCCCGGTCGTCGGCGCGGCGATGGCCGGCTCGTTGAACAGGTCGAAGAGGGCGACCTGGCCGGACGCGCGGTCCTTCTGCTCGCGCTGGCCGGTCGCGAGCGCGGCGTCGAGCCGATCGAGCTGCGCGAGGCGCGGACCGAACGCGTCGCACGCGCCGGACTTGATGAGCGACTCGATGACCCGCTTGTTGTTGCGCTGGAGGTCGATGCGGCCGCAGAGGTCCTCGAGCGAGCGGAACGGCCCGCCGGCCTCGCGCGCCGCGACGATGTTGTCGATGGCGCCCTCGCCGACGTTCTTGATCGCACCGAGCCCGAAGCGGATCTCGGGGCCGCTCACGACGAAGTCGAAGCGCGACACGTTCACGTCCGGCGGCTTGACCGGGATCCCCATGCGCCGGCACTCGGCGATCGCGATGGCGATGCGCTCGCTGTTGCCCATGTCCGACGAGAGGACGGCGGTCATGTACTCGGCCGTGTAGTTCGCCTTGAGATACGCCGTGTGGTACGCGATGAGCCCGTAGATCGCGGCGTGCGCGCGGTTGAAGCCGTACTGCGCGAACGGCTCGAAGTCCTTCCAGACGGTCTCGATGATCCCCGGCGACACGCCCGCCTTGAGCGCGCCCGCGACGAACTTCTCCTTCTGGGCATCGAGCTTCTCGCGGATCTTCTTGCGGATCGCGTAGCACAGGACGTCGGCCTCGCCGAGGGTGAAGCCGGCGAGCGCCTGGGTCACCGCCATCACGTCCTCCTGGTAGACCATGACGCCGTACGTCGAGCGCAGCACCGGCTCGAGCGCCGGGTGCGCGTAGGTCACCGCCTCGGTGCCGTGCTTGCGGGCGATATAGCGCGGGATGTACTCCATCGGCCCCGGTCGGAAGAGCGCGACCATGGCCATGACGTCCTCGACGCGGTCGGGCTTCAGCGCCTGGATGTGGCGCCGCATGCCCGCCGACTCCAGCTGGAACAGGCCCGTCGTCTCGCCCGACGCCAGGAGCGCGAATGTCTTCGCGTCGTCGAGCGGGATCTCCTCCCGCTTGATCGTGATGCCGCGCTGCTCGGTGATGAGCTTCAAGGCGTGGTCGAGGATCGTGAGGTTCGAGAGGCCGAGGAAATCGAACTTCAGGAGCCCGAGCTTCTCGATCTGCTTGTCCTCGAACTGCGTCTGGTAGCCCTCGGCCTTGCCCTTCGGCCGTTCGATCGGAACGAGCGTCGTGAGCGGGTCGCGGGTGATGACGACGCCCGCGGCGTGCGTCCCGGTGGAGCGCACGAGGCCCTCGACCTTCTCCGCCAGATCGAGCAGCCGCGCGACCTCGGGCTCCTGGGCGAGCTGCTCGAGCTCGGCGAAGTCGACGCGCGATTCCGCGAGCGGCGGCGCGCCCGGCCCGGTCGGGATGACCTTCGCGACGCGGTCCGCCTCGCCGTAGCTCATCCCGAGGACGCGCGCGACGTCGCGAACGGCCGCCCGCGCGAGCATCGTGTTGAAGGTCACGATCTGCGCGACGCGGTCGCTCCCGTATTTCTCGGTGACGTACGCGATGACCTCGTCGCGGCGGTCGTCCATGAAGTCGACGTCGATGTCGGGCTGGGTGTACCGCTCGAGGTTGAGGAAGCGATCGAAGATGAGCCCGTATCTGATCGGGTCGATGTCGGTGAGGTCGATCGCGTAGTTCACGAGCGAGCCGCCGGCGGAGCCGCGGACCGCGGTCAGGATCCCGCGCTGCTTCGCGAACGCGATGAAGTCCTGGACGATGAGGATGTAGCCGGAGTAGCCCATCTTCGCGATGACGCTGAGCTCGTGCTCCATCCGCTGCGCGAGCGCGGGCGTCAGCGCACCGTACTTCGCGACGATCCCCTGCTCCGCCATCTTCCGCAGCTGCTGGTCCGGCGTGAGGCCGTTCGGCACCTCGAAGTGCGGGAGGATGAGCCTGCCGAGCGGCAGCTC
>DASWFN010000150.1:0-7319 GCA_036394215.1 Candidatus Limnocylindria bacterium
GGCGTACCCGAGCATCAAGTACCTCGTGTTCGCCGGCGGCCACCAGGCCGTGCCGTTCTTCTCGCAGGTCGACCGCGCCGAGATCTCGCGCGAGTGGCGCTTCAGCCCGCCGCTCGAGGGTCTGAGCGCCGGCGAGGCTGCCCTCGCGAGCGGCTACTACCTCACCGACGACTACTACACGACGAGCGCGGCGGGGACGATCGACCGGTTCGGGCACCTGCAGTTCGTGCCCGAGCTCGCCTCGGGTCGGCTCGTCGAGTCGTCGACGGACATCGTGACCGCGATCACCTCGTACGTCACGCGCGGTGGCGCGATCGCCGCCGGTGGCGCACCGTCACTCTCGGCCGGCTACACGTTCAACAGCGATCTCGCGACCGCGATCACCGCCGAGCTTAACGCCGCCGGCCAGACCGTCGACACGTCGCTCAACAACGACACCTGGAGCGCCGCGCAGCTGCGGAGCAAGCTGCTCCCGGCCGCCAGCCCGCAGCAGTACTCGGTGATCGGGCTGCAGGCACACTTCTCCGCGAACCGGCTCGTGCCCGCGGACAACCTCGAGCGCGTGCTGAGCACGGAGTTCGCGAACAATGGCATCTTCGACGGCACGCTCATCGAGTCGATCGGCTGCCACCTCGGCTACAACATCGTCGACACGTACGGGATCCCGACGATCACGCGGACGCGGTCGTTCCCCGAGATCCTGCTGAGCCGCGGCGCGACGCTCGTCGGGAACACCGGATACGGCTACGCGGACGACGTTCTCCTGAAGAGCAGCGAGGACCTCATCCTCAAGTTCACCCACGAGCTCCGCTACAGCCAGGACGCGTCGGGCAACGCGTATTCGGGCGGCACGCCGCTCGGTGACGCGCTGCGCAACGCCAAGCTCCAGTACCTGACCATGCCGAACCAGCGCGGCATCGACGAGAAGGTCGTCGCCGAGGCCACCATCTACGGCCTGCCGATGAGTACGATCACGCTGCCCACACGGATCGCGCGGGACAGCGCGACGCCATTGGTCACAACGGCGGTCGGCGCAGTCACCGGGCTGTCGACGTACACGTTCGACCAGAGCTTCACCCTGATCCGGTCTGCCCTCGGTGCGGGTGGCTCGTCCTTCTACAGCATCGACGGTGACCTCACCAAGACGGTCGCGACGCCGCTCCGTCCGATCGGGCCGGCGCTGGCCGTCGACGTGACCGCGAAGGAGACCAGCATCGCTGGTCCGGACACGCTGGCCCGCGGCTGGGTCATCCTCGAAGGGGACGCCTCTATCGTGACCTCGTTCGTGCCGCGGATCTCGCTGCCGGCGACGCAGGACTCGACGCCCAGCACGGCGAACTACATCAACCGCGCCTTCACGCCGACCCGGCCGGGCGCGCTCAGCACGCTCACGCGGCCGACCTTCCAGTTCCAGCCGTTCCAGTACCTCTCCAACGCGACCGGGTCGAGCGGAACGGCGCGCACGTACAGCCGCGAGCAGGTGAAGCTCTACTTCTCCCGGGCGACCGATGCGGCCGCGCTCGCTGAGGCGCCGCTCGTCTACAACGTCGCGCTCACCGACGCCTCGAGCGGCACGACGCACAAGGCGCACGTCGACGTGACCGCCGGCTACGGCGCCGGCGCGGGCATCGCCGATCTCTGGCTGACCTACACGACGAACGGTGGCGCCACGTTCCGGTCGGTCCCCGCGACGCTCGGCGTGGCTTCGCTCAACGGGTCGGCCGCGACCTGCGGAACGAGCTGCGGCTCCGTCGTCCACGGGACCGCCGACATCGACACCGGCACCGCGCTCGCGTCGACGCTCCAGCTCTTCGTCCAGGAGGTCGGCAACAACGCCCTCGTGACGTCGGCGACGAACTCGGGTCAGCTGTACAGCCTCGCGGCGCAGAACGCCGCGGATGTGCCGCCGCTGCCGGCGACGACGATCTCGAGTGTCACCGCACCGGCGGCCGCGACGTACCTGTCGCACATCGGCGTCAGCGCGACGCTGAGCGCGGGCACCACGAAGCTCGCGGGCAAGCCGGTCACGTTCAAGCTCGGCCGCTCGCGCGCGACCGCGACGACCGACGCCAACGGTGTCGCGACGGCCAGCCTGCTCGTGAACGTGGCCCCGTCCGCCGGGGCGCAGTCCGTCACGGTCAGCTTCGCCGGTGACGCGGCGTACGCCGGATCCGGCGCTGCGTCGGGGCCGGTCACCGTTTCCGCCGCGCCGACGTCGCTGCTGCCCTCCGGCCCGCTCCAGTCGGGCGAGAGCGGCCCGGTCGGGACCCTGGTCCTGCCCGACCACGCCAACGCGCCGCTCGCCGACCAGATGATCTCGCTCGTCCCTGGCGGCAGCGAGACCGCCGCGACCTACACGAACGGCGATGGAGTCGCGCGTCTCGACGCGGGCGACTTCAGCGCTCCGCTGGCGGCCGGCCTCCTCGACGTCCGCTATGACGGCGATCCGGGCGGACGATACGGCGCATCGAGCCGGACGATCCCGATCTACGACCCGACGAAGGCCGTCGCGGCCGCCGGGAGCGTCACCTCGGGCGGACAGAAGGCCACCTTCGGCTTCGCGCTCAAGTACCTCGGCGCGCCCACGGTGACCCCGGCGACGGGCGGCTCGCTCGGCCAAGGTGAATACCGGCTCGGGTACAGCCTCGCCTCGAGCTTCGCGGAGACGGCGATCGGCGCGACCGCTCGAGTGAGCGTCGGGCCGAATGGCGCGATCGGCGTAGCCGCGATCACCGGGATCCCGTCCGACAAAGTGTCCGTACGCTTCTACTTCACGAGCGCGCCGGTCGGTCAGCGCACCGGATTCGTCGTCTCGCGCCCTGTCAGCAAGGGCTCGATGGCCGCCTTCACGATCACTGCCGGACCCACGACGGGCTCGGCCGCGGCGAGCGCGCCGACGGGCGGTCTTGCGCTCCGCATCCAGAATGCCGCGACGGGCGCGACGACCGGACTCTTCGCGGTCGCCGGCACACCCGGTGGCTTCGACTGGCTCGTGATCACCGGTTCGCCGTCGTCGCACGCGGTGTTCGAAGGCACCGGCTCGTACACGACGCCGTCGACGCCGTTCACTCCGGTCCGTCGTCACTTCCGCGTCGTCGTCGACAAGCCGGCCAATACGTTCGCCATCACCATCGACGCTGCCGGCGCGCTGCCGGCGATCACGATCGGCGGCGCGATCACCCCGCTCCCGCTCGATGACGAGCCGAGCGCGTCCGGGATCGTGTTCCGCTAGACGGCGCCCGTCCGCAGGCGCTCGAGGAGCGCCTCGGTCCGCCCGAGCTCGGCGGTCTCTCCAAGCTCGGCCAGGGTCTCGCGGCTCCGCTCGAGCAACGTCTGGGCCTCCGCGCGCCGGCCGGACGCGAGCGCGATCTCGCCGAGCACGCGCTCGGTCATCGCCGCTTCGTGACGCGCGCTGTCCGCGCGCGCGAGCTCCAACGAACGTTCGGCGTTCTGCCGGGCGACGACCAGGTCACCTTCGCGAAGCGCGGCCGACGCGAGCACCCGGTGCAGCTCAGGGAGGAACTTGAACCGGCCGAGCGCGGCGAAGGACGCCTGCGCCTGGAGCAGCGCCTCGAGGCCGCCGACGATGTCGTCCGATTCGACCTTGGCCGAGCCGAGGTTCATCTGGACGACGGCGGCGTCGGCGGCGGCACCGATCGCCTCCAAGACGCGGATCGCCCGCTCGTACTCCGGGATCGCGAGCTTGGGCTCGCCGCGCGTCCGGTAGACCTCGCCGATGTTGTTGTGACTGGCCGCGATCCCGCGCTGGTGCCCGATGCGCTCGCGCAGCGCGAGGCTGGCGCGATATTCGGCGAGTGAGTCCTCCCACTGGCCCATCCGGCGATAGAGCTGGCCGATGTTCGATCGCACGTCGGCCACCCCGGTCAGATCGCCGAGCCGCTCATAGATTGCGACGCTCTCCCGGTAGCGGTCGACGGCCTCCCGCAGCTGGCCGACCCCGTGGGCGACGCTGCCAAGGAGCTTCAGCGCCTGCGCGCGCACGGGGTCCGCGTTGTTCAGCTCGGCGTTGGCGACCGCGGACATGAGGCACTCCCGGGCGGCCGCGAACTCTCCGCGAAGGAACCGCACCATGCCGGCCTCGGCGTCGATCGCACCGGCCTCGACATCGTCCGGATCGCCGAGCTCCGCCTTGGCCTGATCCAGCTCGGTGAGCGCGTGGTCGTACTCGCCCTTCGCGCGCCTGACGATCGCGATCCTGCGGTGGAGGCGGGCGGCGACCGGCGGCCGCAGCGGTGCGACGCGGCCGCGCGCGGTCGTGAAGCTCGCGACGGCGTCGTCGTAGCGTCCGACGAGCGTCTGCACCTCGCCGATCCGTTCGAGGATCGCGGCCGCGCCGAGCGGTCCGTCATCATCCTCGGCCCGCGCGAGCGCGGACGTGTACTGCGCCAGGGCCTCGTCGTTCGCGAAGAGTCCCGCGGCGCGGTCGGCCGCGCGCACGAGCCAGTAGAGGGCCTTCGCACGCTCGTCGCTGCGGTCGTAATGGAATGCGAGCACGTCCACGAAGTCGTCGAGCCGGTCCGTGAAGAGCGCCTCATACGCCTCTCCGACCGCGCGATGGAGCGTGCGACGGACGGACTGGAGCTGCGTCTGGTACGCCACGTCGCGGATCAGGACCTGCCGGAATCCGTACGTGAGCTCCGGCACGCTCGCACGGGCGGTGAGGACTCCCTCCTGCTCGAGCAGGCCGATCGCCTCCGCGACGGGCAGCGAGGGAAGCATTCGGACAAGTACCCGGTACCAGAACGTTCGCCCGATGACCGCGGCCGGCCGGACGACGCGCTTGGTCGCGTCGTCGAACCGGTCGAGCCTCGCCTCGAGGACCTCTTGGACGGTCGCGGGCAGCCGATCCGTCGCGCCCGCGCTCGATCCGACGAGGCCGTCGCGTTCGACCAGGCTGCCCGCCGTGCGCAGCTCTCGGATGATCTCCTCGATGAAGAACGGGTTGCCGCCGGTCCGCGCCAGAACGCTGTCGGCGAGGCCGACCTCGGGGGGCAGCTGCAGGACCGCCTGCACGAATTCGCGGGACGCCGCGTCGTCGAACGGTGCGAGCTCGATCCGTTCCGCCGGCCACGGAGGCGTCCAGTTCCCGCGGCTCGTGGTCGCGAACACGCAGGGCAGCGACGGTGCCTCGGCCACGAGCTCGGTCAGGACGCGAACGCTCGCGTCGTCGACCCAATGGAGATCTTCCGCGACGAGGACGAACGGCGCGCGCCGCGCCGTGCGGCGCAGCACCTCGCGGAGGAAGCCGACGAGGATCGCGCGCTTCCGCTCGGGGTCGAGCGTCGATCGCGGCGGGTATCCGACGACCTCGAGGATCACCGACACGATGAGGTCATCCCGTTCGAGTCCGTAGCGCCGAAGCCCTTCGGTCAGGGCCGCGTCCGCAGCGGATTCCGCGTCGGCCGCATGGATGCCGAATGCGCCGCGGATGAAGTCTGCGATCAGCGCATACGGCGTCGACTGCTCGTACGACACGCAGCGCGCGGTCATTCGATCGGTCCCGACGGGCAGCGTCGCGCGGAGCTCGGCGACGAGCCGCGACTTGCCGACGCCGGGCTCGCCCACCACGTGCAGCACCTGGCCTCGACCGGCGCGCGCGTCGGCCAGCGCGGAGGCGAGACGCGCGAGCTGCTCCCGGCGGCCGACGAACGGCGTCGCGTCCGGCTCGACCTCGACATCGAGCTCGCGCACCGCTCGATAGGTGATCACCGGCTCGCTCTTGCCCTTGAGCATGACCGGCTCTCGCCGTTCGAACTCGAACCGGTGCAATGCGAGCCGGCGCGTCGTTTCGCTGACGAGCACCTGCCCGAGCGGTGCCGCGGACTCCAGACGCTGGGCGGTATTCACCGCGTCGCCGACGACCGTGTAGGCGCGCTGCACATCGCCGGCGAGCATCCCAGCGACGACCTCGCCGGTGTTCACGCCGATCCGCAGGCTGAGTCGCACGCCGTACTTCCGGTCGAGATCGTCGTTGAGGAGCACGATCGAGGCTTGCATCGCGAGCGCGGCATGCACCGCGCGCTCGGCGTCATCTTCGTGCGAGATCGGAGCGCCGAACACGGCCATGACCGCGTCGCCGATGTACTTGTCGATCGTGCCTTCGTACCGCTGGATCTGTCGTGCGAGCGCGCCGAAGTAGCTGCCGAGGATGACGCGAAGCTCCTCGGGGTCGAGTTTTTCGGCCAACGGCGTCGATCCCGAGAGGTCGGCGAAGAGGACGGTCACGACCTTGCGCTGTTCCTGGAGATCGTCGGCCGATCCGGCGGCCTGGAGCGAGGCGCTCGTCGAAGGCGGGGCGTGCGGTCGGGGCGCCTGGGCGGCGGCGACCGGCGTACCGCAGCTCGGGCAGAACCGGTCTTTCGGCCGGATCGTGGCGCCGCACTTCGTGCACGTGACCTTCGGCCGGGCGGGGCGGCTTGGCATGGCCGTAAGCGTAGGGTCGCGGGCTCGGTTTTCCAGCGGTCTTCGAGCGGCGAGCACGGCTTCTGCACGGGCGCCGCTGCGGAGGTGATGCGATGCCACAGGATGCCTGGACTCCCAAGCGCGAGCGCCAGTACGAGCACATCAAGACCGAGGAGAAGAAGCGCGGCCGGTCGGAGAACACCGCCGAGCGGATCGCGGCCGCGACCGTGAATCGGACGCGGACGGCCAAGGGCGAGACCAAGGAGCGCAAGTCGCCGACCGAGCGCAAGCGCGCGCAGCAGAAGGCCTCTTCGGCGAGCAGGCGCGCCGCGAAGGCGTAGCCCTGCCGCCCCCGGATGTCACCAGATCGTCGGGCGGACCTCCGCCGGCCGCGCCATCGCGCCGCCGTCGCAGCCGAACGTCGCGAAGAACTCCGGGAGGTTCGACAGCGGACCGATGACCCGGAAGCGCGCGGGCGAGTGCGGGTCGATGGTGAGCCGCACCCGGAGGGTCTCCTCCCGGATGAGGCTGCGCCACGCCTGCGCGTACCCGAGGAAGAAGCGCTGCCGTGCGCTGAAGCCGTCGATCGCGGGCGGCTCGCCGTGCGTCGCGAGGTGGCGCTCGAATGCCGCGTACGCGATCTTCAGGCCGCCGAGATCCGCGATGTTCTCACCGAGGCAGAGCTTGCCGTTGATCCGCATGTCGGGGAGCGGCTCGAACGCCTCGTACTGCGTCACGACGAGGTCGGTCCGCGACTGGTACGCGGCACTGTCCTCGGGCTGCCACCAGTTGCGCAGGTTCCCGATGTCGTCGAACTGGCTGCCCTGGTCGTCGAAGCCGTGGGTCATCTCGTGGCCGATGACCATGCCGATCGCGCCGTAGTTCACGGCGGCGTC
>DASWFN010000151.1:0-2652 GCA_036394215.1 Candidatus Limnocylindria bacterium
CCATCGCCGGGCCGCTCGTCACGCGGATCGGCACCCCGAGCTCGTGAGCGATCACGTTCGCGAGCGAGGTCTTCCCAACGCCCGGCGGCCCGTACAGCGCGACGTGCTCGAGCGGCTCGTTCCGGCCCTTCGCGGCGGCGATGAGGATCCGCAGGTTGGCCTTGACCTTCTCCTGGTTGATGTAGTCGTCGTCGTCCAGCCGGCGCGGGCGGAGCGTCGTCTCGAGGGTCTGCTCCTCCTCGCGCGCGACGGGGGCCACCGGCCGCTGCGTCACGCCCGCGCCGCAGCCTCGCGCGCGCGGCGGACGATCTCAAGGATCCGGTCGACCGCGACGTCCTGCGGGATGAGCTCCGCCTCGGTCGAGGCGCGCGCCTTCAGCTCGACGCTCTTGTCCTTCAAGGATCGCTTGCTCACGGTCACGCGGTACGGGATCCCGATGAGGTCGGCGTCCGCGAACTTCACGCCCGCGGATTCGTCGCGGTCGTCGAACAGCACCTCGATGCCCTTCTCCTCGAGCGTCGCGACGAAGGCATCCGCCGTCGAGCGCACGGTCTCGTCGTTCATCGGCAGGCCGACGACGTGGACCTCGTACGGCGCGACCGCGAAGGGCCAGATGATGCCCTTGTCGTCGTGGCTGGTCTCGATGATCGTCTGGACCTGGCGTCCGACGCCGATGCCGTAGGAGCCGCCGAAGAACAGCTTGCGGGTGCCATCTTCGGCGAGATACGTCGCGTTCATCTTCTCCGAGTAGTAGGTCCCGTAGGCGAAGATGTTCCCCACCTCGACACCGCGCTTGATCCGGAGCCGGCCGCCGCACTTCGGGCAGGCATCGCCCTCGACGACGTCGTGCAGGTCAAGGATCTCCGCCGTGAAGTCGCGACCGGGGACAACGTCCTTCAGGTGGCTGTCCTTCTTGTTCGCTCCGGCAACGTAGCCACGGCCGGCGACGACGCCGGTGTCGACCAGGACCTGCGCGGTGAGCCCGACCGGGCCGATGAACCCGACGACCCCGCCGACCTTCGCGAAGTCCGCGTCGTGCGCGAATTCCACCGCGCCGACGCCGAGACGCTTGCGTAGCTTCGCCTCGTTCAATGTGCGGTCGCCGGGAAGCACGACGGCGACCGGCTTGCCGGCGGCATCCTTCACCAACAGGGTCTTCAAGAACGCGCTCGCCGGCAGCTTGAGCAGTGACTCCAGCGCCTCGATGCTGGTCGTGCCGGGAGTCGAGATCTCGCTCGGTGCGGCCGTCGGGGACGTTTCAGCCCCGCTGTCGATGCGCCGGGTCGCCCGCTCGAGGTTGGCGCTGTAGTCGCCGTTCTCGCAGATCGCGATCGAGTCCTCGCCGACGTCGGTGAGGACCTGGAACTCGTGCGCGACATCGCCGCCCATCGCCCCGGTGTCCGACTCCACGCTGATCGCGTCGAGGCCCAGGCGCTCGAACGTCCGCACGTACGCGCCATGCTGCGCCGCGTACGACTTCTCGAGCCCCGCTTCGTCCATGTCGAACGAGTACGCGTCCTTCATCACGAACTCGCGGGTCCGCAGAAGTCCCGCGCGGGGACGCGCTTCGTCGCGACCCTTCGATTGGAAGTGGTAGACCATCGCCGGCAGCTGGCGGTACGAGAGGATCTCGTTCATCGCGTGGTGGTGGATGGCCTCCTCGTGGGTGTAGCTGACCATGAACTCGCGGCCGTTGTGATCCTTCGTCCGGAACGTGATCGGCTCGAGGAGGTCCCACCGGCCGGTCGTCTTCCACAGGTCGGCCGGCGTCAGCACCGGCATCTCCATCTCCTGGGCGCCGATGCGGTCCTGCTCCTCGCGGATGATCTGCTCGACCTTCTTCATGACTCGGAAGCCCAGCGGCAGCCATGAGTAGAGGCCCGCGGCGAGCGGGCGCGCGATGGCCGCGCGCAGCATCAGCTGATGACCGGGGGTCTGCGCCTCCGACGGCGGCTCTCTGAGCGTGCGGCCAAACGACCGCGACATGCGCATCCGCGAATTGTCGGGGATGGGCAGGCTGGCACGCTTTGCGCATGTTGCCGCCGTACTAGGAGGCGACCATGCAGCCCGACCAGCTCACCGCGCAGCTACTGGCGGAGCTCCTGGGCATCGGAGCCCTGGGCCTCGCGATCCTGTGGCAGCCGAGGCACACCTGCCGGTGGCAGCACTGCCCGCACCACGGCAAGACCGTCCGCGAGGAGATCCGCCTGGACCGCGAGCTCCGCGACCGTGACGGCGGCCGGAGCGACTCGGACCGCTAGACCCGCGCTACGGGCGCTCGGTCGTTCCTTCGCGGCGGTTCAGGGTGACGAGGTTCGAGCCGGCGGCGTCCATCTTGGCGGCGCCGTCGAAGACCACGCCCTTGTCGATCATGAGCGACGGCGTCGTGATGTCGCCCTTGACCTTCGCCGGCTTATGGAGCTCGACCATCTCGGTCGCCTTGATGTTCCCGGTGACCTCGCCGTTGATGACGACGGAGCCGCACGTGATGTCCGCGGTCACCTTGGCGCCCTCGCCGATGATCAGCATGTCGTTCGTGCCGATCTCGCCGGTGAACGTGCCGTCGATGCGGACCGTGCCTTCGAAGTTCAGCTTGCCGTCGAACTCCGAGCCCCGGCCCAGCAGTGCGTTGAGCGCGTTATCCGCCGGTGT
>DASWFN010000152.1:0-9944 GCA_036394215.1 Candidatus Limnocylindria bacterium
TCGGCGATCGCGTGCGCGGGCTCGAGCGCGGGGATGATGCCCTCGGTGCGCGAGAGCAGCGAGAATCCCTCGAGCGCCTCCGCGTCCGTGCGCGCCACGTACTCGGCGCGGCCGGTGCGGGCGAGCTCGGCGTGCTCCGGACCCACACCCGGGTAATCGAGGCCTGCAGAGATGGAGTGCGTGCCGCGGATCTGACCGTCGGCGGTCTGCAGGATCATCGTCCGGGTCCCGTGCAGCACGCCGACGGAACCGCCGACGATCGACGCTGCGTGCTCGCCGGTCTCGATGCCCTTCCCACCTGCCTCGACGCCCCGCAGGCGCGTGCCCGCGTCAGGGATGAACGCGGCGAACATCCCGATCGCGTTCGAGCCTCCGCCGACACACGCGACGACGACGTCGGGCGGTCTCCCGAGAAGCGCCAGCGACTGTGCGCGGGCCTCGCGGCCGATCACGGACTGGAAGCCGCGGACCATCGTCGGATACGGGTGCGGCCCGATCGCCGATCCGAGCAGGTAGTAGGTCGAGCGGACGTTCGTGACCCAGTCCCGGATCGCCTCGTTCACCGCGTCCTTCAGGGTCTTCGTGCCGCTCTCGACGCCGCGGACCTCGGCGCCGAGCAGCTTCATCCGGAACACATTCGGCGCCTGGCGGCGCATGTCCGCGGTCCCCATGTAGACGATGCACTCGAGACCGAGGAGCGCGCACGCGGCGGCGCTCGCGACACCGTGCTGGCCAGCGCCGGTCTCGGCGACGACACGATGCTTCCCCATCCGCTTCGCCAGGAGGGCCTGGCCGACCGCGCTGTTGATCTTGTGCGCGCCGGTGTGCGCGAGGTCCTCGCGTTTCAGCAGCACCCGGCGCAGCCCCACCGCGCTCGCGAGACGTGCCGCGTCGGTGAGCGGCGTAGGGCGGCCGACCCAGTCACGCAGCAGCGCGCCGAGCTCGTGCTCGAATGCGGGATCCGCGCGAGCATCGAGATACGCGGCCTCGAGCTCGCCGATCGCGGGCATGAGCGTCTCGGGGAGGTACTGGCCGCCGAATTCGCCGAACCGGCCCTGCGAACCCTGATCGCCGCGCGATCGGGGGCCCATCATCGGCGCACCGCGGCGAGCGACCGGACCACGGCGCCGGGATCAGCGGCCGTCACGAGGGCCGTGCCGACCAGGACGGCATCCACGCGCGACGGCAGCGCGGCGACGTCGGCCGCGGTCGCGATGCCCGACTCGGCGACGAGCAGCTGATCGGCGCGGGCGAGGCCATGCAACGCCTCGATGCGCTCGCGGTCGAGCTCGACAGGCACCCGCAGATTCCGCGCGTTGACCCCGACGACCGTCGCGCCCGATCGCACCGCACGCGCGAACGCCTCGTGCTCGTGCGCCTCGACGAGCGCGGTCATGCCGAGCGTCGCCGCGAGCGACACGAACGACCCCAGTGTCGCGTCATCGAGCGCCTCGGCGACGAGCAGGACCGCGGACGCGCCCGCGGCCTCGGCCTCGCGCAGCTGGTGCTCGTCGACCACGATGTCCTTGTACAGGACCGGCAGATCCACGGCCTGCGCCACCGCGGCGAGGTCGGCGACCGACCCGCCCCAGTGCCGCGGCTCGGTGAGCACGGAGATCGCGGCGGCCCCGGCGGCGGCGTACCCGAACGCGAGCGCGACCGGGTCCGCCTCCGCCGCGAGGACCCCACGGGCCGGCGAGCGGCGCTTCACCTCGGCGATGACCGCGATCCGGCCGGCCGCGCGCTTCGCCCGGAGCGCATCGACGAACGAGGGGCGGGGCGCGCCCGACCGGTTCGGCGAGACGTCGATCCGGCGCGCGGCCTGCGCGTCGGCGCGGCGCTCGGCGATCACGGTGGCGAGGAAATCGCTCACGACAGCGATCCGCTGCGCGCGACCCACCGCTCGAGCGTGGCCGCCGCGGCGCCGCGCTCGATCGCCTGTGCGGCGATCGCGACGCCGCTGCGCACGTCCGGCGCGAGTCCCGCCACGTAGCAGGCGGCACCCGCGTTGAGCAGCACCGCCGTCCGCGTGCCGTCCCGCGCCGCGCCCGAGAGGACCTCACGCGCCATCCGTGCGTTCAGCGCGCTGTCCCCGCCGCGGACGGAATCGCGCGGCGCGCGCACGAGGTCGGCGTCCTCCGGCGAGAGCTCGCCCTGCCGGATCGTGCCGTCGCGCAGGTCCCAGGTCCGGGTCGGGCCGCTCGGGCTGATCTCATCGAGCCCCTCTTCGCTGTGCACGACGAGGGCGCGCTCCGCGCCGAGCTCGCGAAGTACCTCGACCATCCGCTCGCCGAGCGCCGGCGATGGGACGCCGAGCAGCTGCCGCTTCACGCCGGCGGGATTCGCGAGCGGGCCGAGCACGTTGAAGATCGTGCGGATCCCGATCTCGCGGCGCACCGGTCCGGCGTGGCGCATCGCCGGATGGAACCGCGGCGCGAACATGAAGCCGAGGCCGACCTCCTCGACGCAGGCAGCCACGCTCTCGGGACCGAGGTCGATCTTCACTCCGAGCGCCTCGAGGACATCGGCGCTGCCGCACGCGCTCGACGCCGCGCGGTTGCCGTGCTTCGCGACCCGCGCGCCGGCGGCGGCCGCGACGATGGCCGCGACCGTCGAGATGTTGAAGCTGTGCGAGCGATCCCCGCCGGTGCCGCAGGTGTCGATCGCGCCGTCGGCGATGCGCACCGGCACGGCGGCGGCGCGCATCGCCGCCGCGAAGCCGGCGATCTCATCCACGGTCTCGCCGCGCACCGCGAGCGCCGCGAGCAGCGCCCCCAGCTGCGCGGGCGTCGCCTCGCCGCTCATCACGCTGCCCATCGCGGCCTCGGCCTCGTCGCGGGTCAGGGTCTTCCCGGCCGCGACGATCGACAGGGCCTCCCTCGCATCCATCACGAGTCGCCTTGCGTGAGGAAGTTGCGCAGCATCGCGACACCGTCGGCGGAGAGCACGGACTCCGGATGGAACTGCACGGCCTCGAGCGGAAGCGAGCGATGGCGCAGCCCCATCACCACGCCGTCGTCGCTGCGCGCGCTCACCTCGAGCTCGTCGGGCAGCGTCGATGGATCGACCATGAGCGAGTGGTACCGCGTGGCCACCGTGGGATCGGGGATCCCGGCGAACACGCCGCGTCCGTCGTGCCGCACGGCCGAGGTCTTGCCGTGCCGCGGCTCGGGCGCGCGGACGACCGCGGCGCCGAAGGCGATGGCCGCGCACTGCAGCCCGAGGCAGACCCCGAGCGTCGGGATCCCCCGCTCCGGTGCGGCGCGCACGAGCTCCGACGAGCGCCCCGCGGCCTCCGGCCGTCCCGGACCGGGCGAGATGACGACGCGGTCCGGACGGGCGGCGAGCGCCGCGTCGAGCGCGGGGTCGTCGGCGCGCAGCACGGTGACGTCCGCGCCGAGCGCTCCGAGCGCCTGGGCGAGGTTGAACGTGAACGAGTCGTAGTTGTCGACGAGCAGGACGCGGGTCATGCGCGCACCGGCCGTCCATCGACGATCTCGATCGCGCGCAGCAGCGCGCCGGCCTTGGCCCGGGTCTCGGCCTCTTCCGCCGCGGGCTCCGAGTCCGCGACGATCCCCGCCCCCGCCTGGACGCGGCAGACCCCGCCGGCGATGACCGCGGTGCGGATCGCGATGCACGTATCGAGCGTCCCGTCGAACCCGAGGTATCCGACCGCGCCGGCGTATGGCCCGCGGCGATCGGTCTCGAGCTCGGCGATGCGCTCCATCGCCCTGATCTTCGGGGCACCCGACACCGTGCCGGCCGGGAAGCACGCGCGGAACGCCTCGAGCGGATCGACGTCGCCGCGCAGCGTCCCCTCGACGACCGACGTGAGATGCATGACGTGCGAAAAGCGGTCGACCCGCATGAGCTCCGGAACGCGGACCGTGCCCGGCGCGGACACGCGCCCGACGTCGTTGCGGGCGAGGTCGACGAGCATGACGTGCTCGGCGCGCTCCTTCTCCGAGGCGCGCAGCTCCGCCTCGTTCGCGGCATCGGCCGCGGCGTCTGCGCCGCGCCGGCGGGTACCCGCGATCGGGTGCATGACGACGGTGCGACCCTCGACGCGCACGAACGGCTCCGGCGACGCGCCGACGAGCGACGCCTCCGGCGTCTCGAGCAGGAACATGTACGGCGACGGGTTCACGTGCCGGAGCGCGCGGTACAGCGCGAGCGGCTCGGGAGCCGGACGGATGTCGAAGCGCTGGGCGAGGACGATCTGGATGCAGTCGCCCTCGGCGATGAGCTCGCGCGCGCGGCGCACGAGCGCCTCGTACCCCGCGGGCGTCATGTTCGACCGCAGCGTGCGCTCGACCTGCGCCGGCGCCGGCAGGACGAGCGGCGCGTCGAGCAGCGCGTCGATCTCGGCGATGCGCCGCTGCGCCGCCTCTCGGTCGCCGTCCGCCGCGTGGGCGATGACGAGCATCGTGTGCCGGAGGTGATCGAACGCCACGACGGTGTCGTAGATCCCGAAGACCGCATCGGGCAGCGGCTGGGCGTCGCGCGGCGCGAGCGGCAGACGTTCGAAGTGCCGCGCCGCCTCGTAGCCGACATAGCCGACCGCGCCGCCCGAGAACCGCGGCAGGCCCTCGCCGCCCGAGCGCGCGTACCGGCCCATGGCCGCTCGGAGCGCGACGAGCGGATCTCCGTCGCGCGACACGATGAGCTCGCGCGGCGCGACGCCGATGAACGACCAGCGGCCCATGCGCTCGCCGCCCTCGGCGCTCTCGAGGAGGAAGGCGCCACCGAGGCGCCGGAGCTTCGCGAACGCGGACACGGGCGTCTCGAGATCGGCCAGGCGCTCGCGCACGACCGGTTCGAGCCTGGTCACGCCGGCCACCGCGTTCGCCATCGCAGTCCTTCCCGGTCCTGCTCCCGAAAAAGCAAAGACCCTCGCTCCCAATCTCGGGACGAGGGTCGTGGTGCCACCCGATCTCGGCTGCTCCCAGAATTGGAAGCAAGCCCTCAGCCTGCGCGGTCACGCAGCGCCCGGCGATAACGGCGGGCCACCGGCCACGGCTACTCGGGTGTCCCCGTTCGCCGCGGCGTCTCGCGGGATCCATTCGCTCGCGTCCGCCGTCCCGGCTTACACCTGTCCCGGTTCGCTACACGGCTCGCACCGGCTACTCGTTCCCGCTCGAACGACGTTGTGGACAATCGTAGACCCGACCCCAAATGCCAGGCAAGCCAGCGCCGAACTGGCAAGGGATGGAGATGGGCAAGCCGCTTGCTCCCTACGCTGGAACGATGGCCATCCGGAGCATCACCGAGGGTCCCGGACGACCGCTCGGGCCGATGGCCGTGCGGTCGACCCTGGCGACCCATTCGCCCGCGAAGGTCCGCGAGGTGCTGCGCGGCCTCCCGACGGCGACCGGCTACACGGTCTCGGTGAAGGCCCTCCGGTACCGCAGCCGGCCGCACCTGGTCGCGTTCACGTTCTGGGACGACGCGGCGATGCTCATCCAGGTGCCCGAGCCGTTCAAGCCATTCCGCGAGCTCGTGGACCTCGGCTCGCGCGGGATGCCGCTGGTCCCCTTCCGCACGCGGCGGGACGTGATCCGGTTCCTGTATCTCCACGAGTTCTGCCACTGGTGGCTCTACCTGACCCACGGCTGGGGCAACTCCGCCGAGGTCCTCTGTGACACCTACGCCTACGACAACTTCCGCAAGCGCGGACCGGTCGCGCCGCCGGTGTGGCGCCGTCCGCGCGAGCGGCTCCTGATCACGGCGCCGAAGCGAGCAGCGCGGCAGCGCTGAACCGCCCGAGGCGCAGGCGCTCGGCCAGCTCGCGGAGACGCTCCTCGATGGAGCTCACGCGATGCGCGAGCGGACCGCTCCGTCGGGCCCGACGAGCACGGCGGTCGGAACGACCGTGACCCCGTACTTGCGAGCGAGGGTCGGCCGCTTCGAGACGTCGATCGTGAGCAGCGCGCGCCCCTCGGCGCGGAGCTTGTGCTCGAGCTCGCGGCAATCGGTGCAGAGCGGATGCGTGAACTCCACGACGACCTCGCCCTCGACGACCGCGCCGAGCTCGATGAGGTCGACGCGATCGATCACACGCGAGCGGATCCCGCGCAGCCGCGCGGCGAGGCGATACATCTCGCAGCCGACGCAGAGGCCCGTCGACGCGGCAAGCAGCGCGAGCGCGGCCACGATGCCGCCCAGGATCGCGCCGATTGTGGCGAAGCCCGCGAGGTAGGCGGCGCTCGCGGCGCTCAGGAACGCGACCCCGACCATGTTCGCGAAGCGCGGTGGCCGCGAGTCCTCGATCGGCCCTTCGCCCAACCGCGGTTGGATGAGCTCGAAGTACAGCAGGCAGGGGAGGCAGTAGCGCCGGCCGAACCGCAGGCCGATCGCGAGCTGCAGCGCGACCGCGGCGAGGATCCCCCACCAGCCGGTGAGCACGGCCAGCAGCGAGAGCGTCCCGACGATCGCCTGATTCGTCCGCGGCGCGCGGGCATCGATGACATCGGTGTCGCGGTACGGGTGTGCGGTGCGCGCGAAGGCCAGGCTGCTCATCGTTCCCCCCTGTGTTGAATCCGAGTATGGGACTCGGAAATCAGAACAGCCACCCCCGTGTCGCCGTTCCCGCTCCGGCGGGGCTGGCGGCCGAGCGACCTTCGGCTAGGCTCGGCGACGGTGGGAGCGCTGGATTTCGGACCATTCCTGAGCCTCCCGGAAGGCGTCCGCGAGCGGCTCGCGGCGGCGAGCGTCCCGATCGCCTTCTCGCCTGGTGACACGCTCGTCCGCGAAGGCGATCCGCCCGGCGATGTGTTCGCCCTCGCGACCGGGCGGGTCCGGATCATGGCCGGGGACCAGCACCGGACCCTCGCGACCCTGGCCGCGCCGGCGCTCGTGGGTGAGATGTCGGTCGTGCTGGATCAGCCGCGCTCGGCGACGATCGTCGCCACCGCGCCCTCGGCAGGGCTACGGATCCCGAAGCTCGCCATCGCCGCGGTGATCGAGAGCGAGCCGGGGTTCGGCCAGGAGCTGCAGGCCTTCGCGCAGCTGCGATCGGCGTCGAACTTCCTGCGCCGGGACAGCCCGTTCGCCGATCTCCCGTCGGACGCGATCGCCGATCTCGCGGCCCGCCTCAGCGGCGCACGCTTCGCGCCGGGGGACGTGATCATCAAGCAGGGCGAGCGCGGCGACGACGCATTCCTCCTCCGCAGCGGAGAGGTCGACATCTCGCACCTCGTCGAGGGTGGCGAACGCGTCGTCGGGCGCATGACCGCGGGCGCCTTCATCGGCGAGGTTTCGGTGCTCACCGGCGCGACGCGCAGCGCGACCGCGCGTGCGGTCACCCCAGTGCAGGCGTTCCGCATCGGCGGCGACGACGTCCGCGGCATCGTGCGGAAGTACCGGCAGGTCATCGCGCGGCTCGAGTCGACGATGCAGGTGCGGCATTCGCCGCGGCGCGGCGCGGCCGTTCGCGTGCTGCCGGCGCCCGACGATCCGGCGAGCGTCATCCTCCACGAGCCGCGGAGCGGCACGTACCTGCGGCTTTCCCAGGAGGGCCTCGCGATCTACGAGGACCTCGACGGCGATCGCAGCCTCCGCGACCTCGCGATGCGGCACGCCGAGCGCACCGGCCTGGACGACCCGGCGACGGTGTTCGCCACGGTGGCCACCCTGCAGGCCGCCGGTCTGGTGACGACGCCGCGCATCGCGGGCGACGAGCCCGACGCCCGGGTGATGCGGCTGCTCGACCTCGTGCTCGCGCCGCGCCTCGAAGTGAAGGACGCCGATCGTATCGCCGCTCGGCTGTTCCGGATCTTCGGGTTCGCCTTCACGCGCCCGGGCGTCATCGTTTCGCTGATCGTGGGCGTCGTCGGAGCGATCGCCCTCGCACGCACGTTCCGGCTCGCCTCGGCCGCGGACTTCGGCCTCGGCGGCCTGGCGGTCGCGTTCGTCGGGCTCGCGCTCGCGGGCCTCGGACACGAGGCCGCCCACGCGATCGCGACGAAGGCCGAGGGCCGTCGCGTCGGGCGCGCCGGCTTCGGGCTCATGATGTTCACGCCGGTCATCTGGGTGGACACGTCCGACGCGTGGTTCATCGGCAGGACCCGGCGCGCGATCGTCAACGCGGCCGGGCCGCTGTTCAACTTCGCCCTCGCCGGCGTCTTCGGCATCGTCGCCGCGCTCGCGACGGGCAGGGTCCAGGACCTCGCGGTGTGGCTGGCCATCGCGAACCTGGTGAGCGTGGTGTTCAACCTCTCCCCGCTCCTCGAGTTCGACGGCTACTACGTGCTCTCGGACCTCACGAACGTGAACGCGCTCCGCCGCAAGGCCCTGCGCTTCGTGTTCGCGGACCTCCTCCGTGCGCCTCGCCGGCCCCGAACGCGCCTCGAGATGGGCTTCCTCGTCTACAGCGGCGCGGCCGCGCTCTACGTCCTCGCGATGACGCTGCTCGTGCTGTCGGGCGTGCCCGGGCTGGTCACCGGCATCGTGCCGGCGGCCGTCGGCGCCGAGCTTCGGATCGCGACGGGCGCGATCGTCGCGCTGGCGATGTCCGCGATGCTCATCGGACCCTTCGTCGGAGAGATCACCGCCGCGCGGAAGAGCGCCGAGCCCGGGGCGACGCACGCCGAGCGTCTCGAGGAGCGCATCTCCAAGACCGACCTCAGCGCCGCCGTGTCCGCGAAGACCTCCGCGCCGATCCTCCATGCACCGTCGGAGACCCGCCGCTAGCCCAGCGGCAGCTCCGCCCGGGCGGTGTAGCGCGGACCTTTCGGCGAGAGCACGCTCTCCACGATCGCGATCCGGTCGACCGGCGTCCGCAGGTCCGGCACCACGAGCTCGTCGACCGCGGCGGCGACGGTCCGTCCCTCCGGTCCCGACGCCTCTTTGCGCACCCGGGCCAGGGTGAGGTGCGGCGCGAACGGCCGGTCGTCGAACTTCAGGTCACGGCGTCGCAGCTCGTCCGTGACGGCGCCGGCGAGGGTGGCGAGCTCGGGCTTCCCCGCGCCGATCCCCAGCCAGACGACACGTGGCTTGCCGCGGTCGGGGAACCGGCCGGCGCCGGCGAACACGAGCTCGAAGGGGCCCTGGGCTTGGGCGGCGACCCGGCCGGCCGCCACGACCGCGTCCAGCTGGTCGTCCGGGGTCCAGCCGAGGAACGCCAAGGTGACGTGCATGAGCTCCGGGCCGACGCGTTTCAGGGCCGGAAGGGCCGCCGGAAGGAGCGCGGCTGCGCGGTCGGTGAGCTCGGTGGGGAGCGGGACCGCGATGAAAAGCCGCATGGACCGAGGCTAGGGCGGGCGCTTAGAAAGCGGCGGCCTGCACCTGGTCGGTGATGAGCAGGACCATGAAGGCGACCGCGAGGACGCCGGCGAATCCCGCCAGCAGCGCCGTCCGCACGCGCTCATCGCGCTCGACGGTCTCGCGGATCTCGGAGATCACGGTGCTCATGCATCGGGGATAAGCAGTCCTCGTGCCGACCGTTATGCCCGCGCTCGCTCGCTTTGTTGCGACTGTGTATCGGAGCCCGGGGAGGACGAGGACGAGTGCGTGCGTCAGCGGCCGGCGGCGTCGCACCGCCCGGTTACACGCGCAGTGATGGCGGTCGGCGGCGTCCCTCGTGCGAAGTCTGGTCCGGAGGAACGCCCACCGGCTCGGACGCACGTAGCCAGCGAGCCGAGATGGATGCCGCCGACCGCTAACGCATGTGCTGGAACGCGGGAAGCTACGCCGGCGTCGGTGCTGGAGCGGGTCCCTTCCCGGTGCCTGCGTCGGGACGACGCTTCGGCTCGGTCGATCCGCCGGCGGGAGCGCCGCTTGGCGGCGTGGTGCCGCCACCCGGGGTGCTCGCGGCGACGGGCTGCACGCCGATCTGCTCGTCGACGAGCTTGTTGAACTCGTCGGAGCTGAGGGTCTCCTGCTCGATGAGCTTGCCGACCACGGCGTCCAGGAGGCCCCGGTACTGGGTCAGGAGCTCGTAGGCC
>DASWFN010000153.1:0-4180 GCA_036394215.1 Candidatus Limnocylindria bacterium
GCGGAGCAGTCCGCCGAGGGGCAGCGCGATCGCCATGAGCACCAGCACGACGAGCACGAAGACGATCGGCAGGACGACGAAATTCGCGTCCGCCGCGTGGCTCTCGGCGAGGCCGAAGAAGATCTCGTTCGCCGTCCTGAACTGGAACTCGAGCTTCTCGTGGAAGATGACGCCGACGGCGAGCGCGAGCAGCACCGCGAATGGCGAGACCGGCGGACGCAGCGCACGGCCGAGCATGATGCCGAGCCCGATGCCGAGGAAGCTCGCCATCAGGATGAAGTTGGAGAAGAAGCCGATGTAGACGACATTCGCCGGGATCCAGCGCAGGAGGAGCAGCTCCGCGTAAAGGACCGCGGCGCTCGTCAGGACGAGCTGGACCCCCGGTCGCGCGAGGGTCCGCGTGATCGGCGGGCTAGCCGACGCTCGCGGGGGTCGGGGTCGTGCCGGGCTTCACGAGCGGGACGCCCTGTGCGCACTGCGGGCAGGCGTCCGGCGCGTACGTCGGGATCGACACGTCCCACAGCGCGATGATCGGAAGGCCATCGAACCGCGCCTGGCCCGCGGAGCGGTCCACGAGGACGCCGACACCGACGACCTCCGCGCCGCTCGCGCGCACCGCGTCGATCGTCTCCTGCACCGAGCCGCCGGTCGACATGATGTCGTCGACGACGAGGACCCGCTCGCCGGGATTCAAGCGGAACCCGCGGCGGAACTCACGTCCCGGTCCGTTCGCGACGCGCTCCGCATAGACCGCGCGCACGCCCAGCTGCCGCGCGACCTCGTGCGCGAGGATGATCCCGCCGGTCGTCGGCCCCGCGACCGTCTGGACGTCGAGGCTGCGCGCGGCCTCCACGATCGACGCGCAGAGCCGCTCGGTCTCCTGCGGCCACTGCAGGACCTGGAACTTCTCGAGATAGAAGGGCGAGTGCTTGCCGGACGAAAGGAGGAAGTGGCCCTCGAGGTACGCGCCCGCTCGCGAGAAGATGTCTTCGACGAGGGTCGAACCGATGCGCATCTGTTGAAAAGTATGCTGCCTGCAGGCTGATGCGACCACCGACGGTGTACCCGGATGCGGAGCGGCTCGCGGCCGCGGCGGCGGCGATCGTCGCCGACGCGCTGCGATCGGCTCGTTCGCTGCGCGTCGCGCTCGCCGGCGGCACGACGCCGCTCCGCGCCTACACGCTGCTCGCGGACATGGACCTCCCGTGGGGCCGCGCCACCGTCCTCTTCGGGGACGAGCGCTGCCTGCCGCCGCTCGATCCCGAGAGCAACTACCGTCTCGCGACCGACGCGCTCCTCCGGACGGCCTGTCCCGCGACGGTCCATCGCATCGCCGGCGAGCTCGGTCCGGACGAGGCCGCGCGGCTCTACGAGGCGATCGTCGCGGCGGCACCGATCGATCTGGTCCTCCTCGGCATCGGGCAGGACGGCCACACCGCGTCGCTCTTCCCAGGGAACCCCGCGCTGAACGCGACCGGCTACGTGGTCGGCGTCCGGAACGCGGCGAAGCCGCCCCCCGAGCGCGTGAGCCTCACGCTGCGCGCGTTGCGTGAGGCGAAGCGGGTCGTCATCCTCGCTGCGGGAGCGGATAAGAAGGACGCCGTGCGGCAGGCGCTCGCCGGCCGGGTGCCCGCCGGGCTCATCGACCACGCCGAGCTCCTGGCCACTGCGGATACGGCGAGCTGACCGTCTCCGGAGGTAGCATCAACGCGATGGCCATCGCCCAGCGACCCCTTGTCACGCGACGCGACCTGCTGAAGATCTTCGGCGAGGATCGGCTCGTCGCGGTCATCCGCACGGCCACGCCGGAGCTCGCCGAGCGCGCTGCACGCGCGGTCGCCGAGGCCGGCGTCCGCCTCGTCGAGATCACCCTGACCGTGCCCGACGCGATCGAGCTCATCGCGAAGCTCGCCCAGGACAGCGCGTTCCGCGACTCCGGCGCCGTCATCGGAGCGGGCACCGTCCTCTCCGGCGCGCAGGCCGAGGAGTCGCTCCTCGCCGGCGCGCGATTCCTCGTGAGCCCGGCGCTGATCCCCGAGATGCTCGCGGCGGCGCGCGCCCGCGACGCGATGTCGATGCCCGGCACCCTCACGCCGACCGAGATGGTCAAGGCCGCGGAGCTCGGCGCCGACTTCATCAAGATCTATCCGCTCGCGACGGTGGGCGGTCCGGCGTACGTGGCGAACGTCCGCCGCGCGCTGCACCTGCTGCCGCTCGTGGCGACGGGGAACATCGAGTACGACGAGATCCCGGCGTACCTGAAGGCCGGCGTGGTCGGCTTCGGCATCGGCGGCCCGATGATCCCCGCGGAACTGCTCGCGAGCGGCGATCACACGGGCCTGGTCGCGACCGCGAAACGGTTCCTCGCCGCAACGCGCGCATAGCAAAAGATGCCGCGCGACCTGCCGCTCGGCAACGGCGATCTCCTCGTCACCTTCGACAGCCGTTATCAGCTTCGCGACATCTACTTCCCTCAGGTCGGCCTGGAGAATCACACCGGCGGTGAGCCGTGCCGCTTCGGCGTGTGGGCCGACGGCGTCTTCGCCTGGACCGGCGACGACGGCTGGGAGCGCGACCTGCGCTTCGCGCACGAGACGCTGGTCACCGAGGTCACCCTCGGTCACGCCGGCCTCGGCGTGCGGATCCGCTGCCGCGACACCGTGGACTTCGACCGCAACCTTTATCTGAAGGAGGTCACGGTCGAGGACGTGACCGGGCGCGACCGCGACGTCCGGCTGTTCCAGCACTTCGACGCGCACCTCTTCGGCAACGACATCGGCGACTCGGCGTTCTACGACCCGCGGACCCGCGCCATCGTCCACTACAAGGGAAGGCGGTACTTCCTCCTGAGCGGCGTGAACGCGAAGGGCGAGTCCGGGCTCGCGTCCTTCGCGATCGGCCTGAAGGAGGCGCTCGGGCGCGAGGGTACGTGGCGCGATGCCGAGGATGGCGAGCTTTCGCGCAACCTCGTCGCGCAGGGGTCGATCGACAGCGTCGGCATGCTCGGGCTCCGCGTTCCGGCGAACGGGCTCGGGACCGCGACATTCGTGATCGCGGCCGGACAGACGTACGACGAGGTCCGCGACATCGACAAGCTCGTGCGCGAGCGCGGCGTCGGATCGTTCATCTCGCGGACCGGCGATTACTGGAACCTGTGGGCGAACAAGGACGAGACGATCGCCGCGCACCTGCCGGATCCGCTCGTGCACCTATACAAGCAATCGAACCTCATCATCCGCACCCAGGTCGACAACCGCGGCGCGATCATCGCCGGCAACGATTCCGACGTCCTGCGATTCAACCGCGACACCTATTCGTACCTGTGGCCGCGTGACGGCGCGCTCGTCGCGCACGCGCTCGACCTCGCGGGCTACGGCGAGGTGACTCGGCGGTTCTTCTACCTCTGCGGCGAGCTGATGACGCGCGATGGGTATCTGCTCCACAAATACAACCCCGACGGGTCCCTCGGATCGTCGTGGCACGCGTGGTCCACGCCCGACGGCCGCCTCGAGCTACCGATCCAGGAGGACGAGACCGGCCTGCCGATCTGGGCGCTCTGGGAGCATTACGACCGCGACCGCGACATCGAGTTCGTGCGTCCGCTCTACCGCAAGCTCGTGCGCACCGGGGCCGACTTCATGTCGAGCTACCGCGAGCCACGCACGAAGCTCCCCGCGCCGTCGTTCGACCTGTGGGAGGAGCGGCGCGGCATCCACGCGTTCACCACGGCCGCGGTGTGGGCCGGCCTCTCGGCCGCGCGCGACTTCGCCGCGGCATTCGGGCAGCACGATCTGTCCAAGCGCTACGGCACCGCGGCCGACGAGATCAAGACCGCCGCGCTCACGCATCTTTACGACGCGGAGCGCGGGCGGTTCGTCCGGACCGTCACCGTCCTGGCCGACGGCACGATCACCAAGGACGCGACGCTCGACATGTCGATCGCCGGGATCTTCCTGTTCGGAATGCTGCCGGCGGACGACCCGCGGGTCATCGCGACGATGCGCGCCCTCGAGGACCGGCTCTGGGTCAAGACGGCCATCGGCGGCTTCGCGCGCTACGAGAACGACTACTACTTCCAGCAGTCGCAGGACATCGCCAACGTCCCCGGCAATCCGTGGTTCGTCGCGACGCTGTGGGTCGCCGAGCACCACATCGCCGTTGCCAAGACCCTCGCCGATCT
>DASWFN010000154.1:0-2272 GCA_036394215.1 Candidatus Limnocylindria bacterium
CGCTCCGGGTCGCGCTTCGCGCCGTCGATGATCGCGACGAGCTCGCCGATGAGGATCGCGGCCTCGGCCGAGATCTCCTTGCTGTTCGCCTCCGCCTGCAGCGGCTCGCGCAGCCGCAGCAGCCGGTTCGCGAGACGCTTCAGCTCCTTGCCGCCCTCGGCGTCCTTCAGCGTGTAGCGCAGCGCCTTGTTCGTGAAGCGAGTGGCCTCGTCGACGAATTCCTTCGGACGGCCGAGCGCCATGCGCTTCTTGACCTCGACGCCCAGCTCGTAGAGGTGGACGACCGCGAGCGCCGGGGACTCGAGCGCCATCTCGCCGAGCTCGATGGACTTGGCGAGGTTGACCTCTTCCTCGGCGGTGAGGAGCGGGACCTTCCCGATCTCCTTGAGGTACATACGGACCGGGTCGTCGACGCTGATGAGGTCGGAGGCGAGGACGGCGGAGATGCTGTCCTCGCGCTGCATCTCCTCGGTCTCTTCTTCCTCTTCCTTGACCTGCCGGTACGACGGGCCGCGGTCGGCCTCGAGGATCTCGACGTTGTTGTCGTCGAGCGTGGTGAGGAGCTCCTCGATCTCGCCGGCTTCGGCGTCCGGAAGCGCGCGGGCGATGTCCTCCTGGGTGAGGTATCCCTGCTGCTTGCCGCGCGCGACGAGACGCTCCGCCTGCTCGCGATGCTCGGGATGGATCCCGACGCGCTCAGGGGTCGCCGGCTTCGCGGATTCTTTTTCCTTGGTCGCTGCTTTCGCCATTCCTACTCCTGCTCAGTGCTACGAAGGACCGTGGACCGCTGGAGCGATCGCTGGACTTCCTCCAGGTCGTGCGCCAGGCGGCCAACCTCCTCATCGAGCCCGCCGACATCGCCATCCGCGCGCGCGAACATCGCGCGTACGTCGTTCAGCCGACGCCGCAAGTTCCCTTCCCGAAGACGGAGCGCGACGATCTCGATCTCGTGACCGGGATCGGCCCCTGAACCTCCTGATCCGGGCTCCGGCGCATATGCGCCCAATGTCGCCGCCGTAGCGGCAAGGTGAGCCGGAAGGTCAGCGGTCGAATGCCCGCCACGAAGCTGTTCGAAGATCGCCCGGTGGTCGGGGTCTGCCAGGTCCGCGGGATCCAGGTCGAGGCGCGCCGCTTCTTCGGGGAACTTGGTCAATTGTGCCATCAAATAACGCTCGAGAGAAGGCGTTTGTTTCCGTTCGGGACTCCCGCCGGGTGTGTCTGTGCCCAAGGGCACGGTCGCGGTGGGCCGTCGGCCGTTCCCCGCGGTCCCGACCTGCGCTCGCAGGGTCTCCTGGTCCAGACCGCTCAGCCGGGACAGGGTGCCGAGATACAGCTCGCGTGTGAGCACGTCCGGCTCGTCGGCGAGGAGCGGCAGCGTCTCCGAGAGGAACCGGCGGCGGCCGTCCGGCGTTCCGAGCCGGCCCTCGTAGCGATCCGCGACGAGCCCGATCACGAACTCGAGCACCGGCTTGGCCGCCCGGATGAGGCCCTCCAGGCGGCGCGGGTCGCTGCGGGCGAGGTCGTCGGGGTCGGTGTCCGCGGGGAGGACGGTCACGTAGATCCCGAGACCGCTGCGCGTGCTGATCACGCCCCGCGAACGGTACTTCTGGACGACCCGCAACAGCTCGAGGCCGCGCGACTCGGCGGATCGCTGCCCCGCGGCGTCGCCGTCGAACGCGACGACCGCACGCTCCAAGTGGAGATCGTCGAGCACGCGGTACTGATCGATCGTGAGCGCGGTCCCCATCGACGCCACGACGTTCGTGAGTCCGGCCTGATGACACGCGATGGCGTCGAAGTAACCCTCGACGATCACGACCTCGTTCTGGCGGCGCGCCTCGGCCTTCGCGGCGTCGAGCCCGTACAGGGTCGCGCTCTTGTTGAAGAGGAGCGTCTGCGGCGAGTTGATGTACTTGCCGCGCTGGTCGGCGCGCATGGCGCGGCCGCCGAACGCGATGATCCGCCCGCGTGCGTCGCGGATCGGCACGACGAGGCGGTCACGGAATCGATCGAAGAGCCCACGCTCGGTCTGGACGACCAAGCCGGCCGCGATGATCTCCTCGTCCGAGTAGCCCTTCTTCCGGAGGTATCCAAGGAGCCCGTCGGGCAGGTCCGGCGCGTAGGCGATGCCGAACTGCTCGACCATCTTCTGGTCGATCCCCCGCGCGGCGACGTACTCGGCGGCGGCCTTGCCCTTGGGGGTACCGCGCAGCGCCTGGCGGAAGTAGAAGTGCGCGGGCTCGTGAGCCGCGAGGAGCTTCTTCTCGCGCTC
>DASWFN010000155.1:0-5544 GCA_036394215.1 Candidatus Limnocylindria bacterium
CACTACAAGGAGATCTTCGAGATCACGCGCCTGGCGGACTTCATGACGATCTTCACGGACGAGAACGCGGCGTTGAAAGGTGAGGCAGGACGATGACCACAGCGATGACGACGACGGCGGCAGACCGCATCGATGACCAGACGATCGTGATCCGGGTGCGCGGGGACGTGACCGCGGCCTCGGAAGGCCCGCTCATGGCGGCGTACAGCCAGGCGGGGGAGAAGACCCGAGCGATCGTGCTCGACTTCTCGGGCCTCGAGTACATGAACAGTGGCGGCATCGGGCTGCTCGTGACGCTCCTCGTGCGCGCGAACCGCCAGAAGCAGAAGCTCCTCGCGACCGGGCTGAACGAGCACTACAAGCAGATCTTCGAGCTCACCCGGCTCGACGAGGCGATCGGCATCCACGACACCGAGGCCGCGGCGATCGCGGCGGCGAAGGCGTAGCGGAGGACGGCGATGACACGCGATGACGGCAACTGGGCGAAACCGGTCAAGCACCTCGACCCGAACGTGATGGACGGCGCGATCAACGCGAACGTTCGCGGTCGGCGGCTCAACGCGGCGAACGGCGGCTTCGGCCGCCTCTACCAGAAGACCTTCTCGGTGCAGGTCGGCTCGACCGTGACGCCGGAGACGGTCGTTGGCACCTGGAAGGCGCGCTTCGGTGACTTCTGGCCGAAGGGCCAGCGGATGTTCCTGCCGGCGACGGGCATCGCGCCGGGCGAGGTCGGGATCATCAACGCCACGATCCCGGGCACGCCGACGATGGCGACGGGCATCCTCGTCATCTACGCCGACGAGGTCTCGTTCAGCTTCATGTCGCCCGAGGGCCATCCGTTCGCCGGGCCGCTCACGTTCAGCGCGCACGTCGACGAGTACGGGTTCACGATCGCGCAGGTCCAGGAGCTCACCCGGGCCAGCGATCCGTTCTGGGAGCTCGCGATGA
The DNA here is from genome assembly GCA_036394215.1 of Candidatus Limnocylindria bacterium. Classification (GTDB taxonomy): domain Bacteria; phylum Chloroflexota; class Limnocylindria; order P2-11E; family P2-11E; genus UBA4735. The sequence goes on from DASWFN010000155.1 coordinate 949, forward strand.
TGGTCCCGGTCCTCGGCGAGCGGATGCAGAACGACATCTGGCGCTCGACGCTCGCGAACCTCGCGCGCCACTTCGGCGCGCAGGATCCCGACGTGCACGCGAAGATCGTCTGCGTCGATGGCCGCCGGCAGTGGCGGAACGCGAAGAACGTCTGGCACAACGCGGCCATCCGCTCGGGGCTGAGCGCGCCGCTCCGGCTCGTCCGGCGCGGCTAGCGGCGGCCCGCGCGACCCACGAACCGATCGATCCCGCGAGCGTCGGGCTCGTCGCGCGGTAGGCCTGACGCCGCCTCGAGCCGTCCGGTGAAGTTGTAGAACGCGATCAGCCGCGTGAGCTCGCGGATCCCGACGTCGTCCCAGCCCGCCGCCGTCAGCGAATCGATATCGAGGTCTTCGATCGCGCTCGGCTCGAGCGTCAGCTTCTCGGCGTACTCCAGGAGCGCGCGCGTCTTCGGATCGAGGTCGTACTCCCGCCACGTCGTCGCGAACTCGCTGTCCCGGTGCTCGGTCCCGAGGAGACGGCGCACGGCCGCCGAGTGCAATCCCAGTCAGGGCGCGCCTCCGATCTTGCCGTTCACCACCGTCGCGACCATCTCGCGCTGCAGGACGCTCATCGATCGGGCCCCGCCATTGATCCGCAGATAGAGGACGTTCGCGAGCAGGCCGACCCGCATGTCGGTGAGGAGCACGCGCATGATCCCGGGCGCGAGCCCGATGCGGCGGCGGGCCATTCGCAGGACGCGCCCGCGGATCCCAGGCGTCTCGGTCGATACGGCGAAGATCGCGGCGCGGCGCTCCACCTAGCTGAACTTCAGGACGATCATCAACGTGAAGAGCGCGACGAACCCGACCATCTCGACGATCACCGGCAGCGGGTCCGGTCGGGAAGCGACCACTGGGCCGGAGGCTGCGGCCGGTGGTGGCATCGCGATCATCCTCCGGGCGGAGCGCCACAACACGAGGTGGGACCAGAGCGCCAGGAAGATGCCGACCCCGAGGGCGGCGAGCCAGACGACGCCATAGCGCGTGCCGAAGAGGACGTCGGTGCTCTGGATACGGCCGAATACCGTTCCACGGAGGAGTCCCGCCGTCACGGTGAGGTAGCCCGCCCATACCAAGACCGGCGCGCGGCCGACCATCCCGGCGAGCAGCTCGCGCCGGACGCTCGGACCGAGCCGGATCACCACTGGAGCGAGGATGAAGTTCGCGTAGAGCGCGCTGCCGAACCAGAAGATGCCGAGCAGGATGTGGACCCACTCGATCGCGAACGTGCCCCACGGCATGGCGTTCCCTCCGGCGCCGACCGTACCGGTCGGTCGTCCGAATGGAGCGGGCGGTTATTCGATAGTGGCGGCGGCCGGAGCTCCGAGTGCCGCGTCGAACCGTGCGGGGTGCAAGCCGGCCGGTACGAGGTAGCCCCGCAGCACCGCGACGACCTGCGCGCGGATCGTGTCGGGGTCGGGTCTGACTCGGCCCGGACCGCCCGAGATGACGGACATCAGGGCTTCGGCGACCTCGCCGACCCGCTCGCCGTCGAGCTGGGGCGCCGCCTGTTGGGCGAGCGTTCCGAGGATCCGGCGCCACCGCGCGACCGCGGAGCGCCAGGCCGCTCCGGTCACGTCGGAGCGCTCGGCCTCCAGCGCGAGGCGCTTCGCGAGCTCCATCATCGGCATCGCCGCGATCGCGGCCTCGAGCCACGCCCGGATGGTGACGAGCGGGTCCGGCTCGAGCCGCGCGCGGGCCTCGAATTGGTCGCAGCCCTGCCCCTCGACCGTGAACGGGTAGAGCGCGAGATCCAGCTTCGACGGGAAGTAGTGGTACAGGCTCGCCGGGCTGAGGTGGCAGGCCTCGGCGAGCTCCTTCAGGGTGACTTCGCGATAGCCCAGCCGCGCGAACAGCGGTGTGGCCAGCGCGAAGAGCTCGTGCCGGCGGGCGGCGTCGCTCGACGGTGCGCGCCGGCGGGTCGCGCGAACGGCCATGCCCGCAAGCCTATGCCGCGGCCGCCCGCTAGCCTCGCGTCGTGAGTCTCGACGCGGCGATCATCGGCAGTGGTCCGAACGGCTTGGCGGCGGCGATCGAGCTCGCGCGCGCGGGGCTGAAGGTCCGGATCCACGAGGCCGAGCCCGTGATCGGCGGCGGCTGCCGGAGCGCGGCGCTCACGCTGCCGGGCTTCACGCACGACGTCTGCAGCGCGTTCCATCCGCTCGGCGCGGGCTCGCCGTACTTCAAGACCCTGCCGCTCAAGGAGCATGGCCTCGAGTGGGTCCATCCCGATGTCCCGCTCGCGCATCCGCTGGACGACGGCACGGCCGTCCTCCTCCACCGCTCGGTCGCCGAGACCGCCGCGGGCCTCGGCGAGGATGCCGCGATGTACCGCCGGCTCATCGGGCCACTCGCGGCCAGGTGGTCGGAGCTGCTCGACGACATCACGAAGCCGGTGCTCCACGTCCCGCGCCACCCGTTCCTCCTTGCGCGGTTCGGCCTGCCCGCGCTGCTCCCGGCGAACCTGTCGGCGCGCGCATTCCGCGGCACGCGCGCCCGAGCGCTCTACGCGGGGATGGCCGCGCACTCGTTCCTCCCGCTCGACGCCCCGCTCACGACGGCCTTCGCGGTGAGCCTCGCGCTGTCCGGGCACGCGGTCGGGTGGCCGTTCCCGCGCGGTGGCTCGCAGAAGATCACCGACGCGCTCGCGTCGTACGTGCGCGCGCTCGGCGGCGAGATCGCGACGAACGATCGCATCGACGCGTGGTCCCAGCTCGAGAAGGCCCGCGCGTATCTCTTCGACACGACGCCGCGCGCGCTCGAGCGGCTCGCCGGCGATCGCCTGAACACGACGTACCGCCGCGTCCTGCGCGGCTACAAGTACGGGCCGGGCGTCTTCAAGATCGACTACGCCCTCGCCGGACCGATGCCGTGGCGCGCGGCCGAAGCCCGCCGGGCCGGGACCGTGCACCTCGGCGGCACGTTCGAGGAGATCGCGGCGAGCGAGAAGCAGATCTCGCGCGGCGAGATCCCCGACAAGCCCTTCATGCTCGTCGGGCAGCAGAGCCTCTTCGACCCGACGCGCGCGCCCCTCGGGATGCAGACGCTCTGGACCTATTGCCACGTGCCGAGCGGCTCGAACGTGGACATGACCGCGCGGATGGAGGCTCAGCTCGAGCGATTCGCGCCCGGCTGGCGCTCGCTCGTGCTGAAGCGGAGCATCCTGACGCCGCGCGACATCGAGGCCCACAACCCGAACTTCATCGGCGGCGACATCTCCGCCGGCTCGCACGGCGGCGTGCAGTTCATCGCGCGGCCGGTGCTCTCCTTTGATCCGTACGCGACCCCGACGCGCGAGATCTACCTCTGCAGCGCGGCGACCCCGCCCGGCGCCGGCGTGCACGGCCTCTGCGGCTACAACGCAGCCACCTCGGCGTTGCGCCGGAGCTTCAGCTAGCCCGTCGCCACCGCTTCAGACGCTTCATGATCTTTGCGGTCTTCTCCGCGTCGTATCGGCCAGCCGCCTGCGCCACCGCCTCACGTTCGGCCTCACGGTCGAATGGCGGCATCGGCTTGTTCGGCGCGAGGATCCCATAGAGCTCGCTCAGCCGTTTGACGGGCTTACTCTTGGTCATCGCCTTGCATCTTGGTCGGCCCCACACTTTTCGTCAATGAAGACCGCCGAATTCGATACGGCCCGGCGGTTCAGCGACCCCGACGACGTGCTCCGCACGGTCTTCGGCTACGACGAGTTCCGGCCGGGGCAGCGGAAGATCATCGACGCGGTGCTCGCGGGCCGCGACTGCATCGGCCTCATGCCGACCGGGGCGGGGAAGAGCCTCACCTTCCAGATCCCGGCGAAGATCCTCGATGGCGCGGTGCTCGTGCTCTCGCCGCTCATCTCGCTGATGAAGGACCAGGTCGACGCGCTCGTGCGCACCGGCTTCCGCGCGGCGCTCCTCAACTCGACGCTCACGCCGGACGAGCGGCAGCGGACGCTCGCGCAGCTGCGGGCGGGCGAGCTCGACATCGTCTACGCCGCACCGGAGGGCCTCGGCGAGGGCCTGCGCAGCGCGCTCGCCGCGGCGAAGATCAGCCTCATCGTCGTCGACGAGGCCCACTGCATCAGCCACTGGGGCCACGACTTCCGGCCGGCGTACCGGCAGCTCGCCGGGCTGAAAACGCAGTTCGGCGACATCCCGATCCTCGCACTCACCGCGACGGCGACGCGCCAGGTCGTCGGCGACATCATCCGGCAGCTCGGCATGCGCAAGCCCGACGGCTTCAAGGGCTCGTTCTTCCGGCCGAACCTCGTGATCACGACGCAGAAGAAGGGCGCCGGTCGCGAGACGCGCAAGGACATCCTCGCGCTCATCCGCAAGCACAAGGGCGAGAGCGGCATCGTGTATTGCCTCTCGCGCAAGAGCGTCGATGACCTGACCGCGTGGCTCCGTACGAACGGCGTGCCGGCCCGCGCGTATCACGCGGGGCTCAGCGATGCCGAGCGCAGCGAGAGCCAGAACGCCTTCGCGCGCGACGAGGCGAGCGTCATCGTCGCGACCGTCGCGTTCGGCATGGGCATCGACAAGAGCAACGTCCGCTACGTCATCCACCG
>DASWFN010000156.1:0-4137 GCA_036394215.1 Candidatus Limnocylindria bacterium
ACGGTCCGCTTCTCGCGCTTGCGGCGCGGTGCGGGCTTCGCGCCCTCGGTCGCCTTCTCAGCCTTTTCGGGCTGCGCTTTCTCCTGGCTCACGTTCTCCCCTTCTTCTCTGCTACGTCTTCGCCGCGGTCTTCTTCTTACCGGCGACGGTCTTGCGCGGGCCGCGACGGGTGCGGGCGTTCGTCCGGGTGCGCTGGCCACGCACCGGGAGCGCCTTGCGGTGGCGCAGGCCGCGGTACGAGCCGATCTCCTGCAGGCGCTTGATGTTCAGGGCGACCTCGCGACGGAGGTCACCTTCGACGGTGAACTTGCGGTCGATGACCTCGCGGATCTTGGCGACCTGCGCCTCGGTGAGGTCCCGGACCCGGATCGCGTGATCCACGCGCGCTTCGTCGAGCACCTCACGCGCGGTCGTCGGGCCGATGCCGAAGATGTAGCGCAGTGAGACGTCCGCGCGCTTCTCGCGCGGGATGTCGACGCCGGCGATCCGAGCCATCTGTCTCCCCTATCCCTGCCGCTGCTTGTGCTTCGGCTCCGAGCAGATGACGCGGTTCACGCCGTCCCGCCGGATGATCTTGCACTTGTCGCAGCGCTTCTTGACGCTCGCCTGGACCTTCACCTAATACCTCACCCTTCGCGTGATGCGACCTCGCTTGAGGTCATATGGCGACAGCTCCACGAGGACCTTGTCGCCTGGAACGACGCGAATGAAGTTCATCCGCATCTTCCCGGAGATGTGCGCGAGGACCGAATGGCCGTTCTGGAGCTCCACCTTGAACATCGCGTTGGGGAGGGCTTCGGAGACCGTGCCCTCCACCTCGATGACGTCCTTGTTGCTCGGCTTACTGCTGGCCATGTGCTCCAAACGCAAAGTGCTCCGCGGCCTTGTGCCACGGGAAGCAAAAATGTACCAAAATCGCACGCTTTGGGCAAGCGTTGTTCATCTGAATGCAGCCAAGGTCACGTCCCTCGTGCGGTCGAGGGAGCCGTCAAGCGTCAGCACGACCGGGCCTTCGGCCAAACAGGCAAGGGTGTGCTCGAAGTGGGCCGACAGGCTGCCGTCCTCGGTCACGACCGTCCAGTTGTCCTCGAGGGCCCGGGTCGCGGTCCCGCCGACGTTCACCATCGGCTCGATCGCGATGCAGAGGCCCTCCTTGATGACGAGGCCCCGATCGGCCGTTCCGTAGTTCGGCACCTGCGGGTCCTCGTGCATCGCGCGCCCGATCCCGTGTCCGACGTAGTTGCGGACGACCGAGAAGCCCTGGCTCTCGACGTAGGTCTGCACGGTCGCCCCGATATCCCCCAGCCGGCTTCCGACGGTCGCCGCGGCGATCCCGCGCCGGAGCGCCTCGCGAGTGACCGCGATGAGCGTCTCGGCCTGCGCCGAGATCCGGCCCACCGGGACGGTGATGGCGGCGTCGGCATGCCAGCCGTCGACGATCGCGCCGGCGTCGATCCCGACGATGTCGCCTTCCTTGAGCTTCCGCTTGCCGGGGATCCCGTGGACGATCTGCTCGTTCACCGAGGTACAGATCGTGGCCGGATAGCCGTAGTAGCCGAGGAAGGAGCTCTTCGCGCCCGCGCGCGCGAGCACGTCGGCGGCGATGCGGTCGAGCTCCGCGGTGGTGACGCCGGGTTTCACGGCGTCGCGCGTCGCGGCGAGCATCGCCGCGACGATCTTCCCCGCCTCGCGCATCTTTGCGATCTGCTCGGCGGTCTTGAGCGTCACCATCAGCTCGCCGCCTCGATGAGCCGATCGGTGACGACGTCCACATCGCCCAGCCCGTCGACGCGCCGGACCCGCCCGACCTGCTCGTAGTGCTCCACGACCGGCTGCGTTTGTTCGGCGTAGACATCGAAGCGGCGCGCGATCACCTCGGGCGTGTCGTCGGCCCGGCCCTCGCTGCGTGACCGCGCGAGGATCCGGCGCACGAGCTCGTCGCGTGGCACGTCGAGCAGCAGGACGCGTCCGATGGAGCGACCGCGCTGGGCGAGCAGCGCCTCGAGCGCCTCGGCCTGCGCGACCGTGCGCGGGAAGCCGTCGAACATCACGCGCGTGCCCTTCGGGAGCGCGTCGATGAACTCACGGACCATGTCGATCGTCACGTCGTCGGGGACGTACTCGCCGCGATCCATGTACCGCTGCGCGAGCACGCCGAGGGGCGTCGACCGCTTCAGGTGATCGCGGAACAGGTCGCCGGTGGAGAGCTGGACCCAGCCGTTGCGCTCGGCCAGGCGCTTCGCCTGCGTGCCCTTCCCGACACCCGGAGGGCCCATGAAGATGAGGTCCCCGGTCGCCGTCGGCTGCGCCGCCGGGGCCGCGTGGCGCTCGGCCATCATCGGATGAATCCCTCGTAGCTACGCATCAGGAGCTGCGCCTCGAGCTGCTTCATCGTCTCGACGACCACGCCGACGACAATGAGGATCGAGGTGCCGCCGAGGCGCAGCGTCTGCACCCCGGTGAGGTCGCCGACGAGGGTCGGCATGACCGCGACGATGCCGAGGAACAGCGCGCCGGCGATGGTGATCCGGGTCACGACCCGGCCGAGGAACTCCGCGGTCGGGCGGCCCGGCCGGATCCCCGGGATGAAGCCGCCGTAGCGCTTGATGTTGTCGGCGACGTCGTTCGGGACGAACGTGAAGGCCGTGTAGAAGAACGTGAACGCGACGACGAGCACGAAGTACGCGCCGTTGTAGAGGACCGGGTTCTGGAATGCGGCGACGATCGCCGTCGAGACGTTCCGCAGCCACTCGGTCTCGCTGTTCGTGAAGTACTGCGCGATCTGGCTGGGCAGCAGCAGGATCGAGATCGCGAAGATGATCGGGATGACGCCGGCGCTGTTCACTCGCAGCGGGATGTGCGTCGCGCCGCCGGAGTACATCCGGGTGCCGCGAACTCGCTTCGCGTACTGCACCGGCACGCGGCGCTGGCCCTCCTGGATGAAGATGATCGCGGCGATGACCGCCACGCCGATGAGGGCATACATCGCGAGCGCCACGTAGTTCGTCTGCACCTCGATCGTCTGCTGCACGGTGCGCGGCAGGCGGCCGACGATGCCGGCGAAGATGATGAAGCTGATGCCGTTGCCGATGCCGCGCTCGCTGATGAGCTCGCCGAGCCACATGAGGATGAGCGTCCCGGCGGTGAGGGTGCAGAGGATCGCGAGCGTCAGCCCGAGGTTGGCCGGGCCGAACGCCGGCAGCACACCGGAGCGCTGCATGAACACGCTGACGCCGATGCCCTGCAGGAGCGCGAGCGGCACGGTGAGCATGCGGGTGTACGAGTTGATCTTGTTCCGCCCGTACTCACCCTCCTTCGAAAGTCGCTCGAGCGCCGGGATCGTCTGGTTGAGGAGCGTCATGATGATCGAGGCGTTGATGTAGGGGTTCACCCCGAGCGCCACGACGCTGAAGCGCGACAGCCCGCCGCCGGAGAAGAGGTCGAGCAGGCTGAGCAGCTGGTTGTTCTGCAGGATGTTCTGCAGCTGGGCCTGGTCGACGCCGGGGAGCGGGACGTGCGCGAGGAACCGGAACACCAGCAACATCGCGAGGGTGAAGAGGATCTTGACGCGAAGGTCGGGTGCCCGGAAGGCGTCCCGGAATGTCTCGAGGACCTTCACTCGCTAGCTGGTCCCCGCGTCGATGAGCACCACCGTGCCGCCCGCTGACTCGATCTTCTGCTTCGCGGTGTCGGAGACCCGGTGGACGCGCACCTCGAGCTTGGCGCCGGGAGCGCCGTTGCCGAGGAGCTTCACCTTCGCGGACGGCTCGATGAGGCCGTGCGCCGCGAGCGTGTCCGGGGTCACCTTGCCGTTCACGGCATACGTCTTCAGCTGGCCGACGTTGAGCGCGACGAATTCGACGCGCTGGCGGTTCTTGAAGCCGCGGAGCTTCGGCAGGCGCATGTGCAGGGGCATCTGGCCACCTTCGAACCAGGCCGGCAGGCCCGGCCCGCTGCGCGCGAGCTGGCCCTTCGTGCCCTTGCCCGCGGTCTTGCCCTGGCCGGCGGCGGTGCCGCGGCCGACGCGGCGCGTGTTCTTGCGCGACCCGCGCTGGGGCCGCAGCTCGTGGGTCTTCATCGTGCGGTCTTTCCTTCCCCGACCTCGACGAGATGCGCGACCTTGCGCAGCATCCCGCG
>DASWFN010000157.1:0-10455 GCA_036394215.1 Candidatus Limnocylindria bacterium
CCACCGAGGAAGAGCAGGTGCCCGACGTACATCGGGTTCCGGACGACGCCGTACGGCCCGGCGGTGACGAGGCGGTCCGGCCCGGCAGCGAAGCCCGGTCCGCCGCCGCCGCGATCGCCGCGGTACGCGCCCGCGCCGCGGTAGAGGGCGTAGCCGGCGGCCATCAGCGCGAAGCCGAGGGAGCCGCCGCGCACCGGCGACCTGCCGCGAACGAGCTCGTAGGCGGCCGCCGCCAGCGGGAGCACGACGAACGTACGGCGTGGCGACGACGACCATGCCGCGCGGAGCGCGTCCATCACGCCTGTCGGGGTCGGCGCGGGCCGGGCGCGTAGCCGAGCTGGTCGATCCACTCGCGGGTCGCGCCGGTGATGACCGGAGCCCGGGTCGCCAGATCGCGCGAGCGAGCGACGCCGGAGAGGAACGTCGCCGTACGCAGCTCCAGCGCGAATTGCGCGATCCAGCGATCGATGGCCTCGTCCCCGTCGAGCGCGGCCTGCAGCATCGGGCGGCCGACCCCGACGGCCGTCGCGCCGAGCGCGAGCGCCTTCGCCGCGTCGAGCCCGCTGCGGACCCCGCCCGTCGCGATGACCGGAAGGCCGGAGCGCGCGCTGCCGGCGACGGCGACCGCGCTCGGCACGCCCCAGTCCCGGAACAGCGTGCCGAGCGCCGCGCGCGCGGTGTCCCCGCGGTCGTGCGCGCGGAGCGCCTCGATCGCCGCGAACGAGGTCCCGCCGACGCCGCCGACGTCGATGGCCTTCACGCCGAGCGCCTTGAGGCGCGCGGCCGCGGCGCCGCTGATGCCGGCGCCGGTCTCCTTCGCGATGACCGGGACGGGGCTCTGCCGCACGAGTCGGCGGATCGCGGCCTCGACGCCGCTGGCGCGGGTCTGCCCCTCCGGCTGCACCGACTCCTCGAGGTAGTTCAGATGCAGCGCGATCGCGTTCGCACCGATCATCTCGACGAGCGTGCGGATCTCCGCGGCGCCGAGGGGCGCGCCATCGTCCTGCGCGACGAGCTGCGAGACACCGACGTTCGCGATGACGAATGCCTTCGGCGCGTGCTCCCGGACGACGGCGTACGTGCGGCGGAGGCTCGGATCGCGGAGCGCCGCGCGCTGGCTGCCGACCCCGATGGCGAGGCCGTGGCGCGCGGCGGCGTCGGCGAGGGTGGCGTTCACCCGCTCCGCGCCGCCATGGCCGCCGGTCATGCCCGCGATCACGAGCGGGAGGGCGAGCGCGTGACCGAGGAGCCGCGCGGACAGGTCGATCTGGGCGGCATCGGTGGTCGGCAGCGCGTCGTGCACGAGGTGGATGTCGTCCCAGCCCGGCGCGCGCCTCGTCTCGACGTCCTCCTCGGCGGCGATGCGGAGGTGCTCGGCTTTCCTGCGCTCGATGGCCGCCCCTTCGGGCGACGGCTTACTCGAAGACGCCATCGCGCTCGAGTGTGCGCCTCTCCTCCGCGGAGAGTCCGAGGAGCTCGCCGAAGACGTGGTCGTTATCCGCGCCCAGCGTCGGGCCCGGCCGCTCCTGCGAGCTCGGTGTCGCCGAGAGCGTGAACGGCGGGGCCATCACGTGCATGTCACCGATCCGGTCGTGATGCACCGTGGGCCACATCCCGCGGTGCGCGAGCTGGGCATCGCTGAACAGCTCCGAGATCGAGAGCACCGGCGCGGCACGGACGCCGGCCCGGCGAAGGGTCGCGACGACGTCGTCGCGGTCGCGGGTCGCGGTCCAGACGCCGATGCGCGCGTCGAGCTCTCCGCGCACGGCGCGGCGCGCGTCCGCCGTCGCGGGACCCGTGAGTCCCGTCGCGTCCACCAGGACGCGCCACTCGGTGTCGGTCCACACGCTGAGCGCGACCCAGCGATCGCTGCCGGCGCAGCGGTACACGCCATGCGGCGCCGCGACGAGGTCCGCGTTGCCGGCGCGACCCGGGATGCGGCCATTGGCGGCGAACTCGAGGATCGACGGCGTCAGGAACTGCAGGCCGGCCTCGTACTGGGAGAGGTCGATCGTGCAGCCATTCCCGGTGCGCTTGCGCCGCTCCAGCGCGGCGAGCACCGCGATCGCGCCGTAGCCCACCGCGACGTAGTCGATGTACGGGCCGTAGAGCAGCACCGGCGTCGAGTCCGGCTCGCCGAGGAGCTGCACGAATCCCGCGAGCGCGCTCAGCTGGCTGCCGTACCCGGGATGGAACGCGTGCGGGCCGGTCTGGCCCTGGTTGCAGCTCGACAGGACGATGAGCTCGGGGTGATCGCCGCGCAGCGTGTCCGCGCCGAGCCCGAGTCGCGCGACGGTCCCGGGCGTGAAGCTCTCGACGAAGACATCGGCGTGCCCGATGAGCGCGCGCGCGAGAGCGACGCCCTTCGGGTGCTTCAGGTTGAGCGTCGCGCTGCGCTTGCCGTCGTTGTAGAAGGCGAACATCCCCGCGCGATCGGGATCGGAGATACCGCCCTTGAACGGCGGATACGTCGTCCGGAAGACATCGGCGGCGTGCCGGCTCTCGAGCCGGATCACGTCGGCGCCGAAGTTCGCGAGGTACTTGCCCACGAGCGGACCGGCCGCGGCGAACCCCATCTCGACGACGCGGAGGCCGGCGAGCGCGCCGGCGCGCGGTGCGGCCGCCGGGCGCGTCGCGACATCGGTCATACCGTGCCCGCCGCGCGGAGCCGGGCGAGCTCGTCCGGTCCGACCCCGACCTCGCGGTACACCTCCGCGTTGTGCTCCCCCGCGCGCGGCGCCGGCCGCATGACCTCGGGGCGCACGCCGTCGAAGAGCGCGAAGCCGCCCGGGAACGGAAGGGGCGCATCGCCGTCCCGCGGCGGGAGCGTGCGCCAGAACTCACGGGCGCGGAGCTGCGGGTCGGCGATCGAGTCCGACGCGTCGCCGACCGGGTAGCCGAGCATCTTGCGCCGCACGACGGCGGAGAAGAACTCGGACTTCGTGAGCGAGCGCAGGAACGGGGCGATCGCGGCCTCGAGCTCGTCGACCTGGGCCTGGGTCAGCGTCGTGTTGTCGAAGCGATCCCAGTCCACGGCCGCGAGGACACCGGGCACCGCGCCGCGCTCGGTCATCCATTCGACGAGCATCCGTCCGGTATGGCGGCCGATGGGCCCGCCCTGGATCGCGAAGCTCACGAATCCGTCGGCACAGGCCCAGAGATTCCGGAAACGCGAGCCGACGACGCTCCGGCCGAGCAGGAACGGGCCGGTGCGGCCGTGCTCCTCGCCGGCGATGTCCCACCACACCGGAGCCGGCGGATGCACCGTGGTCATCGCGGCCTGCGCCGATACGTCGACGCGCTGCGGGACCGGCGACCGCAGCGCCACGAGCGCGCCGAGCGCGCCGTACATCCCGCTCCAATACGGCGACTGCGGCTGCGAGGTGCGGACGGGCGCACGCCCCTCTTCGCCGGCGAGCCACAGGCTTCCGCTCGCCGCGGTGACCTCGAGATCGGAGCCCGGCACACCGGCAAGGGGTCCGCCCTGGCCGTACGGCGTGATCGACACGACGATCGCGTCGCGCAGCGCCTCGTCGAGGCCGAGCTCGCGCAGGCGGCCGGGCGCCGACGACTCGACGACGATCCGCGCGCCCGCCGCGAGCCTGGCGAAGAGCGCACGGCCCTCGGGCGATGCGAGATCGCAGGTGACCCCACGCTTGTTCACGTTGGCCGCGATCCACGGGATCGAGCGCTCGGCGTTCTCGATGTCGCCGATGAAGGGCGGCTGGAGCCGGTCGGCCTCGCCGCCAGGCGGCTCGACCTTCACGACGTCGGCACCGAGATCGGCGAGGATCCGCCCGCAGACCGCTCCGGACAGGTCCGCGAGATCGAGGACCCGGCAGCCGCCGAGCAGCGACGGGTCCTGCGTCCGCGAGCCCCTAGCGACCGTACCGGGAGAGCGTCTCGACCCAGCCGTGCATGATCGACTTCGCGTCCTTGATGTCGGCGTCGTCGAACCACTTCTTCGGGTCGACGCGGTCGATCGGGTACACCGGCCGCATGAAGTCGTTCTCGAAGCCGTAGGGCATCGTCGCGTCGATGGCCATGCCGCCCTCGAAGCGCGTGTTCATGCCGGTCCACTGCTTGTCGCCGGCGGTGAGCCGCTCCTCGGGGATGAACGTCTGGCCGACGCCGCCGAACAGCGGGTTGAGGATGTCGGTCCGCGGATTCACCCGCGTGGTGAGGCACCAGATGATCTCGTCCATGTTGTAGATGTCGATGTCGCTGTCGACGGCGATCGCGAGACGCATGCCCTGGCTGCAGGACATCGCGGCGACGAGGAAGTTCCGCGCCCAGCCGTCCTCCCACTTGTTGCGCTTCTTCAGCTGAAGGATGCAGCCGCCCCAGTCGGTCATCGGGTACGGGATGTTCACGTCCTGGACGATGCCCGGCTGGAGGCGCTCGCAGAGCTCGTAGATCGCGGACTCGCGCACGGTCGTGTCGATGTTGTGGCAGTCGAGCATGTGGACGCCGAGCGGGAAGATGACCGGCTTCGACGCGCGCTTGCGCATCGTGATCGCCTTCACATGGAAGGTCGGCGCGCGATAGGCCTTGCCCATGTAGCCGGCCCATTCCGGGTGGAAGTGGAAGCGGCCCTGCACGTCGGCCTTCTCCGCCTCGGCGGTCTCATAGCGCTTGTCCTGGGGGTAGAACTCGCCCTCGAGGACGTACTCCGCGTCGGCGAGCGTGTAGGCGTCGATGGTGCGGCACTTCACGTAGCGCATCGGGAAGCCCTGGACCGCACCAGCCGCGCCGAGCTCGTCGCCGCCGCGCGGCAGGACGGCGTAGTCGAAGCCGCCGCCGGCGAGCAGCGTCGCCGCGACCGGCACGCCGAACGCCATCGTGAACGGCACCGGCTTCGGGTCGTTGTAGTGCTCGGTCATGATCTGCCACATGTGGCTGCCCGGCGCGGGCTGGAACGTGCCGACGTTGCCCCAGCGGAAGTTCATCCGGTTGTAGCCGATGTGGCTGCCGCCGTGGAACACGTCGCCGATGACCACGCTGTTGCCCGAGCCGATCGTGATCTCCGACTCGAGGATGGTGTGGCGGATCGCCATCAGCCACTTGTTCACCTCGAGGTCGTCGGTGATGACCTCTTCCTGGACCGGCGCCTTGTCCTGGTCGACGATCTCGGCCGGGAGCGGGTGCGTGAGCGCATGCGCCAGCTTCTTGGTCCGGTCCGTCCCGTCCTTCCAGCCGAAGTAGCGGTTGACGATGTCCATGTTCGCGAAGAGGTTCGTGATCGCGCGGGCGTGCGGGTAGCCCTTCACGTTGTTGAAGAGCACCGGGTAGCTGCCGTCGAAATGCTTCTGCACGCCGGTGAGCTCGAGGTCGCCATCGACCTCGACGTCGGTCTCGAGGAGGAGGCCCTCGCGGCGCAGCCACTCGATCGTCGCGGGCAGCGAGCGGATATCGTCCTTGCTCGCGGGCGCACCGGAGAGATCGGTCGTGATGTGGTTCTTCGGCTTGCGGGGCTTCGTCTCGACGGCCATCGGGTGTCCTCCGGGCGGGAATCTGGCTCGGTTCGAGAATATAATGGTTAGACCATTCGGGCGCCATGCTCGTAAGGAGACGCCGGTGCACCAGCCCCGCGCCGCCGAGCCCCGATTCCTCGTGGACCCGTACCAGGAATGGGCGGCGCACGAGGGCATCCCGGTCCACGCGGGCTTCGGCCTCGATCTCCTCGAGCTGGACCTCGCTCCCTGGCCGCGGCTCGACGCCAAGGGAGCGTTCGCGCACCTCACCGGCCGCGGCGACTTCGTCGACATGCAAGTCATCGAGGTCGCGCCGGGCGGCAAGACCGCGCCGCAGCGCCACCTGTACGAATCGGTCGTGTACGTGCTCGCCGGCCGCGGCAGTACGAGCGTCGAGTCGCCGGCGGGCGAGCCGCACTCGTTCGAGTGGCAGACCGGGAGCCTCTTCGCGATCCCGCTGAACGCGTCGTACCGCCACTACAACGGGAGCGGATCCGAGCCGGCGCGCTTCGTGGCGGTGACCGATCTGCCGCTCGTCCTGAACCTGTTCCGCGACGAGGACTTCATCTGGAACAATCCGGGTGCCTTCCCTGGGCGATTCGGGGAGGGCCGTCAATTCCGCGGCGACGGTACGTTCCTGCCGATGCGGCCAGGCCGGCACATGTGGGAGACGAACTTCGTGCCGGATCTGCGGACCTTCGAATTGAAGGAGTGGAAGGCTCGCGGCGCCGGCGGTAGCAACATCATGTTCGTGCTCGCCGACGGCACGATGCACGCGCATATGTCGGAGATGCCGGTGGGCACCTACAAGAAGGGCCACCGCCATGGCGCGGACTTCCACGTGTTCGCGGTGACCGGCGAGGGCTACAGCCTGTACTGGTACGAGGGCGAGCCGGAGCTGCGGCGCTTCGACTGGAAGCACGGCTGCGTCTTCGCGCCGGCAGACCGGCTCTTCCATCAGCACTTCAACGCGTCCGCCGAGCCGGCGCGGTACCTCGCCGTCGCGTTCGGGGGGCTTCGCTATCCGACCCTCGCCGACAAGCGCGCGACGTTCATGGGCATGGACGTGAGCGTGAAGGAGGGCGGCCGGCAGATCGAATACGAGGACGAGGACCCGCGGATCCGGCGGATCTACGAGGACGAGCTGCGCACGCGCGGCCTCACCTCGGGGATGGGCGCGGTCTTCCCGAAGCAGCCCGTCCCTTGAGTGGGGCTCGGCCGGGGCCGGCACAGCCGGGCCCGGCCGAACGAGCGAACCATGAGGAAGCGATCGACCCCGCCGCGCTCGCGGGCCAGCTGGAGGAGGGCCAGCCCGATGACGTCGTGCTGCGGACCGTCGGCATCGACATCGGCTCGACGACGAGCCACGCGATGTTCGCCAAGCTCAGGCTGCAGCGCCTCGCGGATTCGCTCTCGAGCCGCTACGTCGTCGTCGAGCGCGAGGTGCTCCACCGCTCCCCCATCGTCCTGACGCCGTACGGCGCGGGTGACGTCATCGACCGCGCGGCCCTCGAGGCCCACATCGCGGGCTGGTACCGCGACGCCGGGCTCGCGCCGGGCGACGTCGACACCGGCGCCGTGATCCTCACCGGCGCCGCGCTCGAGCGGCACAACGCCCGCGAGCTCGACGAGCTGTTCGCGCGTGAGGGCGGCACGTTCGTGTGCGCGACGGCCGGCCACGCGCTCGAGGCGACGCTCGCCGCGCATGGCTCCGGCAGCGTGGCCCGGTCCCGCCGGTCGGGCGAGACGATCCTGCACGTGGACATCGGCGGTGGCACGACGAAGCTGGCGCGGATCGAGGATGGGCGGATCACGGCGGTGACCGCGATCGCCGTGGGTGCGCGGTCACGCACCGCGCGGGACCGAGGCGAGCGGGAGCGCATCGCCGGCGAGCTCGCCGACACGATCGTGGCGGCGGCGCGCGGCGCCCCCGTGCCCGTGGCGTTGCAGCTGCTGCCGCCGCTGCCGCGCTCCGCCGCGCCGGCCAGGGTCGTCCTCTCCGGCGGGGTAGCCGAATACGTGGCCGGCCGCGAGCGCGCCGACCACGACGACCTCGGCCGCGAGCTCGCCGACGCGCTCCTCGCCCGGCGCGCGAAGCTGCCCGCGCCGCTCGAGGTCTCGAGCGACGGCATCCGGGCGACGGTCATCGGCGCGTCGCAGTTCACCGTCCAGGTCTCGGGCAGCACGATCTCGATCGGCGCGGCGCTGCCGCTGCGGAACGTGCCGGTCGTCGCGCTCGGCGACGACGCGCGCGGCAGCGGTGCGCTGACGCTGGCGATCACGTGGACCGGCGAGCCCGAGCACGCGCGTATCCGCGACCTCGCCGAGCGCATCGCCGCCGCGACCGATCGCCGGCCGCTCGTCGTGGCGATCGACGGCGACATCGCTGCGACGCTCGGCGCGATCCTGCGCGACGAGCTGCGGATCCAGGGCGACGTGCTGACGCTCGACGGCCTCGAGCTCGGGGACCTCGACTACATCGACGTCGGGATGCCCCAGCCGCCGAGCGGGGTCGTTCCGGTCATCGTGAAATCGCTGGTGTTCCCCGCGAGCTGATCGCCTAGCGCGGCTTCGCGGTCCTTGCCTTCGCCTCCTGCATCAATCGCCACACGCGCTCGGGCGTCGCCGGGAGCTGGTGCGGAAAGACGCCGATCGCCCGGCCGATGGCCGACGCGACCGCGCCGCCGATCGTGTTCCCGGCGCCCTCGCCCGAGCCCTTCGCGCCGTAGGGACCGGCACCGTCGCGCCGCTCGGCGAGGATGAGATCGACGTCCTTCGGGATGTCGCTGAACCGCGGAACGCGATAGTCGACGACGTTCGAGTTCACCAGCTGCTCGCCCTCGTACACGAGCTCCTCGTGGAGCGCGGCGCCGAGGCCCATCATCGACGCGCCGGCATCCTGCCCGTGCACGAGCGCGGGGTTGAGCGCGAAGCCGACGTCGCCGACGGTCGTGAGCTTCTCGATCGTGACCACGCCGGTCTCGCGGTCGACCGTGAGGCTCACGCCGCTGCACCCGATCTCCCAGAACGGCGGCATCAGCGCGAAGCCGTCGGCCTTGCGGACCGCGCCGTGCCCGAGCACCTCGCCGCCCGCGCCGAACCAGCGCTCGATGACCTCGCCGTAGCTGAGCTCCTGGCCGTTCACCCGCACCCCGGCCCCGGCATCCTCGACCTCGCCGACCGGCACCTTGAACACCTGCGCGGCGAGCTCGCGCACGCGGCGGCGCGCGTCCGTGCAGGCCTCCTGGATCGCACGGCCGGTGACGGTCGTGGTACGGCTCGCGCCGGTGGTGCGCTCGTACGTGACCACGCCGGTGTCGCCGCTCACGATCGCGACGCGCTCGAGCGGTACGCCGAGGTCCTCGGCGACGATCTGGCTGAGCACCGTGCGTGAGCCCTGGCCGAGCTCGGTCGAGCCGGTGAAGAGGGTGACCGAGCTGTCCGAGTGGATCCGGACGGCGGCGGTCGACGTGGGGTAGGCGCCGGCGTCCGAGGCCGACACGCCGAGTCCGACCGAGCCCGCGCCGGCCCCCGGCCAGCCGAGCGAGGTCGCGAGGCAGCGCAGGTCGTCCTTGAGGTCGGCGTCGAGTCCGCGCTTCCCGGGCAGGAGCTGCTCGCCCGGGCCGACGAGATTCCGGAGCCGCAGCTCGACGGCATCGATCCCGAGGATGTGGGCGGCCTCGTCCATCTGCAGCTCGCCGGCGATGTTGCCCTGCGGCGCGCCGAAGCCGCGGAGCGAGCTCGCCGGGACGGTGTTCGTGAACATCGACGTCGCGCGCACCCGCAGATTCGGGATCTTGTACGGGCCGAAGCAGCGATTCGCCGTCTTCGCGTTCACGAGCGGGCTGTTGTCGGTGTATGCGCCGGAGTTCATCACGATCTCGAAGTCGCGCGCGAGCAGCATCCCGTCCTTCGTGAACGCGGAGCGCGCGCGGATGAACGCCGAGTCGGAGCGGGTCGTGAGCATCGCTTCCTCGACGCTGCAGTCGAGCTTCACCGGACGGCCGGTGAAGTACGTGGCCATCGCGGTCATTCCCTCGACCTTGGTGTAGGACTTCGTCCCGTATCCACCGCCGACGTAGGGCGCGATCACGCGCACCCGCGCGAGCGCGAGACCGAACATGCGCGCGAGGTCGCGCCGGACCATGTAGACGTGCTGGGCGCTCGAGTACACGACGAGGTCGCCCTGATCGAAGAACGCGAGCGCGTTGTACGGCTCCATCGCGTACCCGTAGAGCATCGGGTAGCGGTACTCGCCCTCGACCACGACGGCGGCGCCCTTGAACGCGGCGTCCACGTCACCCCACTCGACGCGGGCGAACGAGCTCACGTTGCCCGACAGTCCCGCCTCCCCGCCCTCGAAGCCCTCGTCGCCGACGCGCTCCCCGCGCTCCTCGTGCAGGATCGGCGCATCGGCCTTCAGCGCCTCAAGCGCATCGGTCACGGACGGGAGCTCCGCGTAGCCGACCTCCACCAGCTCCGCGGCCTCCGCGGCCTCGCGACGCGACTCCGCGACCACGAGCGCGACCGGCTCTCCGTGGAACCGGACCTTCCCGATCGCGAGGACCGGATGGTCCAGCACCACGTGGCCGTAGTACGGGGTCAGGCCCGCGGCGAGCAGATCGTCGCCGGTGATCACGCGCAGCACACCGGGGCTGGACTGCGCGGCAGCGCGGTCGATCCCCGTGATCTTCGCGTGCGCGCGCGTCGAGCGGACAACGATCGCGTGGGCCATGCCCGGCACCGCGAGGTCGATCGCGAAGCGGGCCGCGCCGGTGACCTTCGCGACGCCGTCGGCGCGCGGCGCCGAGGTGCCGGCGACCGTGTGCTGCCCCTTCACAGCGGCTTCCGGTCGGGGTCGGCCGCGTCGAGCACGGCTTCGACGATGGTCCCGTACCCGGTGCAGCGGCAGATGTTCCCCTCCATCCAGTGACGCACCGCGGGCGCATCGGGGGCGGGCTGCTCGTCGAGCAGGGCCTTC
>DASWFN010000158.1:0-11768 GCA_036394215.1 Candidatus Limnocylindria bacterium
CGAGGCGCACGGCATCGGTATCGCGGCGCAGCAGATCGGGGTGCCGCTGCGCGTCGTGATCATCGACGTCGACGACATCGGGATCGTCGCGGTGAATCCGGAGGTCGAGTACCAGAGCGAGGAGCTCGAGGAGATGAGCGAGGGCTGCCTCTCGGTGCGCGGGCTCTACGGGATGCTCGAGCGCCCGGTCGTCGCGCGCGTCAGCGCCGTCGACATCACCGGGAAGAAGTTCACGATCGAGGGCGAGGGCCTCGGCGCCCAGTGCATGCTCCACGAGACCGACCACACCTACGGGACGCTGTACGTGGATCGCCTGCGGACCCGGAAGGACCTCTTCCCGGTGGAGCCCGACGAGCCCGGCGAGGAGCATCACTCGGTGTCCGGTCACACCCGCGACGAGATGGAGAAGGCGACTTCCCGCTGACGCCGCGGGTCGTCTTCCTCGGAACGCCGGCGTTCGCGGTGCCGTCGCTCGATGCGCTCGCGGCGCTCGCCGCGCGTGACGAGATCGATCTCGCGGGCGTCGTGACGCAGCCGGATCGGCCGGGCGACCGGGGACGCGTGGAGTCGTCGCCGGTGAAACGACGGGCCGGAGAGCTGGGGCTGCCGGTACTGCAGCCGGTCCTCATGAATGGCGACTCCGTGCCGACGCTCCTCGAGCTTCGGCCCGACGCGCTCGTCTGGGCGGCGTACGGGAACCTGATCCCGCGCAGGCTCATCGACACCGTGGACGGACGCGCGGTGAACGTCCACGCGTCTCTGCTCCCGCGTTGGCGTGGGGCAGCGCCGATCGCACGCGCGATCCTGGCCGGCGATCGCGAGACCGGCGTGACCCTCATGCAGGGAACGGCGAGCCTCGACCGCGGCCCGGTCATCGCGTCGGCGGCGACGCCGATCGATCCGGACGAGACCGCCGGCGCGCTCACCGAGCGTCTCGCGCGCCTCGGCGGCGCGCTGCTCGAGCGTGAGCTGCCGGCCTACCTGCGCGGGGAGACCGTGCCGACCGCGCAGAACGAGTCTCAGGCGATGTGGGCCCCGAAGCTCGTGACCGCGGATGGCGAGCTGAATTTCAACGAGTCCGCCGAGGACCTCGTGCGCCGGGTCCGTGCGATGACGCCGGACCCGGGTGCCTGGACGACGTTCGACGCGCAGCGGCTCGGCGTGCTTCGGGCGTCGATCGCCGGCGGCCGCGGCATGCAGCACGGCACCTTCCAGGTCCGCGGCGGCCTGCCGCACGTCGCGGTCGGCGCCGGCTGGCTGCGGCTCGACGAGGTGAAGCCGGCGGGCAAGCGCGCCATGAGCGGCGCCGATTGGGCGCGCGGCCTTCGTCCGACCCCCGACCTGCGCCTCGGCCGGGAGTAGCCGCCCGCGTCCCGGTACCGTGGGGAGGTGACGAACCCGCGGCCAGCGATCAGCGACGTCAGCGACGCCGACCTCGGCGCGTGGGTGGCCGCCCGCGGCGAGCCGGCGTACCGGCTGAAGCAGATCCGCCGGCACGCCACGCACACGAAGGCGGCCGACTGGTCCGAGCTCACCGACCTGCCGAAAGGGCTGCGCGAGGCCCTTGCCGACAGCTTCCGCTGGTCGAGCGTCGTACCCGTGATCGAGCAGGCCAGCGCCGACGGCGAGACCCGCAAGGCGCTGCTCCAGCTCCACGATGGCCATCGCATCGAGACCGTGCTCATGCCGCATCACGGGATGCGCAACTCGGTCTGCATCTCGACCCAGGCGGGCTGCCCGATGGCCTGCGCGTTCTGCGCGACCGGCGAGATGGGCCTCATCCGCAATCTCACGCCGGGCGAGATCGTCGATCAGGTGCGGCACTGGCAGCGCGAGCTCGCCGCGCGCGGCGAACGGGTCTCGCACGTGGTCTACATGGGGATGGGCGAGCCGTTCAACAACTACGACGCGACGATCGCGTCGGCCCGAGAGCTCATCGACGCCGACGGGTTCGGTGTGAGCCCGCGGCGGCTCACGATCTCCACGTGCGGCGTCGTGCCGAAGATCGACGCGCTCGCGGACGAGGGGCTGCCGATCAACCTCGCGGTGTCACTCCATGCGGCCGACGACGCGACCCGCGGCTCGATCATGCCGATCAATCGAAAGTGGGGGATCGACGAGGTGCTCGCCGCGTCGGCCCGGTACGTCGCGCGCACGAAGCGCCGCGTCACGTTCGAGTACGTGCTCCTGGCGGGCGTGAACGATTCGGCTGCGGCGGCGCACGAGCTCGCGCGACGCATCGGACGCGCCGGCCGGACGAGCGACTACCACGTGAATCTCATCCCGGTGAACGCGGGGCCCGGGGGCTTCAAGCGGCCGGCGGTCGAGACCATGGAGAAGTTCGCCGCGGTGCTGACCGCCCACGGGATCGCGGCCACGGTGCGGATCAGCAAGGGCCAGGACATCGCCGCGGGCTGTGGGCAGCTGAAGGTCGACGAACAGAGCGGCGCGAGGCTCGCGAAGGTCTAGGAGGCGGCCTTCGCTGCTTTCTTGGCCATCCGCGCGGGCTTGCTCGCGGTCCGGCGGCAGCGGGTGCAGACGAGCAGCTTCTCGCCGTTGATCACCGCGGTGTGCAGGTTCGCGTCGAACCGGCGGGCCGTGTGGACCTTCGAGTGGCTCACGTTGGAGCCGAAGCTCGCGGACTTGCCGCAGATCGCGCAGGCACGTGGCATCAGCGAATCACCTCAACGAAAGCGCTCCGCGACGGTGTCGCGGACTGGTAAAGTCCGTCAATCGTAACACGCTGTGACGCCGCGGCGCTGCTCGCCGCGCTCGAAGCCGCGACCGCCCGCCTCGAGGGGAACGTCGACGAGGTCAACGCCCTCAATGTCTATCCCGTACCCGACGGGGACACCGGGACCAACATGCTCCACACCATGAAGAGCGCGCTCGACCACGCGCGCAAGGCGGAGCGGGAGCCCGTGGCGCTCCTCGCCGGCGCCACCCACGGCGCGCTCATGGGCGCGCGGGGTAACAGCGGCGTGCTCCTGAGCCAGATCATCCGCGGCTTCAAGGACTCCTGGAGCGACGAGGGCGCCGACCTGAAGAGGGCCTTCGAGCTCGCCCGGACCTACGCCTACGCGGCGGTCACGAAGCCCGCGCCGGGCACGATCCTCACCGCGCTGAAGGAGATGCAGGAGGCCGTCCGCCACGAGAAGGGCGACGCCGAGCACCTCCTGTCGGCGGCGGTCGACAGGGGCCGGGCGGCGGTCGACCGGACGATGCAGGACAACCCTGTGAACAAGGCCGCCGGCGTCGTCGACGCCGGCGCGCGCGGGCTGTGGCTCCTCATGGACGGCGCGCTCGCCGCGCTCGAAGGTCGCTTCGTTCCCGGCGCGGTCGCGGCCGCCCCGACCGCCGCGGGCGCGACGAGCCCCGCCGCGGCGCACGAGGTCGCGAGCTGGGCGGGGGCGTACGACGTCCAGGCGCTCATCACGGATCCATCGCGGCCGGTCGACGTGATCCGGCAGGAGATGCTCGAGTTCGGCGCGGATTGCGTGCTCGTCGTCGGCGACGAGACGGTCGCGAAGATCCACGTCCACACGCTGTACCCGCACGAGATCATCCGCATCGCCACGAGCGCGGGTCGCATCAGCGACGTCGTGATCGAGGATCTCGACGCGATGTCCGCGCAGCACGAGGCAGCGACGGGCATCGTCGTCGCCTCGCCGACCCGCGAGACCACCGCGATCGCGGTCGTTGCGGTCGTGCCGGGCGACGGGCTTGGCCGGATCGCGGCATCGCTCGGCGCGACCGTCGTCCGGGGTGGCGCGACGATGAACCCGTCGACGGAGCAGCTCCTCGACGCGATCAGGCGCGCGAACGCGACGCACGTGGTGCTCCTGCCCAACGACAAGAACGTGATCCTCGCGGCCGAGCAGGCCGCGAAGCTCGCGGGGTCGACGGTCACCGTGCTGCCCGCCCGGAACGTCGCCCAGGGGATGGCCGCGCTCGCGGCGTGGGATCAGGGCGACGTCCCCGATGAGGCCATTGCGAGCATGCGCGACGCGGCCGCGCGCGCGAACGCGATCGAGATCACGACCGCCGTCCGTGATGCCGAGGTCGACGGGCAGCGTGTCGGCAAAGGCGAGCACCTGGCGCTCCTCAACGGCAAGCTCGTCGCCCATGACAGCGACGAGGTGGACGCCCTCGCGGCGGCGGTGAAGACCCTGACCGAGACGAGCCTGTTCACGCTGTACGTCGGCGCCGGCGTCGACCCGAAGCGGCGCGATGCCGCGGCCGAGCGTCTGCGCACGACATTCCCCGACGCCGAGGTGGAGGTCGTGGATGGCGGCCAGCCGCATTACCCCTTCATCGTCGCCGCCGAATGAGGCCGCGCCTTCGGGCCTCGCTCACACTTGTGGGACATGCACACCGATGAGGACCTCGATCGGCTCCAGGTGATCCTGGATGCCAGCGCCGCGTCGGCGGATGGCCTGCTCAGGCAGACGTTCGATCCTGCCGGCCATCTGTTGTCCGCGCGGCAGCTGGCCCGGTACTTCGATCGGGCTCGCGGCGTCGCGCTCGCGACGGTGACCGCGAAGGGCGAGCCCCGGGTCGCGCCGGTCGGCGCGGTGTTCCATCGGGCCACGCTCCACATCCCGACCGCGGAGAACGCGAAGCGCGTCGCGCACATCCGCCGGCGGCCCGCGGTGAGCGTCACGCACTTCGTGCTGAGCTCGATCGCGGTCATCGTCCACGGCCAGGCGACCCTGGTCGGGCGGGCCGACCCCGACGTCGCCGTGCTCGACACGCTCCACGACGGCGGTGAGTGGTGGCGCGACCTGCGGAGCAGGGGCGCGGGGATCTACATCCGGATCGAGCCGGAGCACGTGTACGCCTGGGCCGCGAACCCCAGCGAGTTCCCGGCGCTGTGAAGACGGCATCGCGGCCGAGTGGCGGCACGAGCCTCGACCTGAAGGTCGAGGCGCTGCCGGGCGTCGGCGAGGAGTCGGTCAAGCTCCTCGAGCGGCTCGGCATCCGCACGATGGGCGACCTGCTCTGGCATCTGCCGACGCGCTACCTCGACTACGCGGACGTGCGGCCGGTGCGCCACCTCATCGCGGATCGGGAGCAGACCACCGAGGCCATCGTCGGATCCATCGGCCAGCGGCGCACCGCGCGCGGTCAGATGATGACCGAAGTCGAGCTCCTCGATCCCTCGGACATGCGGCCGTCCGGCGTGAAGGCGACGTGGTTCGGGCGGCAGTTCATCAAGGAGCGCTTCCGCGAGGGCCAGCTCATCCGGCTCTCCGGCAAGGCCACGTGGTTCGGCCGGTCGCTGCAGCTCTCGAACCCGAAGGTCGAGCCCGCTGACGCCGAGCGCGTCCACACCGGACGGCTCGTGCCGGTGTACCGGCTCACCGAAGGGTTGAAGGAGGGCAACCTCAGGCGGTGGCTGCACACCGCGGTCGAGGGCGGGCCGCGGCGCTCGCCGGTCGTCGACGAGGTGCCCGACGAGCTTCCCGCCGCGATCCGCGAGCGGCGCGAGCTCCTCCGGCTCCCGGAGGCGCTGAAGGAGGTGCACTTCCCGTCGACGGAGGCCCGGCTCCTCGAGGGGCGCCGCAGGCTCGCGTTCGACGAGCTCCTGACGCTGCAGCTCGGTCTCGCGCAGCGGCGCGCGCGGTGGCAGAAGAACGCGAAGGCGCCGACGCTCACCGCGACGGAGACCGACATCGCGCCGTGGGTCGCCGCGTTGCCCTTCACGCTCACTGAAGGCCAGCAGCGGGCCTTCGCGGAGATCCGCGCCGACATCGGCCGGACGATCCCGATGTCCCGGCTGCTCGAGGGCGACGTCGGATCGGGGAAGACCGTCGTCGCGGCGCTCGCCGCGCGCATCGCCGTCGCGTCCGGCGCGCAGGCCGCGCTCATGGCGCCGACCGAGCTCCTCGCGGAGCAGCACTTCCGCACGCTGTCGACGCTGTTCGCCGACGGCGGACCATCCGTCGAGCTGCTGAGTGCGAGCGTGAGCGCGCCCAAACGGCGCGAGATCGTCGGCCGGCTCGCCGAGGGGACGCTCGACGTCGTCGTCGGGACCCACGCGCTCGTCGTCGAGGACGTCGCGTTCAAGAAGCTCGGCCTGGCGGTCGTCGACGAGCAACATCGCTTCGGTGTGCGCCAGCGCACCACGCTCCGCGAGAAGGGCGTCGATCCGCATCTCCTGCTCACGACCGCAACGCCGATCCCGCGCACGCTCACGCAGACCATCTACCGCGACCTCGATCTGTCGGTGCTCGACGAGCTGCCGGCCGGGCGGCAGGAGATCCGCACCGAGGTCCGTCCGCCGGACGCGCTGCCGAAGGTGTGGCCGTGGGTCCGCGAGCACGTCGCGCAGGGTGAGCAGGTCTTCGTCGTGACGCCACGCATCGATCCGTCGGACGGCGAGAATGACGCCCCGAGCGCGATCGAGACCTACGACGACCTGCGGAGCGGACCATTGAAGGGATTGCGCATCGCACTGCTGCACGGCCGGATGCCGGCCAAGGAGCGCGACGCCACGATGCGCGCCTTCGCCGAGCGCGAGCTCGACGTGCTCGTGGCAACGACCGTGGTCGAGGTCGGCATCGACATCCCGAACGCGACGATCATGGTCGTCCTCGGCGCCGAACGGTTCGGTCTCGCGCAGCTCCATCAGCTCCGCGGGCGTGTGGGACGCGGCGAGAAGCGCTCCTTCGCGGTGCTGGTCAGCGACAGTGCCGGCGAGTCCGAGCGCCTCTCGGCGATGACCGAACAGCGCGACGGCAAGCCGCTCGACGGCTTCGCGCTCGCGCAGCGCGACCTCGAGATCCGCGGGGCGGGTGAGTTCCTCGGCGACGAGCAGAGCGGCGTCGACGAGCTGCGCATCGTCGACCTCAAGGACGTCGATCCACGTCTCGCGCGCGAGACCGCCGACGACGCGGACGCCGTCCTCGCGACGGATCCGACGCTCGAGCAGCCCGAGCACGCCGGCCTGGCGAACGCTGTCGAGGCGCTCTGGCGCCGGCATGGCTTCGCGTGAGGGTGATCGCCGGCGAGGCCAAGGGCCGCCGGCTCGTTGTGCCCGAGGGCGGCGGCACCCGCGCGGCGACCGATCGCATCCGCGAGACGCTGTTCGGGATCTTGCTTCCTGTCCTCGCGGACAGCGAGATCCTCGACCTGTTCGCCGGTGCCGGCACGCTCGGGATCGAGGCACTGTCCCGCGGCGCGGCGCGGGCGACCTTCGTCGAGCAGGCGCCGAAGGCCATCTCGGCCCTCCGGAAGAACCTCGAAGCGACCGGCTTCAGCGGCCGCGCTCGCGTCGTGCGGGCGAACGTGCTCACGTACCTCGACGGTCCGGTCGTCGCGGACATCGCGTTCTGCGACCCGCCCTTCGCCGACGTCACCGCGCACACCGCCGCGCTCGCGAAGCTCGCCGCTCCCGGTCGGCTCGTGGTCGCGCGGGCCCTGCGGAAGCACCTGCCGGCGGTCCCGGCGACCCTCCGGGTCGCGCGGACGAAGGAGATCGGTGAGGAGACCCTCCTCTTCCTCCACTACAGTGGGGATGCTTCCGCGGGAGGGTAACGATGGACATCCAGTTCCTCGTCGAGCGACTGGAAGCGCTCGTCGTCAACGCGCGCAAGCTGCCGATGACCAGTCAGGTGATCCTCGAGCAGGCCGCGGTCCTCGATCTCATCGACCAGATGCGCGTCGCGATCCCCGAAGAGGTGAAGCAGGCGCGCCGCATCGTCCAGGAGAGCGACCGCGTCGTTCAGAAGGCCCGCGAGGAAGGCGAGCAGATCATCGGTGCCGCGCAGGAACAGGCGGCACTTCTCCTGCAGGACCAGTCGATCATCCGCGAGGCGGAGATCCGGGCCGACGATATCGAGAAGCGCGCCGGGTCGAAGGCCGACGAGACGATGCGCGGTGCCGATCAGTACGCATCGGACGTGCTCGTCAGGCTGGAGAGCGATCTGGTGAAGACCCTGTCGATCGTGAAGAAGAGCCTCGAGGTGCTCGACGAGAGGCGGCCCGAACCCGTCCGCGAGTAGGCCGCAGCAAGGTGGTGTTCGGTGATCATCAACGTCGCGCCGCTGCTGAAGCAGCCGCTCGGAACACGCGTCGACTACGAGGTGCGCGAGTCCCCGATCGACCCGCGCGGTGACAACGCGGGACTCCTTGACGCGTCCATCGTCGATATCGCCTCGACCGTCCATGCGACGCACACGAATGCGGGGCCGCTCATCGAAGGCGCCGCCGACGCGCACGTGGCCCAGCAGTGCGCGCGCTGCCTGAAGCCGATCGATACACCGGTGCATGCCGAGTTCGCCGAGCAGTATTTCGCGACCGTCCCCGTCGATCACGGCGTCGCGATCATGACGCCGCCCGTCGACGCGAAGCTCATCGGCTCGGACTTCAAGGTCGACCTCACCGACCTGCTGCGCGAGGAGCTCATCCTCGCCACGCCGGTCGCCGCGCTCTGTAAGCCTGACTGCGCGGGCCTGTGCCCGGTCTGCGGCGAGGACCTGAACGAGCGGCCGCACGCGCACGCCGACGTCGTCGATGAGCGCTGGTCCGCGCTGCAGGGGTTGAAGGACCGGATCGCAAAGGACTGAAGCGCCGCATCGCGCTCGGGCTCGTCCTCGTCGTGGCCGTCTTCGCGTGGCAGTCGCTCCTCCGCCCCGGCGCCCAGGCCGGGGTCATCGTCGCGGACATCTACTCGACCGCCCT
Source organism: Candidatus Limnocylindria bacterium (assembly GCA_036394215.1). Lineage (GTDB taxonomy): Bacteria > Chloroflexota > Limnocylindria > P2-11E > P2-11E > UBA4735. Next base: position 8,686 of record DASWFN010000158.1, read on the forward strand.
GTGGCAGTGGAACGCCGCGGCGCTCGTGAGCCCATCGCCACGCACCAGCGCCGCCGTGCTGCGGTTCGCCGGGACCGAGATGCGCGTGTCCTGGTGGCGGCCCGGCTGGGGCGACCACCACCCCGGGATCCTGCTCGTGAACGGCGCGACCTCCGCGGGGAACGACGACCAGGAGACGCGCCGGTTCGCGGAGGCGCTCGCGCGCGGCGGGTACGTCGTGATGCTGCCGGAGTTCGCGTTCCTGAAGGAGGGGCGGTTCGAGCCGGGCGCCGCCGCGCAGCTCGACGAGGCCTTCGCGTATCTCCGCGATTCGCCGGTGACGGAGGGACGTCCGGTCGGCGCGTTCGGATCCTCGATCGGCGGCGGGATGATGCTCGCCGCGGCCGGCCGCCTCGGTGCGCTCGCGCGCGCCGACTATCTCGCCGTCCTCGGCGCGTACTTCGACCTCGACACGTATCTCGCCAGCATCGCGAGCGAGACGCAGGTCCGGGCCGGCGGCGTCGAGCATTGGTCCGCGGCGCAGGAGGTGCGCGACCGGCTGCCCGCGGCGGCGCTCGCGGCGTTCGCCGACGAAGCGGATCGCGCCGCGTTGCAGGCGGCCCTCGACGCCGGGGGCTACGAGAACGTGCTCGCTCGGCTGCGCGCGCTCCCGGCGTCGATGCGCCGGACATTCGACGAGCTCTCGCCGAGCGCGGCCTGGTCCTCGATCCGTCCTCCGGTCTACTGGCTGCACGACGGGGAGGATCGGTACGAGCCGTTCGCCGAGGCAGAGGCCGCTCTACGGTCCCGGCGCGACGGACCGACCGAGCTCACGGTCTCGCATCTCATCTCGCACGCCGCGCCGCTTCCCGGCGAGCAGCAGGACAACGGCCCGGGCTTCTGGCTCACCGAGATCGGGACGCTGTTGCGCTTCGCAGTAACCGTGCTCCGTGCCGGAGGGTGACGCTCCCACGAGGCCGCAACTACCTACAATCAGTGAGCAGTAATCAAAGGGAGTCCCCGAATTGGCCGGAGAACCGAAAAAGCGAACGCCGCACGCCGCGCAGGGCGATCGCCGCAGCCACCTGCGGCTGAAGGCGGCGAACCTGGTGCCCTGCCCGCAGTGCAAGTCACCGAAGCCGTCACATCAGGCCTGCCCGCACTGCGGCATGTACCGCGGCCGGCAGGTCATCAAGATCCGCTCCAAGAAGCGCACCGCAGCAAGCTAGCCAGCTGATGCGCATCGCGGTCGACGCGATGGGTGGCGACCACGCCCCGGACGAGATCGTTCGGGGCGCGTTGCTGTACCGGGAGAGCGGCGGCCTCGCCGACATCGTGCTCGTGGGACGCGAGGAGACCGTGCGCGCGGCGCTCGGCACCGCGCCGCGTCCGGGCGTGAGCGTCGTCGACGCGCGCGACGTCGTCGAGATGCACGAGCATCCGTCGAGCGCGCTCCGACGTCGCGGTGACACGTCCATCGGCGTCGCGACCACGCTCGTGAAGAAAGGCGAGGCCGACGCCGTCGTGAGCGCGGGGAACACCGGCGCGACGATGGCCGCGGCCCTGCTGACCCTCGGACGGGTCCGCGGCATCGATCGTCCGGCGCTCTGCGGGATGCTGCCGACGACCCAGGGCAAGCCGGCCTGTCTCATCGACGCGGGAGCGACGATGGACGCCGAGCCCCAGAACCTCCTGCAGTACGCGCGCATGGCATCGCGGTTCATGGAACGGGTCCACGGCGTCGTCGACCCGACGGTCGGCCTCATGAACGTCGGCGAGGAATCGGAGAAGGGCGGGCGCATCCAGCAGGAGGCGCATGCGCTGCTCGCCGGTGCGTCGGACATCAACTTCTATGGGAACGTCGAGGGCCGGGATCCGCTCCGCGGTACGACCGACATCTTCGTATGTGATGGCTTCACCGGCAACGTGCTCGCGAAGGGCATGGAGGGCGTCGTCGACGTGTTCCGCGAGGGCATCCGCAACGACATCTTCGGCGGCGTGCTCGGAAAGATCGCCTACGTGTTCGCCCTCGGCGGCGTCCGAAAGCTGCGCCATCGTCTCGACTACGACGAGTACGCGTCCGCGCCCCTGCTCGGCGTCGCCGGCGTCTCGGTCGTGACCCATGGCCGGGCCCGGGCGAACATGGTCCGCCACGCGATCGGTGTCGCCGAGCGGTCGGTGGCCCAGGGGCTCATCGCGGCGATCGGCGACCAGAGCCGGATCGGAGCGGCGTGAAGCGGGTCGAACGGGCCGGCCGGCACCCCGCTCGGCGCGTCGCGCTCCAGACGCTCTACGAGATCGATTTCAATCGAGGCGACGCGAAGGACACCTGGACGCGCGGTGCGTTCCGAGCCGGCCTGACCGAAGAGGCGGCCGCGTTCGCCTGGACGCTCATCGAGGGGGTCCTCGAGAAGCGCAAGGAGCTCGACGCGGAGATCGCGGCGCTCGCGCCGGAGTGGCCGATCGACCAGATGGCCAAGATCGACAAGAACGTGCTCCGGATCGCGCTCTACGAGCTGCGCTACGCCGGGGACGCGCCCGCCGCGGCCATCATCGACGAAGCGGTCGAGCTGGCGAAGCTGTTCGGCTCGGAGGCCGCGCCGAAGTTCGTGAATGGGGTGCTGGCGACCGCTGTGGGCGGGCGCGGCGGGAAAGCGGATTGACGACCAAGCATGCCTACCGCGACACTTTGCCGGACGCCGGGGGCGAAGCCGGCGGGGGTAACGTGGAAGTTGTGGCAGGGAGGTAGCCGGTTGGCGGACCAGAAGACGTACGAGCGCCTCAAGAAGATCGTCGTCGAACAGCTCGGTGTCGACGAAGCGGACGTGAAGCTAGAGGCCTCGTTCGTCGATGACCTCAACGCCGACTCCCTCGATCTCGTCGAGCTCATCATGAGCCTCGAGGAAGAGTTCGGGATGGAGATCTCCGACGAGGACGCCGAGAGGATCAAGAGCGTCGGCGATGCGCAGGAGTACATCGAGGAGCACGTGGCCTAACGATCGATCCCGCGCACGAAATAGCGACTAGGGGAGGCAGCGGCATCGTGCCGCTGCCTCTCTTGTTACGAAAGGGGTCATGGCGAACGAAGACATCGGTGGCTACCG
>DASWFN010000159.1:0-3619 GCA_036394215.1 Candidatus Limnocylindria bacterium
TTCGCGGCGTCGGTGATGATCAGGACGTTCTCGAGCTTCCGCAGGTCGACGGCCGGGGCGACGACCGCTCGCTGGTACGCCGACACCTCCGCCTTGGTCACGTCGACGACGGTGCCGATGACGAGGCCCTTCGGGTACAGCGAGCGGAGCTCGGTCCCGAGGCCGAGGCCGGCGGTCACGATCACGTCGCCGCGCTTCACCGGGTCGCTCTGGAGGATCCACTCCATCACGAGCGTGTCCCCGTACTGGCCGCGCACGATCCCGCTCGCGCGCGAGGTCTGCACGAGGGCGGAGACGCTCGACGACGAGTCGGTGACGAGCAGCACCTTCGCATAGTTCGATCCGGCCTCGCTCACCCGGCCGACGACGCCCTGCTCGGCGAGGACGATCTGATCGATCTTCACGCCCTGATCGCTGCCCGCGCCGATGACGATCGTCTTCAGCACGCCGCTCGGATCGCGCGCGATCACCGGCGCGGTGATCGTCTTGTACGGGAGCGCGCGCTGCGCCGCCTCGAGCTTCGCGCCCTGCTGCGCGACGATGACCGCCTCGGCGAGCCGCGCGTTCTCGAGGGTGAGCCGGTCGTTCGCGGCGCGCAGGTCGGCGTTGTCGGTGCGCAGCTTGTCGAGCTCGCCGATGGCTTGGAAGAACCGGTTCGTCGTGACGCCGGTCTCGGCGAGCACGCGCTGCACCGGGACGAGCACCTGCGTGCCGACGACGGCGACCGCCTGCACCGCGGCCGCCGAGCGGAAGAGCAGGAGCAGGAGCGCGACCGCGAACAGGATCGCGAACGGCCGCGCGACGCTGTTCGTCCGGCGCTGGCGCGTCCGGCCGAGCGCCGCCATCAGCGAGGCATGATCGCGTAGGTCTCGGTCACCAGGCTGCGGTCGTACTTCACGAGGTCCTCGAGGACCATGCCCGTGCCGCGGGCCACGCACGTGAGCGGGTCATCGGCGATGTGCACGGCCATCTGCGTCGCCTCGGAGATCCGCGTGTCCATGCCGCGCAGCAGCGCGCCGCCGCCGGCGAGGTAGATGCCCTGATCCATGATGTCGGCCACCAGCTCCGGGGGGGTCTCCTCGATCGTGTCCTTCACCGCGTCGACGATCTGCTGCACCGACGTGTCGAGCGCCTCGCGGATCTGTGCGCTCGTGACCTCGATGCTGCGCGGCAGCCCGGTGAGCAGGTCGCGGCCGCGGAAGAACGTCGAGACCTCTTCGTCGAGCGGATATGCCGAGCCGATCGCGACCTTGATGTCCTCCGCGGTGCGCTCGCCCATGAGCAGATTGAACTCACGGCGCGCGTAGGCAACGATGTCCTGGTCCATCTCGTCGCCGCCGATGCGGATCGATCGCGCGACGACGATGCCCCCGAGCGACGTGACCGCGACCTCGGTGGTGCCGCCGCCGATGTCGACGATCATCGATCCGCTCGGCTCTTGCACCGGAAGGCCCGCGCCGATCGCGGCGGCCATCGGCTCTTCGACGAGCCGCGCCCACCGCGCGCCCGCGTTCATCGCGGCCTCCTGCACGGCGCGCTTCTCGACCTCGGTCACGCCCGAGGGGATCCCGATGATCACGCGCGGCCGCGGGAACAACGCGACACGGTCGTGCACCTTGTGGATGAAGTGCTTGAGCATGTACTCGGTGATGTCGAAGTCGCTGATCACGCCGTCCTTCAACGGCCGGATCGCGACGATGTTCTGCGGCGTGCGACCGAGCATCCGCTTCGCCTCGGCGCCGACCGCGAGGATCGCGCCGGTGCGCGTGTCCTTCGCGACGACGGAAGGCTCGCTGATGACGATGCCGCGACCGCGGACGTGCACGAGCGTGTTCGCCGTGCCGAGATCGATGCCGACATCACGCGAGATGAGGCCCCAGAGCCCTTCGAACAAGTGGACGCACCCTTTCCAGAACGCGCTGCGGTCGCTGTGAGGATACGGGGCGCGCCGCGCTCGCGCGGGCTTGCTTCCCCGCTAGCGGTGCGGTGTCGCGGTCGGTCGGGGCGTCGGTCGGACCGTCGGGCGCGGTGTCGGGCGCGGCGTCGCGGTCACGATCGGTCGTGAGCCGGGCGCGTAGAGCTGCGGGACCCCGCTCGGGACGACGAGCGGCCGCGGCGTCGCGGTCCGCGGGACGTACGGGCGCGGCGTGTACGGCCGCGGCGTCGCGCGATTGCGCGCGCCGCCCTCGGAGGACGGAACGAAGGCCGGCTCGGGGGCGGGCGCGGGGGCCGGGACGAGTGCGGCGCTGCCCGCGTTGGAGAGGCCGTCGAGGCGGATCGGCTGGTAGCGGTCGTCGTAGACGACGACCCGGTGCACGGCGCGCGGCGGCGTCTCCTCGTAGACCCAGACGAGGGTGTGGGCCTCGTTCGCCCAGGCCTCGAACATCCGGATGTGGCCGTAGCCCTGCGGGTCGCGCGACATCGTGAGGTTCATCGCGTCGCCGGCGCGCAGGTCTTCCTTGGAGATCGCCGAGCTCACCCAGCCGATCGACTCGGTCGTGTACCGCGCCACGCCCCAGGCCATGCTCACGTAGGCCGAGCAGTCCATCCCGCGGCCGGCGACGTTGCCGCCCCAGACGTAGGGGGTCGCGAGCATCGAGGCGGCCCTGTCGATGATCGACTGCCGGATGCCCAAAGACGCATCGACGATGACGACCGCCGCGACGACCGCGGGCTCCTCGATGAGCGGCGCGGGCGGCGGCGGAGCGGCAGGGGCGTTCGGGCCCCTCGGGTCGGCGCGGAGCGAGTCGAACGACGCGCGCACGAGCGGCTCCAGCGCGGCCCAGTCCTCTTCGGGCATGACCGCGCGCGCGACGAGGCGGCGATCCGTCTCGCGCGCGATGAAGTAGCGGGTGAAGACGTGGAGGCCCTCGTAGGTCCGCTGCTCGTCGAGCTGGAAGAAACCCGCGACCGGGAGCGCGTCGGCTCGGTCGGTCCGCGGGTCGACGTCGAGGCCGAGCATGTCGCCGTCCGCGCGCGCGAGGCCCACGGTGATGATCGCGCCGGCGTCGCGGATGAGCGCGCCCGTGATCGGCACGGGAAGCGCGTACAGCGACGCGTCGCCGATCCGCAGCTGATAGCGGACGAGCTCCTGCGCCGGATCCGGCGGATCGCTCTGGGCGTTGAGCGCGGTCGCGGGTCCACGGAGCCAGCCGACCGGCGGATCGAAGCTGACCTTCGCCGCTTCGTCGATGAACCCCTTCGGGGCCGGCTGCGTCGAGCGGTCGGTGGCGGGATCGGCGCGCACCGGGACCGGCGCGCCGAAGAGCGGGCCGGTGCTGTCCGACGCCACGGCCGCGTCGTGCACGGGCGTGACGATCGCCGCGCTCAAGACGGTCGTCGCGACCACCCGGCCGAGAATGCGCGTGAACCTGCTGCTCCCCACCACACTGACGGAACGGGGCGGGCGGGCAGGCGTTATTTCCGCCATCTGGCTTAGGGAACGGCGCCGCGCTCCCGAAGACTCACGTGGCGCCCGGCGCCGATGACGAGGTGATCCACGACCGATACCCCGAGCAGCCGGCCTGCGGCGACCGCGTCGCGGGTCGTCCGGAGGTCGTCGGCGGACGGCTCGGGGTCGCCCGACGGGTGGTTGTGGGCGAGCACGATCCCCGCGGCG
>DASWFN010000160.1:0-2539 GCA_036394215.1 Candidatus Limnocylindria bacterium
TCGGCGGCATCGAGTAGGCGGCGAGCGCGGGCTCGCCGCGCAGCTTCGCGTATCCGGGCTTGATCCGGTCGTAGATGAGGGCGACGCGCTCGTCGTAGCCGATGAACGCGCTCTTCATCGCGTTGATCGAGAGGCGCTCGATCTCAGCAAGGCCGAGACCGAGCGTCGCGGACAGCCGGCGGAGCTCCTCGGACACGGTGATCGCGCTCATGAGCCGGTTGTCGGTATTCACGGTGACGCGCAGCTTCTGCTGGATGAAGTACTTGATCGGATGCTCCGCGAGCGTCGCGACCGCGCCGGTGTCGACATTGCTCGACGGGCAGACCTCGAGCGGGATCCGGTGGTCGCGGATGTACGCGGCGAGCTGCCCGAGCTTCACGACCTTGCCCTCGCTGATCGCCATGTCCTCGACGAGCCGCACGCCGTGGCCGATGCGGTGCGCGCCGCAGTACTGGAGCGCCTGCCAGATGGACGGCGGTCCGAACGCCTCGCCGGCGTGGATCGTGATGCTGAAGTTCTCGCGCCGGCAGTACTGGAACGCCTCGAGGTGGACCTTCGGCGGATGGCCGGCCTCCTCGCCGGCGATGTCGAAGCCGACGACGCCGCGATCACGGAACGAGACGGCGAGCTCGGCCATCTCCAGCGAATCGGTCCGGTCGCGCATCGCACACACGATCTGGCGCATGACGATGCCGTGTTCGCGCTCCGCGCGCTCGAAGCCCTTCGCGATCGCCACGAGGACCTGCTCGAGGTTCATCCCCTGCTGCGTCGAGAAGATCGGCGCGTAGCGGCTCTCCGCGTACACGACCCCGTCCTCCGCGAGGTCGGCACCGCACTCGTACGCCACGCGCTCGACCGCCTCCGGCGTCTGCATCACCGCGATGGTGTGCGCAAAGCCGCGCAGGTAGAGCGGGAGCGATCCGGATGCCGCGCTCGCATGGAACCAGCGCCCGAGCTCGGCCGGGTCCGTCGTCGGGAGGCCGGTGTAGCCCTGGTCCTTCGCGAGATCGACGATCGTCGCGGGCCGCAGGCCGCCGTCGAGGTGGTCGTGAAGGAGCACCTTCGGGGCTGAACGGATGATCTCGAGCGGCAGCACGCGTGACATGATGCGCCCGTGACGCTCGCCGGCGCGCGCGAACGCCTGATCGACGCCGGCGACGTGACCCTCCACGTCACCGAGCTGGGCGCCGGGCCCCTCGTCCTCCTCCTCCATGGCTTCCCGGACTGTGGGTACACCTGGCGCCATCAGCTGCCCGCGCTCGCGGGTGCGGGGTTTCACGCCGTCGCGCCGGACCTGCGCGGCTACGGCGTGTCATCCAAGCCGAAGGGGGTGTCGGCGTACGCGGTGCGCGAGCTGGCCACGGACGTCGCGAACCTCGTGACCGCACTCGGTGCGGAACGGGCCGACGTCGTCGCGCACGACTGGGGCGGCGGCGCGGCGTGGACGTTCGCGATGCTGTACCCGCAGCGGCTCCGGCGGCTCGTCATCCTCAACGCGCCGCATCCGGTGACGTTCCAGCGCCACCTGCGCACGCTCCAGCAGCTCAAGCGCAGCTGGTACATGTTCGCCTTCCAGCTGCCCGTGATGCCTGAGGCCGGCCTCGCGCGCAACGACTTCGCGTCGCTGCGCCAGGTGTTCCGGACCGCATCCGTTCGCCCGGGCGCGTTCAGCGAAGCGGATATCGAGCGGCACGTCGCCGCGCTGCGGCCGCCCGGCGCGCTCACGGCGGCGCTCAACTACTACCGCGCGGCGTTCCGCAGCGTCGGGCCGCGCGCGTCGCTCGCGCGCCGGGTCGACCATCCCGTGCGCGTGCTCTGGGGGGACCAGGACCGCTTCCTCGGCACCGAGCTCGCCGATCCCGGCGCGGACTGGGTGCCCCATTCGACGATCCAGCACGTGCCCGAGGCCGGCCACTGGATCCAGCACGACGTACCCGAGCTCGTGAACGACGAGCTCGTCACGTTCTTCGGGCGGCCCTAGACCTTCAGCGCGGCGTCCTTCGCGCCGATCGCGACCGCGAGCGCCACCCGAGTCATACGATCCACGGCCGCCTTCATCTCGGCGTCGCTGATCCGCGTGAACGTGCCATCGATCACCATGTCTGACACGAGGAGCAGGCACCCGCCGCGGACGCCACGGAGCGCGGCCACGGTGAACAGCGCTGCGGCCTCCATCTCGACCGCGAGCACCCCGCGCTTCGACCAGCGTTCGTACTGTCCGCCGTCGGGGTTGTAGAAGAGATCGCTCGACGCGACCGGGCCGACGTGCACGGGCTGGCCGATGGCCTCCGCCGCGTGCACCGCGGCATGGCTGAGCTCCCAGCTCGCGGTCGGCGAGTGCGGCTCGTTGCCGACGAGGTGCGTGGCTGTCGCGTCAGCGGACACGCCGGAGATCGCCACGATGGTGTCCCCGAGCTTCTGCGAGAGCTGCAGCCCGCCGCACGTTCCGACACGGATGAGCGTCTTCACGCCGAGCTGGATGAGCTCCTCGAACACGATCGTCGCGCCGGGGCTGCCCATGCCGGTGCCCTGCACCGAC
>DASWFN010000161.1:0-3260 GCA_036394215.1 Candidatus Limnocylindria bacterium
CTTGGATGAGCCGTTGATCGCGTCGGCCGCGGCCCGCAGCGCGTCGTCCTGGGCCGCGGGGTACCGCGTGCGGCGGACCGCCATCGGCGTGCCGCCGGCCTCGTGGTCCGCGACGTCCTCGGGCAGCTCGACGTGCGTCGCGCCCGGACGCTCGAGTCGCGCCTCGCGGAACGCGGTCCGGATGACTTCGGGCGCGCCGTCGGGCAGCTCGACGCGCGCGCTCCATTTCACGACGGGCGCGAACATGCCGAGCACGTCGACGTACTGATGCGAGCGCTTGTGGATCCGCTCGAGGGCGGCCTGTCCGGTGAGGGCGACGAGTGGCGCGCCGTCGAGCGTCGCGTCCGCGACGCCGGTGAGCAGGTTCGTCGCGCCGGGGCCGAGCGTCGCGAGGCAGACGCCGGGGTAGGAGGTGAGCCGTCCGGCGACGTCGGCCATGAAAGCGGCGCCCTGTTCGTGGCGCACGATGACCTGGGTGATCTTCGCGCTGTCCTCGAGCGCGAGGCCGAGCGACAGCGTCTCTTCGCCGGGCAGCGCGAATACGTGACGGACGCCCTCGTTCTCGAGACACGCGACGACGAGCTCGGCGACGTTCATCGTCCCGAGCCTATTCGGCGTTCGCGACCTTCGATGGCTGCTGCGCGGGTCCGATCCAGACCGTTTGGATGTTCACGAACTCCCGAATGCCGTAGCCCGAGAGCTCGCGGCCGTAGCCGCTCTGCTTCAGGCCGCCGAACGGGAGGCGCGGATCCGACGCGACCATGCCGTTGACGAAGACGGAGCCGGATTCGACGCGCCGCGCGAGCGCCTTCGCGCGCGCGAGGTCCGCCGTCCAGATCGCCGACCCGAGGCCGTACGGCGAGCTGTTCGCGATCCGGATCGCCTCGTCGGCGTCGCGCACCACGAGGAGCGCGGCCACCGGGCCGAACGTCTCTTCCTTCAGGACGGGCATGTCCTCGGTGACGTCGGCGAGGAGCGTCGGCTCGTAGAACCAGCCGGTGCCCTCGCGCCGCCGGCCTCCGGCGACGACGCGCGCGCCCATCTTCACGGACGCGGCGACCTGCCGCTCGAGCGTCGCGCGCAGATCTTCTCGCGCGAGCGGCCCGACCTGCGTCGCGGGGTCGAGGGGATCGCCGACGCGGAGCGCGCGGATCGCGTCCGCGAAGCGGCGCTCGAACTCGGCCGCGACCGGTGCTTCGACGAGGAACCGCTTCGCGGCGATGCAGGACTGGCCCGCGTTCTGGAACCGCGCTTTCGCTCCGGTCTCGGCGGCCGCCGCGAGGTCGGCATCGCGCAGGACGATGAACGGGTCGGAGCCGCCGAGCTCGAGCACGGCCTTCTTCACCGCGCGGCCCGCGAGCTCGGCGAGCCGCGATCCGGTGGCGGTGCTGCCGGTGAGCGTGATCGCACGCACGCGATCGTCGGCGATGGCCGGCTCGATCGCGGCACCGGCGACGAGGAGCGTGCGGAGCAGGCCGGCGGGGAAGCCCGCGTCGCGGACCGCCTCCTCGAGCGCGAGCGCGCACTGCGGGACGTTCGACGCGTGCTTGAGCACCGCCGCGTTCCCGGCCATGAGCGCGGGCGCGAGGAACCGGATGACCTGCCAGAACGGGTAGTTCCAGGGCATCACCGCGAGGACCACGCCCAGCGGCTCGAACGCGACGTAGCTCTCGCGGGCATTCGTCGCGACCGGCTCATCGCGCAGGAACTCGGCCGCGTGCTCGGCGTAAAAGTCGCAGTTCCACGCGCACTTCTCGATCTCCGCGAGCGCCTCGGTGATGGGCTTGCCCATCTCCGTGGTGATGAGGCGCGCGTAGCGGTCCTTGCGGTCGCGCAGGACCTGGGCGAGCGCGCGCATCGGGACCGCTCGCTCGTCGAAGGATCGCTCGCGCCAGCTCTTGAAGGCCGCGTCCGCCTCGGCGATGGCTGCCGCGATCTCGGCCGCGGAGTGGGCGTCGAAACGCGCTCGGACGGCCTCGGTCGCGGGCTCGACCGACTCGATGGTGGTCACGCTGGCTAGGCGGCGGCTTCCTTACGGGGCCGGCGTCCGCGGGGGCCGGCGGCGAAGTCGGGCTTCGCGACGTCGATCACGCGGTGGGTGTAGCCATGCACGGCGAGCTCGTGCGCGTCGCGCTCGGCAGCCGCTGCGAGCAGCAGCTTCAGGGTCTTGTCGTCGGCGGGCGTGAAGACCACGTCGCAGTCCGGCGTGGCGCGGCAGGGGAGTCCTGACGTCTTCATGAGGTGACCTCCAAGTCATTCGAGCCAGCGAGCGGCGAGCGAGCAAGCGACCGGCCGCTCGGGTGGCGATACGGCGGATGTACGGTCAAGGATACCACACGGTTAGTTGCATCAGCAACTTGTGGCGGCCACAGTTGGGGCGTGGCGAGCGTCGGACAGACCATCGGCGAGCGCCTCCGGGGCGCCGGCGTGCGGCACGTCTTCGGTCACCCGGGCGGGGAGGTCGTCGACCTCATCGAGGGCTTTCGCCGGGCCGGCCTCGAGTTCGTCCTGACCCGGCACGAGACCGCTGCCGCCTTCATGGCCGAGGTCATCGCGACCTCGACCGGGCTGCCCCAGGCCTGCCTGGCGACCCTCGGTCCGGGCGCCACGAACCTCGTCACCGGCGTCGCGCACGCGTATCTCGACCGCGCGCCGGTCATCGCCCTCTCCGGGCAGCTGCCGGTCGACCGCTACGAGATCACGACCCATCAGAAGCTCGACCTGCGCGCGCTCTTCGCTCCGGTCACGAAGTGGCAGGCGCGCGTCTCCGCCGCGAACGCCGCGGCGTTGACCGATCGCGCGATCCGCGTCGCGCTCGAGCCGCGTCGTGGGCCGGTCTTCCTCGAGGTGCCGAGCGACGTTCCCGCGCAGGAGGCGATCGGGAGCCCACCTGATGCGCCTGTCGTCGCCGTCAGCGCCGCGATCGATCCGCATGCGGTCGCGAGGGCGCTCGAGCTTCTGCGCGCGAGCAGCCATCCGGTCGTGCTCGCCGGCCTGGACGCCCTCGATGCGGCCGCGCCGCTCGTGCGGTTCGCCGAGGCGTCGGGCATCCCCGTCGTCTGCTCGCCCAAGGCGAAGGGCCTTATCCGCGACGACCACCCGCTCTGCGTCGGCACGATCGAGGGCCTTGGCACCGCGAAGCTCTACGACTGGCTCGGTACGCGCGACCTCGTCTTCATGGTCGGCCTCGACCCGGTCGAGCTGGATCGGGATTGGACCGTGCCGGCTCCGATCATCCACATCGGCCCGCTGCCCAACGA
>DASWFN010000162.1:0-37258 GCA_036394215.1 Candidatus Limnocylindria bacterium
CAGCCCCCGCTGAGCTGGGTTCCCCTCCGAACCAGGAGAGCCGCTATGCCACTCGCACCTGACGCCCTCATCGCCGAGCTGTGGGGCATTGCCAACCAGGTCCCGATGATCCAGCACCCCTGGTTCCAGGGCATCATCCAGCACCGCTGGACGCCCGAGCAGATCATCCTGGGCGAAGTCCAGCACTATCTTCGCGTGCGCAACAACCCCGTCTTCTTCGGCTACATCGCCATCAATGCGGTCCAGGACAAGCAGTACGGATTGATGGACGTCGTCCTCGACAACTTCATGGAGGAGCTCGGCGGCGAGCGCACCCACGTCGACGTGATGCTCCAGATGCTCGAGGAGGCCGGCTTGGACAAGACCGCGGCCGACAGCGCGGAGCCGGCGCCCGGCACGCTGGCCGCGATCGAGATGATCGTCGGCGGCTGTCAGCGGCGGAGCGCGCTCGAGGGCATCGCGCTCCTCAGCTTCGTCGAGGCCATGCACGGCGGCCCGACGGGCGCCGCCGCCGGGATGTTCGAGGCGCTCACGAAGCATTACGGCTTCTCGAAGCGCGCGGTCGCGACGTACGAGCTTCACGCTGAGCAGGACACCGGGCACGGCGACCGTCAGATCGACGCGATCCGCCGCTTCGCGCGCGACGAGGAGACCCAGCGGAAGGTCCGCGCGGCGGTGAAGCTCGGGCTCAACGCGTTCAACTTCGAGTGGGACGGCCACGTCCAGGCGATGACCGGAAAGCGCGAGTACTGGAGCGGGAAGGCGCCGCTGAAGCTCGACGTGCCGGAGTTCAAGCTCCCGCAGATCTAGCTACATCGGCCACTGCTTCGGCAGCGTCGCGCGGAGCCTCTTGTACTCGGGATCGTCCTTCGAGCGCGTGCGGATCCGCTCGAGCTGCGTCCGCAGGTCGGCGAGCTCCAGGTCCAACGCGCTCGAGACCATGCCCATGGTCTCTTCGAAGCCTCGGCTTCAGTTACGACGTCAGCCGTTCATTCGCTCGAGGACGTAGCGGTCATCCGGGTCCACTGAACCCGACCTCCTGCACGTCGATCCGCTCCGTCGCGGGATGCGGCACGCCGTGCTCATCGACGCGGACCCGCATCCGGGCCAGTATCCGCCACGCCTTCGCCTCCGCCTCGGCGGTGACGATAAGGAACGTGTTCTCGATCTCCGCTCCGGCCGGCTCGGCGGAGGCGATCTCGAGCTGCGGCTCGAACGTGCCGCGTGCGGGAAGGCTGACGTCGATGTCGTGATCGAGCGAGCGGAACTTCCCGTGCGGCGCCGCGATCGCGGTCAGGTGGAGCGGCTCGCCCTCATTCGTGATGCGCCAGCGGACCTTCCACTTGCCCGCTGTCGCGCGGGTCACGGCGAGGACCTCGACCGCGACGCGGGGCGCGCTCAGCTAGATGCGCTCGAAGATCGCCGCGACGCCCTGACCGCCGCCGATGCAGAGCGACGCGAGCCCGTACTTGCCGTTGCGCTTGCCGAGCTCGGTGATGAGCGTGAGCGCGAGCCGCGCACCCGAGGCGCCGAGCGGGTGGCCCAGCGCGATCGCGCCGCCGTTCACGTTCGTCTTCTCGCGATCGAGCCCGAGGTCCTTCTCGACGGCGAGGTACTGCGTCGCGAACGCCTCGTTGATCTCGACCAGATCCATGTCCGCGATCTTGAGACCGGCGCGCTTCAGCGCCTGACGGCTCGAGGGCGCCGGGCCGATGCCCATGATGTCCGGGTCCACGCCGCACACGCCGCCGGAGACGATCCGCGCGATCGGCATGAGCCCGGCCTTCGCGGCCGCCTCGGCCGACGCGACGACAAGCGCCGCGGCGCCGTCGTTGATCCCGCTCGCGTTGCCGGCGGTGACGGTCCCGTCCTTCTCGAAGCGCGCCACGAGCTTGCCGAGCGCCTCTAGGTTCGTGTCGGGGCGGATGTGCTCGTCCTTGTCGACGACGGTCACACCCTTCTTCGTCTTCACCTCGACCGGAACGATCTCCTCGCTGAACCGGCACGACTCGCGGGCCTTCGCCGCGAGCATGTGGCTGCGGTACGCGAACTCGTCAGCCGCTTCGCGGCCGATGCCGTACTTGCGGCCGAGATTCTCCGCGGTATTCGCCATGCCGAGGCCGTTGTACGAGTCGATGAGCGCGACCCAGAGGTAGTCCTCGAGCTTCTGCTCGCCGAGCGGCAGGCCCCATCGCGCGCCGCGGATCATGTGCGGCGCCATCGACATCGCCTCAGCGCCGCCGGCGAGGACGAAGTCGGCCTGGCCGAGCTGGATCTCCTGGGCCGCGAGCAGGATCGCCTGCAGCCCGGAGCCGCAGAGCCGGTTGATCGTGAGCGCGGGCGCCTCGATCGGTACCTTGGCCTTCAGGCCGACGTGTCGCGCGAAGTACACGGCGTCGCCGCTCGTCTGGAGGACGTTGCCGAGGATGACCTGATCGATCTTCGCCGCCGGGACCTTGGAGCGCTCGAGCGCCCCCTTGGCCGCGACCACGCCGAGGTCGGTGGCGGAGACGTCGCGCAGCGCCCCGCCGTACGTGCCGAAGGCGGTGCGCGCTCCGCCGAGGATGACCACGTCTTTCATGTCCTTATTGTCCCACCGCCCGCACGGACCCCCCGAACGATCGCCTTTTCGACCGCATCAGCCGCGGCCCGTTGCACGAAGAACGGGTCAACGACCCTGTCGCCGTAGGCGAGCGCGAAGATGGCGTCCCCATCGCGATCGGTGTGTGCCGGCCGGATGGCCCGGGCGAGGCCGTCGTGCGCGGTCATCGCGACGCGGCGCGTCGCGTCCCGATCGAGCTTCGCGTCCGTGAGCACCACGCCGATCGTCGTGTTGTCGGACCGTGGCGTGAGCTCCACCGTGTCCGACCGGTAGACCCACTCGTTGCGCTCGCCATCCCAGATGTCGCCGAGCGCGTTCACCACCATGACCGCGGTCACCGTCGCCGGGCCTGCCGCGACCGACACGATGCCGAGGCCGCCGGGCCGGGACACGCCGGACCCGAGCTTCGCCACCGTCGCGCCGGTCCCGGCACCGACGAGCCCTTCGGCCGGCGCGTCGGTCGCCATGCGGCACGCGGCGTAGCCGGCGCCGGCGTCCGGCCGCACGGCGCCGTCACCGATCGCCAGGTCAAAGATCACCGCGCCCGCGACGTGTGGCACCCGAAACTGGCGCACCGCGACCCCGACGCCGTTCTCCTCGAGGAACTTCATCACCCCGGCGTACGCGGCGAGGCCGAACGCGCTGCCACCGGTGAGGAGCACGGCGTGGAGGATCGCGGTTGCCGATGTCGGACCGATGATGTCGGTCTGGATCGTGGCCGGCGCGCCGCCGCCCACGTGGACCCCGGCGGTCGCGCCGCGCTCGCAGAGGATCACCGTGCATCCGGTGAGCGCGACGGGATCGGTCCAATGGCCGACCGTGAACCCCGCTGGCAGCGTCACGGGGGCGAGTCTGCCACCATCGTCTCGATGGCGACGCGCAGCGAACATCGCATCGAGAAGACCGAGGCCGTCTCGACGGGCGGCATGGTCACGGCGGAGCATCCGCTCGCGGCCGAGGCCGGCGCGCGGATCCTGCGCGAGGGCGGCAACGCGGTCGATGCTGCCGTCGCGGCCGCGTTCGCGATGGGCGTCGTCGAGCCCACGACGAGCGGGCTCGGTGGCGTCGCCTGGTGCGTCATCAGGCAGCCGGACGGCACGGTCACGACGATCGACGGCAGCGGCGCCGCACCGCTGCGCGCGACGCCGGACATGTACCAGCTCGAGTCGGCCGGCGCGGCGGGCATGTACGGCTGGCCGATGACCAAGGGGAACGCCCAGAACTACGGCTACCTCTCGGTCGGGCAGATGGGCGCTGTCGGCTGCCTCTGCCGCGCGCTCGAGCGGTACGGCTCGCTTGACCGCGCGACCGTGATGCGCGACGCGATCTCGCTGGCCGGCGACGGCTGGGAGCCGGACTGGAACCTGACGCTCTCGCTTGGCCTCTATTACGACCGCCTCGCGCCGGTCGACGCATCCCGCGCGATCTTCTTTCGCGACGGCCGCTACCCGCTCCGCACGGCGACCGGGCTCGAAGCCGGCGACCGGCTCGTGCAGCGCGACCTCGCCGACAGCCTCCGCGCGATCGCGGCCGGTGGGCCGGAGGTCCTGTACGGCGGCGAGCTTGGGCGGCGCATCGCGGACGACGTGCAGGCGCACGGCGGCATCCTCTCGCTCGAGGACCTCACGTCGTTCGCGGTCGTCGAGCGCGCACCGCTCGCGATCGACTACCGCGGCCTGCAGCTTCGCACGCTGCCCGGCGCGTCTGGCGCGATCACGACGGTCCAGATGCTGCGGATCCTCGAGGAGTTCGAGCTGGACAAGATGGAGCCGCTCTCACCGATGGCGCTCCACCTCATGGCCGAGGCGCAGCGGCGCGCCTTCGCCGATCGGTTCACGTATCTCGCGGACGAGGGGCTCGTCGGCTCGGCGCTCTACGAGCGCCTCGCGTCGGCCGAGCACGCGGCCGCCGCCCGCGCGACGATCGACCCGGGCCACGCGACGCCCGAGGCCGCGGCGACACCGGTCCCGCCGTCGAGCGACTGCACGACGCACGTGAACGTCGTCGACCGCCACGGTCAGATGGTCGCGCTCACCACGACGCTCGGCGGCGCGTTCGGCTCGGGTGTCGTCGCGAGCGGAACGGGGATCCTGCTCGCGAACGTGATGACCTGGTTCGATCCGCGTCCCGGTCGGGTGAACTCGGTCGCGGGCGGCAAGCGCATCCTCTCCGCGATCGCGCCGATGCTGCTCCTGCGGAAGGGCGCGCCGTTCATCGCGACCGGCGCGCCGGGCGGCCGCCGGATCATGAGCGCGATGCTCCACGTCATCACGAACCTCGTGGACTGGGGTCTCCCGCCGCAGCAGGCGGTGAACGCGCCGCGCACGCACTGCGAAGGCGTGCCGCTGCTCATCGACGCGAAGGTCCCGCAGGCGACGCGCGACGCGCTCGCGGCGATGGGCCACACGGTCGCGCCGAAGGTCGAGACGTTCGCTTCGTCGCACTTCGCGCGCCCGAGCGCGATCGTCGTGCGCGGCGCCGAGAAGCGGGCCGGGGTGGGGGCGCTGAAGAGCTCGACCGCGATCGGAGTGGACTAGCATTGGCGTGACGCCGGGACCGGCACCAGCCGGCCTGGACGGAGGTTCAGATGGACGCGCAGTACGGCGGCGGCACCGCATCGCACCAGCCAGCTGGGACGAAGGTGACCATCCCCGACATCCAGGCGGCGAAGCGCGCGGGCCGGAAGATCACGATGATGACGGCCTACGACACCGCGTTCGCGCGGCTCGTCGAGCAGTCCGGCATCGACATCATCCTCGTCGGCGACTCGCTCGGCATGGTCGTGCTCGGCTATCCGACGACGGTGCCGGTGACGATGGACGACATGGTCCGCCACGCCGCGGCGGTCTCGCGGGGCGCGAAGCGCACGCTCCTCGTCGGCGACATGCCGTTCGGCAGCTATCAGGCGAGCTCCGCCGACGCGCTCCACAACGCCGCGCGATTCCTGAAGGAAGCGGGCATGGACGCGGTGAAGGTCGAGGGCGGCCACGAGGTGGTCGAGACCGTGCGCGCGCTCGTCGACAACGGGATCGCGGTCATGGCCCACGTCGGCCTCACGCCGCAGCGGGTCGCGCAGCTCGGCGGCTTCAAGGTGCAGGCGAAGACGAGCCGCGCCGCGCGCCGGCTCGTCGACGACGCACTCGCGCTCGAGGATGCCGGCGCGTTCTCGATCGTCCTCGAGTCCGTCCCCTCCGAGGTCGGCAGGCTCGCGACCGAGCGCTTGACCATCCCGACGATCGGCATCGGAGCGGGCGTCGACTGCGACGGTCAGGTCCTCGTGCTCCACGACGTGCTCGGGCTCTTCGGCGACTTCAAGCCGAAGTTCGCCAAGCGTTACGCCGACCTCGGGCCTATCGTCGTCGATGCCCTCAGGCGCTTCGACGCGGACGTTCGGGAGGGGCGCTTCCCGGACGCGGAGCACAGCTTCCCGATGAAGGAAAGCGAGCGAGCGTCGCTCGAGGAGTCGTTCAAGCCCAAGAAAGTGGGGTAGCCGATGCGGGTCGCGGTCCTCGGCCTCGGCGCCATCGGGACGCTCGTCACGCGCACGCTCGCGGGACGCGTCCCGCTCCTGTGCGTCGATCGCACGAAGGCGCCACTGAACGGGAGCATCGAGCCGGTGGACATCGCCGTCGTCGCGACGAAGTCGCAGGGGACGGCGTGGGCGGCCGAGACCGCGAAGCGCGTGCTCGGGAAGGGCGGCACCGTCCTCACGATCCAGAACGGGCTCGGCCATCGCGAACGGCTGGCCACGGTCCTCGGTGACGACCGCGTCGCCGTTGGCGTCATCTACGTCGGCGCGGCGCTCGAAGGGACGGACCTGCGCACGACCGGCCCCGGCCGGGTGGAGCTCGGCCGCGCGCCGCACGTCGAGGAGCTCGCGGGGCTGCTGCGCGAGGGCGGGATGGCCACGGCGGTCGTCGACGACCCGTGGCCCGCGGTGTGGCGCAAGCTCGTGGGCAACGCCGCCGTGAATCCGGTGAGCGCGCTGGTCGGCATCACGAACGGCGAGCTGCTCGAGCATCTCGCGGCCCGGATCGTCGACGCCGCGGCGCGCGAGACCGCGCGCGTGGCAAGCGCCGAGGGCGTGCCGATCTCGGACGGCGAGGCGATCACGCTGTGGCGTGCGATGGCCGAGCTCACCGCCGCGAACCGTTCGTCGATGCTGCAGGACGTGCGCAGCGGCCGGCCGACGGAGATCGACTGGATCAACGGCGAGGTCGTGCGCCGCGGTCGCCGCCACAGCGTGCCGACCCCGGTGAACGAGGCGCTACTGAAGCTCGTCGAGGTCCTGGAGGCGTATCCCTAGCAGCGCGTTGTCGATCAGGCGCGCGCGCCCGACGCGCGCCGCGAGCGACACGACCGCCCGCGCGACCGGACCCTCGAGCTCGCGCAGCGTGATCGGATCGGCGCACGACACGTACTCCGCGGCGATGCCGCTCCCGGCGAGCTCCGCGCGCACGATCTCGCGCAGGCTCTCCGCGTCGCGCTCGCCGTGTTCGAACGCCGCCCGCGCCTTCGCGAGCCCGCGCGCGAGCGCTGTCGCCCGGATGCGCTCGTCGTCCGAGAGGTAGGCGTTCCGCGAGCTCAGTGCGAGGCCGCTCGGCTCGCGCACGGTGGGGCAGCCCACGATGCGCGTCGCGATCCGGCGGTCGCGGACCATCGTCTGGATCACCCGCAGCTGCTGGAAGTCCTTCTGGCCGAAATACGCGCGGTCCGGTGTCACGATGTCGAGCAGCTTGGCGACGACGGTGGCGACGCCCACGAAGTGACCGGGGCGCGCGGCGCCCTCGAGCGGCGCCGCGACCGGGCCCGGCGTGACGCGCGCGTCGTCGCCCGGCGGGTACATGACCTCGACCGCAGGGATGAAGGCCGCGGTGGCGCCGTGGCGCTCGAGGAGCGCGAGATCCGCGTCCTCGTTCCGCGGGTAGGCGGCGAAGTCCTCGTTCGGGCCGAACTGCGTCGGGTTCACGAAGATCGAGGCGATGGCCGCGTCGTTCTCGCGGGCGGCGCGGTCGACGAGCGCGGCGTGGCCCTCGTGGAGCGCCCCCATCGTCGGCACGAGCCCGACCGTGCCGGCCGCGTCGCGCCAGGCGTGCACGTCGGCAGCGGTCCGGAGGACCTTCATCTACGTCGAGACGATGTCGGCGATGACCTTCGCGTCCTCGGTCGTGCGGCCCTTGCGCGCATCGACCCCGTCGACGCGGCCGGTGCGGAACGCCTCGAAGATCGCGCCGCTGATCGCGGCCTGTGCCTCCGGGATCCCGACGTGGTCGAGCAGCAGCGCGAGCGCGCCGATCGCGCCGATCGGGCTCGCGGCCTGCTGGCCGGTGTACTTCGGTGCCGAGCCATGGATCGGCTCGAACATCGACACCCGCCCGGGATGGATGTTCCCCGACGCCCCGGTGCCGAGCCCGCCGCAGATCGCGGCGCCGAGGTCGGTGATGATGTCGCCGAACAGGTTCGTCGTGACGATCACGCTGAACTGCTCCGGCTTCTGCACGAGCCACATGCACGCCGCGTCCACGTACATCGCGTCGTGCTGCACGTCGGGGTACTCTGCCGCGACCTCCTCGAGCACGTCCCGCCAGAGCTGCTGGATCGTGATGGCGTTCGACTTGTCGACGAGCGTGACCTTCTTGCGCTCGAGGGCCCGCGCGCGCTCGAAGCCGTAGCGCGTGATGCGCTCGATGCCGCGGCGGGTGAAGATCATCTCCGCCGAGACCCGCTCGTCCGGCGTGCCCTTCCCGGTATGGGTGCCCTCGCGGCCGTACACGTCCTCGGTGTTCTCGCGCATCACGAAGATGCGGATGTCCTTCTCGGTCTTGTCCTTCAGCGGGGTGAGCCGCGAGTCGTAGAGGACCAGGGGCCGCAGGTTCACGAACAGGTCGAGGCCACGGCGGAAGCCGAAGATGATGTCGTGCTCGAGCATCCCGCGCGGCACGTCGGGATGGCCGATCGCGCCCATGAGGACGGCGTCGAGCGTGCGGATCGGCTCGAGCGCGGCCGCGTCGAACCGCCGGCCGTCGCGCAGGTACTGCTCGCCGGACCAGTCGAACGGCGTGCGCTCGGTCGTGAAGCCGAACTTCGCCTCGCACGCGTCGAGGACGACGAGCGCCGCGTCGACGACCTCCGGGCCGATGCCGTCGCCGCCGAGCAGGCCGAGCTTCACCGTGCGCTTCGCGCTCATCGGTTCGTCGCCGCGATCTTCTTCTCGGCGAGCGAGCGCACGACCGCGTCCGCGTCGATCCCGAGGTCCGTGGCGAGCACGAGCATCGCGTAGACGAGGTCGGTGTATTCGGAGAGCGCGCGCTCCGGCGACTCGGCGACGGCCGCGAGCGCCAGCTCCATCGCCTCCTCCCCGACCTTCTGCGCGATCGCGCCGCGGCCCTTGCGGAAGAGCTCGGCGCTGTACGAGCCGGCCGGCAGATCGCGCTTGCGCTGCCGCAGCACGGCCGCGAGCTCGGAGAGCGTGCGCGCGAGCGGCGGCGCGGGGTCGTCGCCCCAGCAGGTCGCGGTCCCGGTGTGGCACACCGGGCCCTTCGGGTGCGCGCGCACGAGGAGCGCGTCGCCGTCGCAGTCGGCCGCGAGGTCGACGGCGTGCAGGGTGTTGCCGCTCGTCTCACCCTTCTTCCAGAGCTTCTCGCGCGAGCGGCTGTGGAAGTGCACCTCGCCGGTCCGCGCCGTCGCCTCGAGCGCCTCGCGGTCCATCCACGCGAGCATGAGGACGCTCCCGGTCCCCGCGTCCTGGACGATCGCCGGCACGAGCCCCCGGTCGTCAAAGTTCACCGCGGGGACGTTCATACGAAGGCCCGCTCGCGCGGCCGCACCGGGATGCCCGCGGCCGCGAGCGCGTCCTTCACGTTGCCGACGGTCAGCTCGCCGTAGTGGAAGATCGACGCGGCCAGGCCCGCGTCCGCGCCGGTGGCGCGGAAGAGCTCGACGAAGTCGCTCGCGGACGACGCGCCGCCGGAGGCGATGACCGGGACGTTCACCGCGCTCGCCACCGCGCCGGTCAGCGCGAGATCGAAGCCCTGCCTCGTGCCGTCGTGGTCGATGCTGTTGAGCAGGACCTCGCCCGCGCCGCGCGAGACGCCCTCGCGGACCCAGGCCAGGACATCCATGCCGGTCGGCACCCGGCCGCCGTCGACCACGACCTCCCAGCTCTCGTTGCCGGAGCGGCGCGCGTCGATCGAGAGCACGGTGGCCTGCGATCCATAGCGGCTCGCGATCTCGGTGATGATGCGCGGGTCGCGCACCGCGGCGCTGTTCACCGCGACCTTGTCCGCGCCGACGCGCAGGATCTCGCCGGCCAGGTCCGCGGAGCTCACCCCGCCGCCGACGGTGAACGGGATGAACAGCTGGTCCGCGACGGCCGAGGCGAACTCCACCATCGTGCGCCGCTTCTCGTGCGAGGCGTTGATGTCGAGGAAGACGAGCTCGTCGGCGCCGTCGTGGTCGTAGCGCTTCGCCATCTCGATGGCGTCGCCGACGTCCTTCGTGTCCACGAAGCGGACGCTCTTCACGACCTTGCCGTCGCGTACGTCGAGGCACGGAATGACCCGCTTCGCGAGCG
This sequence comes from Candidatus Limnocylindria bacterium, assembly GCA_036394215.1. GTDB lineage: Bacteria > Chloroflexota > Limnocylindria > P2-11E > P2-11E > UBA4735. Next base: position 10,176 of record DASWFN010000162.1, read on the forward strand.
TCACGACGCGACCGCGGCGCGCGCGGCCGTGCCGACGAACGCGTTCAGCAGCCGCAGCCCGTTCGCGCCCGACTTCTCGGGGTGGAACTGGACGCCGAGCAGGTTGCCGCCGCCCGCGATCGCGCAGCGCGACCCGCCGAACTCGACGGTGGCGAGGACGTCGCCCGCGTCGCCTGGCTCGGGCACGTAGCTGTGCACGAAATAGAACTGATCGCCGTCGCGCGTGTCGCGCAGCCACGGGTGACGCCCGACGTGGTCGAGCGCGTTCCAGCCGATCTGCGGCAGGCGCGGCACATCCTTCATCTCGACGACCTTGCCGGCGAGGAACCCCAGGCCCGGCTCGCCGCGATCCTCCTCACTGCCCTCGAAGAGGAGCTGCATCCCGACGCAGATGCCGAGGATCGGGACGCCGCGCCCCCGAGCGTCCCGCAGCGCCGGCGCGAAGCCGAAGCGGTGGAACTCGCGCGAGCAATGGCCGAAGTTGCCGACGCCGGGCAGCACGATGGCCGCCGCGTCGCCGAGCGCGGCCGGATCGCGCACGAGCGCGGCGCGCGCGCCGACGGCGGCGAAGGCTTTGCGCACGCTCGCGAGGTTGCCGACGCCGTAGTCGACGATCGCGATGTCACGCACCGATGCGACCCTTGCTCGAGGGGACCTGGCCCTTGCGCCGCGGGTCGCGCCGCGACGCGGCGTCGATGACCCGGCCCAGCGACTTCATCGTCGCCTCGAGCAGGTGGTGGGGGTTGCCGCCGCGCAGCTGCGCGACGTGCAGCGTGAGCCGGCCGGTCTGGGCGAATGACTCCAGGAAGTGCGGCATGAGCGTCGTGTCGAACGTGCCGACGATCCGCTCCGAGGGCGTCAGGTCGTACGCGAACCCCGGCCGCCCCCCGAGATCGATCGCGACGAGCACGAGGCACTCGTCCATCGGCAGGGCCAGCGACGCGAAGCGCACGATCCCCGCCCGAGCGCCGAGCGCCTCGTCGAGCGCGCGGCCGAGGACGAGACCGAGATCCTCGACGGTGTGGTGCTGGTCGACCTCCAGGTCCCCGGTCGCCTTCACGGTGAGATCCATGAGCCCGTGGACCGCGAGGAGCTCGAGCATGTGGTCCATGAACGGGATGCCCGTCGAGACCTTCGCCGCGCCCGACGCGTCGAGCTTCAGGGTGACCGCGACGTTCGTCTCCTTCGTCTTGCGCGAGCGCGAGCCCGTGCGCTTCGCGGTCACGCGCGCACCGGAGCGAAGACAGCGTCGATCGCGGCGATGACCCGGTCGTTCTCGGCGGGCGTGCCGATGGAGACGCGCAGGCAGCGCTCGCACCCGGGCCAGCTCGACACGTCGCGGACGAGGACGCTGTGCTCGAGGAGCTTCGCATGCACCTCGGCGGGCGTGCGGTCAGCAAGGCGGAACAGGATGAAGTTCGTCACCGACGGGAACGCTTCGACGCCGCTCGCGCGCTTCAGCGCCGCGTAGACGCGCTCGCGCTCGGTCGCGCACTGGGCCACGCGTTCCTGGACGTCGTCGGTGCGCGTGGCGATCCGCGCGCCGATCACGGTCGTGAGCGGGCTCACGTTGTACGGCAGCTGGACCGCGCGGAAGACGTCGGCGATGCGCGCGTCGACGAGGAGGATCCCGAGCCGCAGCCCCGCGGCCGCGCGGACCTTGGAGAACGTCTTCGTCACGACGATGTTCGGGTGGTCCGGCATCTCCGGAACGATCGTGTTGCCGGCGAAGTCGCTGTACGCCTCGTCGACGAGCACGAGCGTGTCGGGGTACCGCTCGGCCGTCGCGACGATGACCGCGTCGTCGATGAGGTTCCCGGTCGGATTGTTCGGCGTCGTGAAACACACGATCTCCGGCCGGACGCGCTCCATCGCGGCGAGCGCGCGCGTCTCGGTCACCTCGTACGGGAGGCCGACGTGCTCCTCGGCGACGAGCCCGCCCGCGATCTGCGTCAGCCGCGCGTGCATCGAGTACGTCGGCTGGAAGAGCAGGGTCGTGCGGCCGTGCCCGCCGAACACGAGGAACGTGTTGAGCAGGACCTCGTTGCTTCCGTTCCCGAAGATGATCTGGTCCGGCGACACGCCGAGGTCCCGCGCCAGCGTCGCGCGCAGATCGGCGCTCGCGAGCGCGGTGGGGTAGCGGTTCAGCAGGATGTCGTCGAGCTCGGCCGCGGTCAGGTGCGCGCTCGCCGGGTTTGGGTCCGCCCACTCGTTCGCGTGCACGCGCACGTCGGCCGTCATCTGCTGGGTCCGGTAGGCCGGGAACGCGGCGAGATCCTCGCGTGGCTTCGGAAGGCGGTCGCTCATCTTCATAGCGTAGCCACCGACGCGCGCGGCGGTCGCTAGCCGCGCAGCTCCATCGAGGCCGCGTGGAAGTCCATGCCCTCGTGCTTCGCGATGGCCGCGCCGGCGCGGGCCGCTGCCTTGAGGTCGCGCCCCGCGGTCACCCGGGTCGTCCAGTGGACGAAGTCGTCGACCCGGAGCGGGGAGGCCCATCGCGCGGTGCCGCCGGTCGGGAGGCAGTGGTTCGATCCGGCCACGTAGTCGCCGAAGGCGACCGCCGTCCGGGTGCCGATGAAGACCGCGCCGGCGTTCCGGGTCTTCGCGGCGAGCCGCGCGGCGCGCGCGCCGGCGAGGTGCAGGTGCTCCGGCGCCGCGAACGCCGCGGCCTCGACGGCCGCCGAGAGGGACGGCACGCGATACAGGCCGATGGCCCCATCGCCACGGCCGAGGTTCGACACGACCGCCCGCACTACCGCGAGGATCCCGTCGTCGTCGCTCAGCAATGCCGCGAACGGCCGGCCGCCGTGCTCGGCCTGGGCCTCGAGATCGAGGACGATCGACGCGGGGTCCGCGTCCTTCGACGCGATCACGATCAGCTCGCTCGGCCCCTGCAGCGCGTCGATCCCGACGTCGGCGGAGACCAGCCACTTCGCGGCGGTCGTGTACGCGTTCCCCGGTCCGACGATCTTGTCGACGGCCGCGATCGTCTTCGTCCCGTACGCGAGCGCGGCGACCGCCGCGGCGCCGCCGGCGCGGTACAGCCCGCGCGCGCCCACCTTCGTCGCGGCGTACGCGAGCGCCGGATCGACGCTGCCGTCCTTCGGCATGGGCGACACGAGCACGAGATCAGCCACGGCCGCGACGCCGGCGGGTACCCCGATCATCAGCGCCGTCGACGGATAGCCGACCGTCCCCCGCGGGACGCAGCCTCCGACGCGTGCGAGCGGGCTCGGGACGAGCGTCTCGCTGAACGCGCTGCCGCGATGCGCGATCGGCTTCGCCTTCTGCTTGCGGTGGAAGCCGCGGATCGCCTCGTACGAGCGGTCGAGCGCCGAGCGCAGCTCGGGCGGGCAGGATCGTGCCGCGGAGCGCAAGGCGCGCGCGTCGAGCCACAGATCCGCGGCCCGGGCGGCCCGGTGGTCGAAGCGGCGCACGTTCGCGAGCACCGCGGCGTCGCCACGTGTGCGAACGGCGTGGATCGTCGCCCGGGCCGCCGTCACGACGGCAGCGTCGAAGACCGCCGTCGCGCGTCGTCTGGTCACGTCGCGCTTGAAGGCGGCGAGGTCGCCGATGCGCACCGTCATCGCTTCTTCGCCGAGGCCCACGACTCGAGCGTCGAGGCGAGCGCGGCGATGCGCTCCCGGTCGCGGGCGTAGCTCACGCGGTTCGCGACGAGCCGCGCGGTGCAGACCGCGATCTCCTCGACGATCGCGAGACCGTTCTCCTTCAGCGTGCGACCGGTGCTCACGAGATCGACGATCCAGTCGGCGAGCCCGACCTGCGGCGCGAGCTCGACCGACCCGCTGAGCTTGATGATCTCGACCTGGATCCCGCGACCCTGGAAGTGCCGCTCGGCCACGCGCGGGTACTTCGTCGCGATCTCGAGCGATCCGAGGTGGCGGTATTCGTCGAGCGACCGATCGACGGAGCCGGCCGGCGCCGCGACGACGAAGCGGCAGAGTCCGTAGCCGAGATCGACGAGCTCCAGGACGTCGGCGTCGGTCTCGAGCAGGACGTCCTTCCCGACGATCCCGACATCCGCGGCGCCGTGCGAGACGTGGGTCGGCACGTCGCTCGGCCGCGCGAGGATGAACTCCACGTCGGCGCTCGGCACGACGAGCCGGCGGCCGCCCTCGGCGAGCGCGTCGGTCCCGAGGCCGGCCGCGGCGAGCGCGACCTTCGTATCGGCGAGCAGCGCGCCTTGGGCGAGCGCGATGCGCAGAGCCTTCACCGCGGCCGGCCGCCGGTCAGCACGGCGATGGCGGCCTCGATCGCGCGGGCGACGCCTTCGTACTCGACGTGCGCCTCGTCGATCACGCGCGCGCGCCGGATGTCCTGACCCGCACCGTCGGCGACGTCGCCGATCGCGACGGCGATCCCGGCCGCGCGCATGGCCGCCGCGACACGCAGGGTCGCGGCGTCGTCGGTGCCGGGCGTGAGCACGAGGAGGGGCGAATCGGTCTGGGGCTGCCACCCTGCGGCGACGAGCGCCTGGTGCAGGTGCGGGATCGCGATCCCGAAGCCCGTCGCGGCGCGATCGGCGCCGAACCGAGCGAGCAGCCTGTCGTACCGGCCGCCCGTCGCGATGGGGAAGCCGAGGTCAGGCACGGTGACCTGGAAGACGACGCCGGTGTAATAGGGGAGCGCCGGGACGAAGCCGAGGTCGAACTGGACCGCGCCGCCGACGCCCGCGGCCTCGAGCAGCGGTCCCAGCGCGTCGAGCGTGTCGAGCGCGCGGAGCGATGCGGCCGGCGCGCCGGCGCGCGCGCCGGCGAGCCCGCCCGAGCGATAGCGGAGCCCGCGCTCGAGCGCGGTCACCCGCTCGGCCGTCATCCCCGCGGCGCGGGACAGCGCGACCGTCGCGACGAGGTCGCCCGCGCGCGCAGACTGAAGGACGGCGCCGCGCGCCTCCTCCGGCAGCTCGGCGACGAATCCCTCGACGAAGCCGACGTGACCGATGTCGATGTCCGCGCCGAGCAGCCCGCACCGCGCGAGCGCCTCGCCGAGCAGCGCGATGACCTCGGCGTCCGCCCGAAGGCTCGCGTCGCCGATGAGCTCGACGCCCGCCTGGTCGTACTCGCGCTCGGACCCGTGCATCGATGTCTCTTCACGGAAGATGGGCGCGAAGTACGCGAGGCGCAGTGCGGCCTCCGCCTCTCGATAGCGCTGGGCGACGACGCGCGCGACCGCGGTCGTCACGTCGGGACGGAGCGCGAGAAGCCGGCCATCGCGATCGAGGAAGCGGAGCGTGCGGCGCTCGTCCACGGTGACCGCGCTCTCCGCGAACTCGACCGTCGGCGGCTCGAGCGGCACGTACCCGTGCTGCGCGAACACGCCCATGAGCGTGCGCTCGATCGCGTGGAGCTCGCGCGCCTCCGTCGGAAGGATGTCGCGGAAGCCGCGCGGAAGTGCGCCTCTCACGCGGGCTGGGGGAACGCGCCGACGCGCTCGAGCCCCACGATCGCGTCGCGAAGCTCGCTCAGCTTCTCGATCCTCGCGTCGCCCCCCGTGCCGGTGCCCGCGCGATCGATCCAGACGGAGCGGATGCCCGCGCGCCTCGCGCCCTCGATGTCGCGTTCGAGGCTGTCGCCGACCACGACCGCATCGCCGCTCGGAACGTCGACGGCGTCGAGCGCGGAGCGGAAGATCCGCGGGTCAGGTTTGCCGATACCGAGCTCGGCGGAGATCACGATCACTTTGAAGTGCGCGGCGAGCGTCGTGGGCGCGAGCTTCTCGCGTTGCACGTCCGGCGCGCCGTTGGTCACGAGCGCGAGCGCGTGATCGCGTCCGAGGTCCGCGAGGACCGCGTCGGCCTCGGGGTCGACCGGACGGAGGGCGCGGCGGAACGTCGGATACGCGGCGCCGAGCTCATCGGCCAGCGCGTCATCGGCGATCCCGGCGACGGCCAGCGCGCGACGCCAGACCTCGCGGCGGAATCCCGGCACGAAGGCCCGGACCGCGCGCAGCCGGCCCTGGTCGCCCGCGAACTCGCCCCACAGCGCCTCGCCCCACCAGATCCCCACCTCGTCGGCGTAGGCGAACACTTGCGCGGAGCGAAATAGCGTCTCGGCGGCCTCCCGCGCGGCGGCGTGGACGACCACCGGCTCGGCCCCCGTCCGCTGTCCGGCGAGCTCGGAGGTCTGCCGGAGGGCGCGTTCGGTCGCCTCGTCCTCCATCAAGAGGGTGTTGTCGAGGTCGAAGAGGATCGCGCGGATGGGCATGGGCCGAGTTTATGGGCCGGCGCCGCGACCATTTCGCTGCTTGGCGCGCGTGCCGGCCGGTGGTACGGTGTCACCGATGCGGTCTCTGGTCCTCGGCGTCATCGTTATTGAGCTCCTTATCGGGGGCTTGGACGACGCTGGGAGGCGCACCTAGACCGCGTAGCGAACATCGAAGCCGGAACCACAAGACCTCCCAGATCGGGAGGTCTTTTCAGTTCCAGGAGGAAAAAGGCAATGGACGCGCGACGCGAGCTGGCACGGCGACTGGCAGGGCTGGGCATGCACTTCGAGGGGGAGCGCCTCGATCACGCCGAGCGGATCGTGCACGCGCACGTGCCGCATCACACGTCGCTCACCGACCTGGTGCTCATGACCATCTGCGTCGAGGCGTACCGCAAGTCCGACGTCGACCTGCCGGCGTGGGTGTGACCGCGATGCTCGCACTCGTCCTTGTCGTGATCGTTATTCCGGTCCTCATCGGAGGATCGGAGCTCGGGAGGCCCATCGCGGCGCGCTAGACCCAACGACGAAGACCACGGCAAGGGCCTCCCGGCAGCGGGAGGCCTTCGTAGTTGAAAGGGGATCGTGGACAGCCCGACATCGCGGACATACGTACTGGCCCTGCAGGGCGAGGACCGCGCGCCGGCATCGATCACGGTGCTGCGCCTCGGCGCCGGCGACGACGTGCGCGCGATCGCGGAGGCGCAGCGGCTCGAGGCCGCGAAGCGCACCGGCGATGCGAGCCTCTCCGCCGGGCTCGGCGGTCCGCGCGATCCCGAACGGTCCCTGCGCCTCGCCGCGCTGCACGCCGAGCAGGCGCTGCGGCTCGGCCGCGCGCTGAACGGTCCCGGGCGGGTCACCGCGTTCGAGGATCTCGGTCCGTACTGCTTCGTGCTCGGGCGCCCGACCGAGGACATCCGCGCGTTCTGCCGCTCGGTGCTCGGCCCGCTGGCCGAGAGCGAGCAGCACGACGAGCTGCGCACGCTCGAGGAGTTCCTGCGCGCGCACGGCAGCGTGAACGGCGTCGCCCGCGCGCTCTACCTGCATCGCAACACCGTGCGCCAGCGCCTCAAGCGCATCGGCGTGCTCACCGGGGCGGATCTCGAGGACGCCGACCAGCGCATGCAGCTCTATCTGGCGGTCCTCGGCCAGAACGCCCTTCGCGAGCTGGCCTCCTGATGACTGTGCATGGTGCACCGACTTCGCCGACGGACATTGACGGTGCCGCGGGGCGTCCGGCATCGTCGACCTTCCGATGCACCAGCAGCTCGTCGTCCTCGTCGTTATCGGCCTCGTCCTTATTGAGGACGACTCAAGACGGCTGGGAGGCTAGCGCCACACACACCACACACCAGGATCACTGAGGCCTTCCGGCAACGGGAGGCCTCTTTCTATTTCGAGAGAGGGAGGCCCGCAGACATGGCGACGATGGCGAAGCCGACGATCCAGGAGGCGGACGCGGTCACGCAGCGCGGCGCCGACCTCGTGTGGCGCGCGCTCGAGACGGCCGGGGCGAACATCGTGTTCGGCTATCCGGGCGGCGCGTGCCTGCCGATGTACGACGCGCTCCCCGATCATCCCGGCGTCCACCACGTCCTCGTGCGGCACGAGCAGGGCGCCGCGCACATGGCCGACGGGTACGCGCGCGCGACGGGCCGGGTCGGCGTGTGCGTCGCGACGTCCGGCCCCGGTGCGACGAACCTCGTCACCGGGCTCGCGTGCGCCTACATGGACAGCGTCCCGGTCGTCGCGATCACCGGCCAGGTGTCGACGCCGCTCATGGGCCGCGACGCGTTCCAGGAGACCGACGTGCTCGGGATGGTCGGCCCGGTCACGAAGCACTCGATCCTCGTCCAGTCGGTCGACGACATCGAGCCCGCGATCCACCGCGCCTTCGCGATCGCGCGCGGCGGCCGGCCCGGCCCGGTCCTCGTCGACATCCCGAAGGACATCCAGCTGCACACCATGGCGACCCGCGGAGCGACGAACGGCGCGCGCGCGCTGCCGGTCCCGGGCGCCGATGCGGCCGAGCTCGATCGCGCGGCGGCGCTCCTCGCCGCCGCATCGCGTCCGGTGATCATCGCGGGCCAGGGCGTCCGCCTCGGGCGCGCTCACGCCGAGCTGCGCACGCTCGCGGAACGGATCGACGCACCGGTCGTCACGACGCTGCTCGGCATCGGCGCGATCTCGGAGGAGCATCCGCTCGCCGCCGGGATGCTGGGCATGCATGGCAGCGCGCGGGCGAACCGCATGGTCAATGACGCGGACGTCATCCTCGGTGTCGGGCTGCGATTCGACGACCGGGTCACCGGGAAGATCGCGGCATTCGCACCGAACGCGAAGATCATCCACGCGGACATCGATGCGACCCAGATCGGGAAGAACGTGCCGACGGCGATCGGCATCGTCGCCGACGCCGGCGCGGTGCTGTTCGCGCTCGCCGCTCGTCTCGAGCGCTCGACGCGGCCGGAGTGGCGCACGCGGCTCGACGGCGATCGCCGGAAGCCGCGCGTCGCCGAGTACGAGCAGCGCGTCGAGCTCCCGCCTCGTCTGGTGATCCGCGCCATCCGCGCGGCGGCGAGCGAGGACGCGTACTTCGTCGCCGATGTCGGCCAGCACCAGATGTGGGCCGCCCAGCATCTCCGGCTCACCGAGCCGGACCGCTTCCTCACCTCGGGCGGTCTTGGCGCGATGGGTTACGCCCTGCCCGCCGCGATCGGTGCCCAGATGGGGCGGCCGTCGTCCGAGGTCTGGGCGATCGCCGGGGACGGCGGCGCGCAGATGACCATCCACGAGCTCGGCACCGCGGTGCAGGAGAGCGCGCCGGTGAAGCTCGCCATCATGAACAACGGATACCTCGGCATGGTCCGGCAGTGGCAGCAGCTGTTCCACGACGGCCGCATCTCGCAGACGCCGATCAGCAGCCCGGATTACGTGAAGCTCGCCGACGCGTACGGCGTGCTCGGGATGTGCGTCGAGCGGCGCACGGACCTGGGCCCGGCGCTCTCGCGCGCGAAGGCGCACCCCGGCCCGGTCGTGCTGGACATCCGCATCGAGCGCGAGGCCAACGTGTGGCCGATCGTTCCGCCGGGCGGCGCGAACGCCGACCTCATCGAGGAGCCGGCGTCGTGACCGAGCCGCAGCACACGTTCGAGCTCACCGTGGACGCGGTGCCCGGCGCGATCGAGCGCGTGCTCTCGGTCGTGCGCCGCAGGCACCTCGGCCTGCGATCGTTCCAGGCGGACGATGCCGGCGAGGGTCGCTGGACCGTCCGCATCCGCGCCGGTGCCGTACCGAAGGAAGCGGCGCTCGCGCTCAGCCAGTTCACGTCGCTCATCGACGTTCGCCACGCGCGGCTCAGCCCGGACGAGCAGCACCAGTAACAGCGGAGGAAGAGATGGCCACCATCTACTACGACACGGACGCGGACCCGCGGGCCCTCGCGGGCAAGACCATCGCGGTGATCGGCTACGGGAGCCAGGGCCACGCCCACGCCCAGAACCTGCGCGACAGCGGGTGCTCGGTCGTGATCGGGCTCGCCGAAGGCAGCAAGAGCTGGGCGACCGCGGAGCGCGACGGCTTCGACGTCCGCGAGGTCGCGGACGCCGCGCGCAATGCCGACGTGATCGTGATCCTCGCGCCGGACCCGAAGCACCGCGCGATCTACGAGAAGATCGCGCCGTCCCTCGGGAAGGGCCGCACGCTCGTCGTCGCGCACGCGTTCTCGGTCCACTTCAAGGAGATCGTCGCGTCGCCCGACATCGACGTGGTCCTTATCGCGCCGAAGGCGCCGGGTCATCGGATGCGAGAGCTCTTCGCCGAGGGCAAGGGCGTGCCGGCGCTCGTCGCGGTGCACCAGGACGCGAGCGGCCAGGCGAAGAAGACCGCGCTCGCGTACGCCCGGGCCGTCGGGTCGACCCGCGCCGGGGTGATCGAGACGACGTTCGCGGAAGAGGTCGAGACCGACCTGTTCGGCGAGCAGACCGTCCTCTGCGGTGGCATCTCCGAGCTGGTGAAGGCCGGCTTCGAAACCCTCGTCGAAGCCGGCTACCAGCCTGAGATCGCGTACTTCGAATGCCTGAACGAGATGAAGCTCATCGTCGACCTCATGTACGAGGGCGGGCTCTCGTACATGCGCTATTCCGTGAGCGACACGGCCGAGTACGGCGACTACGTGTCGGGCAAACGCGTCATCGACGAGCGCGTGCGGCAGACCATGCGCGACGTCCTCGCCGAGATCAAGGACGGCAGCTTCGCCAAGCGGTGGATCGCGGAGGCGCGCGCGGGCGCACCCGAGCTGCTCGCGACGCGGGCGAAGGAGCAGGACTCGCAGATCGAGCGGGTCGGCCGGTCGCTCCGCGCGATGATGCCATGGCTTCCGCGCCGTGAGTTCGGCCAGCCGGCGACGCCGGCCCCGGACAGGAAGCCAACGCGCGAGCCGGCGGTGGTCGCGTAGTGGACTCGTTCCGCGAGCGCCTGGCCCGGCTCGGCTTTCGCTTCGGCGAGGAGCAGCTGCACCGCGCGCATTCGCTGGTGACGCGATACGGCTTCGTGCCGGAGGAGCTCACCGACATCCAGCTCATGACCATCTGCGTCGAGGCCTACGGCCATCCGGATACCGACCTGCCGATGTGGATCTAGGCGTGCCCCCGCCGAACGCGCGACCCCGCGCGATGCCGTTCGGGAAGTACCGGCCGTTCCGGCCGCTTCCCGGCGGGCTTCCCGATCGCTCGTGGCCGGCGCGCACGATCGAACACGCGCCGCTGTGGTGCTCGGTCGACCTGCGCGACGGGAACCAGGCGCTCATCGATCCGATGGACCCCGCACGCAAGCTGCAGCTCTGGAACGCGCTCGTCGGGATGGGCTTCACGGAGATCGAGGTCGGCTTCCCCGCGGCGTCGCAGCCCGACTACGACTTCATCCGGCTGCTCGTGGAGCGGGACCTCATCCCCGAGGACGTCACGATCCAGGTCCTCACGCAGTGCCGCCCGGAGCTCATCGAGCGCACCTTCGCGTCGCTCGCCGGCGCGCCGCGCGCGATCGTGCACTTCTACAACTCGACCTCGGTCTGCCAGCGGCGGGTCGTGTTCCGCGAGGAGAAGCCCGGGATCACGAAGATCGCGGTCGACACCGCGCGCATCTGTAAGGGTCTCGAGCGCACGCTCCCCGGCACGGTCGTGCGGTACGAGTACTCGCCCGAGAGCTTCAGCGGCACCGAGCCCGACTACGCGATCGACATCTGCACCGCGGTCATGGACGTCCTCGAGCCGGCGCCGGATCGCAGGCTCGTGCTCAATCTCCCGGCCACGGTCGAGATGTACACGCCGAACGTGTACGCCGACGTCATCGAGTGGTTCGGTCGCGCGGTCCCGCGCCGCGACAGCGTCGTCCTCTCGCTGCACCCGCACAACGACCGCGGCACCGCGGTCGCCGCCGCCGAGCTGGCCGTGCTGGCGGGCGCGGAGCGCATCGAGGGCACGCTCTTCGGGAACGGCGAGCGCACCGGGAACGTGGACCTCGTGACGCTCGCGCTCAACCTGTTCAGCCAGGGCGTGGACCCGCGTCTCGACATCAGCGACATCGACGCGCTGCGCCGCGTCGCCGAGCACGCGACGCGGCTGCCGATCCATCCGCGCCATCCGTACGTCGGCGACCTCGTGTACACGGCGTTCTCCGGATCGCACCAGGACGCGATCAAGAAGGGCCTCGAGGCGCTTCCGGCGGATTACGCGACGTGGGACGTCCCGTACCTGCCCATCGACCCGAAGCACGTCGGCCGGAGCTACGAGGCCGTGATCCGCGTGAACAGCCAGTCGGGGAAGGGCGGCGTTGCCTACATCATGAAGGCCGAGCACGGTCTCGACCTGCCGCGCCGCCTGCAGATCGAGTTCTCCGGGCGGATCCAGAAGATCGCCGAGGACACCGGCACCGAGATCACGCCCGCGGAGCTGTGGGCGGCGTTCTCCGCCGAGTACGTGCCCACGCTCCCAACGATCGACCTCGTGACCTATGAGACCTCGACGCTCGAGACGAGCACCACGCTCGTCGCGCGGCTGCAGGTGAACGGGCGCGACCGCACGGTGTACGGCAAGGGCAACGGCCCGGTCGCCGCGCTCGTCCACGCGCTGCGGAGCGAGTTCGACGTGCCGATCGAGGTGCTCGACTTCAGCGAGCACGCCGTCGGCGCCGGCACCGACGCGGCCGCGATCGCGTACGTCGAAGCGCGCGACGGCGACGGCAACGTGCGCTGGGGCGTCGGCGTGCACGAGAGCGTGCTCACCGCGTCGCTGAAGGCCGTCGTCGGCGCCTTCCGGCGGCTCCATCCCGGTGCCTCCGAGCGGCCATCGGCGCCGCACCTCGACACCCAGCCGGTCGCATGACTCCGCCGACCCGGCAGCGCAGCCACGTCATGATCGACGGTCCGAACCGCGCGCCCGCGCGCGCGATGATGCGGGGCGCCGGCTATACCGACGACGACTTCACGCGGCCGCTCATCGGCGTCGCGCACAGCTGGATCGAGATCATGCCCTGCACCGTGCACCTGCGGCGCATCGCGGAGTGGGTGAAGGAGGGCATCCGCGAGGCCGGTGGCACGCCGGTCGAGTGCAACACCATCGCGGTGTCCGACGGCATCGCGATGGGCACCGAGGGCATGAAGGCATCGCTGGTCTCACGGGAGATCGTGGCGGACAGCATCGAGCTCGTCGTGCGCGGTCATCAGCTCGACGCGCTCGTCGCGATCTCGGGCTGCGACAAGACGATCCCCGGATGCGTCATGGCCCTCGCGCGCCTCGACGTCCCCGGGCTGATGCTCTACGGCGGCTCGATCATGCCCGGCCGGTTCGAGGGGCGTGACGTGACGATCGGCGACGTCTTCGAAGCCGTGGGCGCGCACAACGCCGGAAAGATGACCGATGCCGCGCTCCTCGAGCTCGAGAAGGTCGCCTGTCCCGGTGCGGGCGCCTGCGGCGGCCAGTTCACCGCCAACACGATGGCGACGGCGTTCGAGGCGATGGGCATCTCGCCCGCCGGCTCGAGCGGCGTGCCCGCGCTCGACGCCAGGCGCCAGGAGGTCGCGCGCGAGGCCGGCCGGCTGGTCATGCGGCTGCTCGGGTCCGACGTACGTCCGTCGTCGATCATCACCCGCGACGCGATCGAGAACGCGGTCGCGGCCGTGATGGCGACCGGCGGCTCGACGAACGCGGTGCTGCATCTGCTCGCGGTCGCGCGCGAGGCGAAGGTCGACATCGGCATCGACGATTTCGATCGGATCAGCGCGCGGACGCCGCTCCTCGCGGACATGAAGCCGTGGGGTCGCTTCACCGGACCGGACATGGACCGCGCCGGCGGGATCATGCTCGTCCTGCAGCGGCTTCAGGAGGCCGGGCTCCTGAAGCAGGAGGCGAAGACCGTCACCGGCCGGACCATCGGCGAGGAGGCGCGCGCGGCGCGCGAGACCGCGCAACAGCAGGTCGTGCGTCCGCTGGCGACACCGCTGGCGAAGAGCGGCGGCCTCGTGATCCTCCGCGGCTCGCTCGCTCCCGATGGGTGCGTCACGAAGGTCGCGGGCCACGACACGCCGACCCGCACGTACACCGCCAAGGTCTTCGACCGCGAGGAGGACGCGTTCGCCGCGGTCGAGGACGGACGCATCGTCGCCGGCGACATCGTCGTCATCCGCTACGAGGGTCCGAAGGGCGGGCCCGGGATGCGCGAGATGCTCGCGGTCACGGGCGCGCTCGTGGGCGCCGGGCTCGGGGACAAGGTCGCGCTCGTCACCGACGGACGCTTCAGCGGCGCGACCCACGGCATCGTCGTCGGCCACGTCGCGCCGGAGGCGGCCGTCGGCGGGCCGCTGGGTCTCGTCACCGACGGCGACCGCATCACGATCGACGTGTCGAAGCGGCGGATCGACCTCGACGTCGACGCCGCCGAGCTCGCACGGCGACGCTCAGCATGGCGCGCGCCCGAGCCGCGCTATCGCACCGGCGCGCTCGCGAAGTACGCGAAGCTCGTCGGCTCGGCGTCCGAGGGCGCGGTGACCTCGTGAGCGCCACCGTCGCGATGGGAGCGCTGACCGTCGGCGCGGCCGCGGCGGCGATCGCCGGGCGCGTCGACCGCACGCCGTTCGTGTCGTCCCCGGATCTGTCGGCCCTGGCCGGCTGCGAGATCCAGCTCAAGCTCGAGAACCTGCAGCGCACCGGCGCCTTCAAGCTGCGCGGTGCCCTCGCACGCCTGCTCATGCTCGACGCGACCGAGCGCGCGCGCGGCGTCGTGACCGCGTCGGCCGGCAATCACGGCCAGGGCGTCGCGGTCGCCGCACGCGCCCTCGGCATCCCGGCGTGCGTCGTGCTGCCGCGCGGCGTGCCCCTCGCGAAGCTCACCGCGATCCAGCGGGCCGGCGCGGAGGTCGTCGTCACGGGTGACGGCTACGACGACGCCTACGCCGCGGCGCGAGACCTCGCGGGCACCCGGGGAGCGGTGTACATCCACGCGTTCGACGACGCCGCGGTCATCGCCGGGCAGGGCACCGTCGCCCGCGAGATGCTCGAGGACCGACCGGACCTCGAGGCGATCGTGGTGCCGGTGGGCGGCGGCGGCCTCCTCGCCGGGACCGCGCTCGCGATCGCCGAGGCGCGCTCGAACGCCCGGCTCGTCGGGGTGCAGGCCGCGGGTGCGAGCGCGTTCGCCGATGCGATGCTGAGCGGGACGCTCGCTTCCGGCGGCGCCGCGACGATCGCCGACGGCATCGCGGTCAAGCGCCCCGCCGAGCGCACTCTCGAGATCGCGCGGACCCACGGCGTCACGATGCGCGTCGTCACCGACGAGGCCATCGCGCGCGCGATGGTGCTGTTGCTCGAGCGGCACAAGCTCCTCGCCGAGGCCGCGGGCGCCGCGGGCGTCGCCGCGCTGCTCGACGGCGCGGGCGACCTTGCCGGGAAACGCGTCGGCATCATCATCAGCGGCGGGAACATCGATCCGAACCTTCTGGGCAAGGTCGTCCAGCAAGGCCTCGCGAGCGCCGGACGCTACCTCGCCTTCCGCACCTGGCTCGACGACCGTCCGGGGCAGCTCCACGAGCTCACCGGCATCCTCGGCGACGAGCACATCAACATCCTCCACGTGGGCATCCATCGCGTCGGGCCGTACACCGCGCTCGGGCGCGTCGGCCTCGACGTGATCGTCGACACGCGCGACGCGGGGCACGCACAGGAGGTCCTCGCGCTCGTGCGCCGCTCGGGATTCCCCGCCGAGCAGCTCATCGACGTGCAGCCGGAGCGCTGATGGCCGGCCGCACGCTCGCGGAGAAGGTCTGGGACGAGCACGTCGTGCGGCGCGCCCCGGGCGAGCCCGACCTGCTGTACGTCGACCTGCATCTCGTGCACGAGGTGACCTCGCCCCAGGCGTTCGACGGGCTGCGCCTCGCGGGCCGCCCGGTCCGCCGTCCGGACCTTGTGCTCGCGACCGCGGACCACAACATCCCGACGATCCTCGACCGGCCGACGGCCGATCCGCTCTCCGTGCTCCAGCTCGAGGCGCTCACGCGCAACTGCGCGGAGTTCGGTATCCGGCTCTACCCGATGGGCGATGCGCGGCAGGGGATCGTGCACGTGATCGGGCCCCAGCTCGGCCTGAGCCAGCCGGGCATGGTCATCGTGTGCGGCGACAGCCACACCTCGACCCACGGCGCGCTCGGCGCGATCGCGTTCGGCATCGGCACGAGCGATGTCGAGCACGTGCTCGCGACACAGACGATCTGGCGCACGCGGCCGAAGACGATGGCCGTCACGATCGACGGGACCGCGCCGGCGGATGTGAGCGCGAAGGACCTCATCCTGGGGGTCATTGCCCGCATCGGCACCGGCGGCGGCGCCGGTCACGTCATCGAGTACCGCGGCGAGGCGGTCCGCGCGCTGTCGATGGAGGGCCGCATGACGGTGTGCAACATGTCGATCGAGGCGGGCGCGCGCGCCGGCCTGATCGCGCCGGACGAGGTCACCTTCGCGTACCTCGAGGGCCGCATGCACGCGCCGACGGGCGCGGACTGGGACCGCGCGGTCGCGCACTGGCGCAGGCTCACCACGGACGAGGACGCGGCCTTCGATCGCGAGATCCGCATCGACGCGCGCGAGCTGCGGCCGTACGTGACGTGGGGCACCAACCCGGCGCAGGCCGTCGCGCTCGACGGCAGCGTGCCCGACCCGGATGCGCTCGAGACCGAGGCGGCGCGCGAGAGCGCGCGGCGCGCGCTCGTCTACATGGATCTGGTGCCGGGGACCGCCATCCGCGACATCGCCGTCGACTCGGTGTTCCTCGGCTCGTGCACGAACGGCCGGCTCGAGGATCTGCGCGCCGCCGCCGACGTCCTTCGGGGCAGGCACGTGCGGACCGGCCTGCGGGCGCTGGCCGTCCCCGGCTCGATGAGCGTGAAGGCGCAGGCCGAGGCCGAGGGCCTCGATCGCGTCTTCACCGACGCGGGTTTCGAGTGGCGCAGCGCGGGGTGCTCGATGTGCCTCGGGATGAACGACGACGTCGCCGCGTCCGGCGAGCGCGTCGCGTCCACGTCCAACCGCAACTTCGAGGGCCGCCAGGGCCCGGGCGCGCGCACGCACCTCGTCTCGCCGGCCGTCGCGGCGGCCACCGCGATCGCGGGGCGGCTCGTGTCGCCCGCGGACCTCGCGCGATGAGGGCCGTCTCCCGCGTGAGCGGTCGCGCGCTGCCGCTCGATCGGCGCGACGTGGACACCGATCAGATCATCCCGAGCGACTGGCTCAAGCGCGTGGAGCGCACCGGCTACGGCGTCGGCCTGTTCTCGGCGTGGTCCGCCGACCCGGCGTTCGTCCTCAACGACGCGCGCTTCGCGGGCGCGAAGGTCCTCGTTGCCGGCGCGAACTTCGGGTGCGGCAGCTCGCGCGAGCACGCCGCCTGGGCACTCGAGGATCGCGGCTTCCGCGCGATCGTCGCCCCGAGCTTCGCCGACATCTTCCGCTCCAACTGCCTCGGCATCGGGCTGGTCCTCGCGGAGCTGCCGGAGCCCGACGTGGTCCGCATCCTCGCGGCGGTGCAAGCGGACCCGCAGCTCGAGATCGCCGTCGACGTCGAGCAGCGCGTCGTCGAGGTCCCCGGGCTCGGCTACCGCGCGCCATTCCCGATCGACGAGAGCGCGCGCTCGCGGCTCCTCGCGGGACAGGACGAGATCGACCTGAGCCTCGCGCATGCCCCGGAGATCGCGGCGTACGAGTCGCGGCGGGCAGCGTGGCTGCCCCGCATCGCTAGTACAGGACCCGCGTCCGGATCGTCCCCTCGATCGCGTCCAGCTGCTTCCTGAGCGTCGCCGAGAGCGGCCGGTCCGCGCCATCGACGTCGATGACCGCGTAGCCGACCTGGCGGCTGGTCTCGAGGTACTGGCTCGCGATGTTGATCTTCGCGGCGGCGAGCACCGCGTTCATCGCCGCGAGCATGCCCGGCACGTTGCGGTGGGTGTGGAGCAGGCGGTGCTTGCCGGCGTGCTCGGGCAGCGCGACCTCGGGGAAGTTCACCGCCGTCACGGTCGATCCGTTGTTGCTGTACTTGAGGAGCTTCGCGGCGACCTCGAGGCCGATGCTCTCCTGCGCTTCGATCGTGCTGCCGCCGATGTGCGGCGTGAGGAGGACGTTGTCGAAGCGGCGGAGCGGCGACTCGAATGGGTGCGCGGTGGACTCGGGCTCCGCCGGGAACACGTCGATCGCGGCTCCGGCGAGCCGGCCGGCCTCGATCGCCTGCGCGAGCGCGTCGAGGTCGACGACCTTGCCGCGCGACGCGTTGATGAGGTGCGCGGTGGGCTTCATCCAGCCGAGCTGCTGCGGCCCGATGAGGCCGACGGTCTGCGCCGTGTCCGGCACGTGCAGCGTGACGACGTCGGCGCGCTCGAGCAGCGTCCGCAGCGAATCGACCGGCGACGCATTGCCGAGCGCAAGCTTGGACTCGACGTCGTGATAGACGACGCGCATGCCGAGCGCCTCGGCCAGCAGCCCGATCTGTGTGCCGATGTGCCCGTAGCCGACGATGCCGAGCGTCTTGCCACGCACCTCGGTCGCGCCGCCGACGGCCTTCAGCCACTCGCCGCGGTGCGCGGCCGCGTTGCGCTGCGGGATGCCGCGGCAGAGCATCACGATCTCCGCGAGGACGAGCTCCGCGACGCTGCGCGTGTTGGAGAACGGCGCGTTGAACACCGGCACGCCGTGCGTCTCCGCCGCCGCGACGTCGACCTGATCCGTCCCGATGCAGAAGCACCCGATGGCGATGAGCTTGTCGGCGCGCTCGAGCACCTTCGGCGTGACGTGCGTCCGCGAGCGGATGCCGAGGAGGTGGGCGCCCGGGATCGCCTCGAGCAGCTCCGGCTCGGACAGCGCCTTCGTGTGGGACTCGACGTTCGTGTACCCATCGGCTTTGAAGGCGTCGACCGCGCTCGCGTCGATCGACTCCAAGAGGAGCACCTTGATCTTCGCCTTCTCCAGCGATGTCTCCGCCATCAGAGGACCGCGGTCGCGATGCGTGTGAGCTGGCCCGGGAGATCGTCACCGAGCACCTGGAGGCAGACGTGATCCGCGCCGTTCGTAACGTGCGCGTCGACGCGCGCCTTCACCGCGGCGACATCGCCCCAGGCGACGATCGCGTCGACCAGCGTGTCGCTGCCGCCGTTCGCGATGTCCGCATCGGCCCAGCCGAGCCGACGGAGGTTGTTCGTGTAGTTGTCGAGCCCGAGGTACCGCTTCATGTGCGTGCGCGCGGTCTCGCGGCCCGTGACCGCATCGGTCTCGAGCGTGACGGCCTGCTCGACCGCGAGCAGCGGATCGGCCCCGAGCGTCTTTCGCGCGATCGCCGTGTGCTCCGGTGGCACGAAGTACGGATGAGCCCCGAGCGAGCGCTGTGCGGAGAGCTTCAGCATCTCCGGGCCGAGCGCGGCGATCACGCGCGGCACGGGCGGATCCTCGCGATTCGGTCCGGTGAACGGTGCCTTGTCCATCGCGTCGAGGTACGCGCGCATGTGCGCGAGCGGCTTCGTGTAGCCGCCGCCGAGGCGCACGTCGATCGTCGGCTTGTGGCTCACGCCGAGGCCGCAGAGGAATCGATCGGCGTACGCCTCCTGCAGGGTCCTGGCGCCATTGGCCATCGCGACGGCGTCGCGGGCCCAGATGTTCGCGATGCCCGAAGCGACGATCAGCGTCTTCGTCGCCGCCAGGAGGATGGCCGCGTGCGCGAAGATCTCCTTGCTGCCCAGCGACTCCGGGATCCAGAGCGCCTTGAAGCCGAGTCCCTCGATCTGCCGGGCCAGGCGGCCCTCGTCGGCAGCGGTCATCCGCTCGAGCTCGAAGCTCCACACGCCGACCCGGCCCAGTCGCGCGGCGGCCTCCCGTGCGGTCTTCATCGGATGCGCGCATTGTCGCATCCGTGCGGCCGTTCCGATTCGCGATCACGGCGACCCGCGCCGAGTCCGGCGAGGCGTGGCGGGCGAAGGCTCGGCGGATCGAGGAGCTCGGCTACGACGCACTCCTCGTCACGGACCACATCACGCAGCAGCTCGCGCCCGTTCCCGCGATGGCCGCCGCGCTCGAGGCGACGACCCGGCTGCGGGTGGGGAGCTACGTGTTCGCGAACGACTACCGCAACCCGGTCATGCTCGCGAAGGAGATCGCGACCCTCGACGTCCTCTCGGGCGGCCGCGTGGAGTGGGGCATCGGCGCGGGCTGGTACGCCCGCGACTACGAGATGCTTGGCATCCCCTACGACCCGCCGGCGGTCCGGATCGCGAGGCTGCGCGAGGCCGTCGCCCTCATCGATCGCCTGTTCGCGGAGGACGCCGTCGACGCGAGCGGTCGCTTCTACACCGTCCACGGAGCGAAGGTCGTGCCACGACCCGTCCAGCGCCCGCGGCCGCCGCTCATGATCGGCGCGGGCGGCCCGCAGATGCTGCGCTTCGCCGCGAGGCACGCCGACATCGTCGCGCTCAATCCGAGGTTCGATAGCAACGCGCAGCCCGTCATCAGCGATCTGCTGGAGGCCGAGGCCGAGCGCAAGCTCGCGCGGCTTCGCGCGGAGGTCGGCGATCGCCTCGACGCGGTGGAGCTCAACGTGTTCGTCGTCGACGCGGGCGTCAGTGACGAGCCGCGTTCGCTCCTCGACGCGATGGCCACGCGCCTGAAGGCAGCGGCGACGCAGCTCGTCGACTCGCCGTTCGTGCTGTACGGATCGACGGAGAGCCTCGTGCGCACGCTGCTCGAGCGCCGCGAGCGCCTTGGCATCTCGTACTACGGGCTGCCGGACAAGGCGACCGAGGCGTTCGCGGGCGTCGTGCGCGCATTGCGCGGGCGTTGACCGTGCCGTTCAAGGTGCCGGTCGAGCTCCTGCGTCCCACGAGCCGGCGCGGCCCGGAGTGGAAGGCGTGGCTCGCGCGCCTGCCGAGGCTCGTCGACGACTGCGCCGCGCGCTGGTCGCTGGAGATCGTGCGGCCGCTGGCGGCGGATCACTCGCTCGTCCTCGAGGTCGAGCGAGGCGATCGCACGGCCGGGGTGCTCAAGCTCGCGTTCCCCGAGCCGGAGGGAGAGCACGAGGCCGAGGGGCTGCGGCGCTGGAACGGGCGATCGGCGGTGCGCGTCCTCGAGGCGGATCCGGCGGTCGGCGCGTTGCTGCTCGAGCGGATCACGCCGGGCCGCCAGCTCTGGCGCAGCGACGAGCCCGCGGCGCACCGTGTGGCGCTGGCCCTGCTCCCGCGGCTCTGGCTGCCGGTCGAGGATCGCCATCCGTTCGAGCGCGTCTCGATCCTCGCGCCGCGGTGGGCCGCGCGCACCCGCGAGCTGTTCGACGCGACCGGCAGCCCGTTCGAGCCGGAGCTGGCGGACGAGGCGACGCGCGCGTTCGCGGAGCTCGGCGGATCCCAGGACGAGGAGGTCCTCGTGCATCGCGACTTTCACGGCGGGAACGTGCTGTCCGCCGAGCGCGAGCCGTGGCTGGTCATCGACCCGAAGCCCACGGCCGGCGAGCGCGCGTTCGACGCGGCCTGGCTCCTCGGTGACCGACAGCGGATCGTGACCGCCGCGCTCGCGCGGCGGCGCCTCGATGAGACCGTCGACACGCTCGGCCTGGATCGCGGTCGGCTCCGCCGCTGGACCGTCGCGCGCTACGTTCTGGGCGGCCTCTGGTCGCTCGAGCACAAGGGTCCCGGCAAGCTGCTCATCGGCGTCGCGCGGGTGTACGCGGCGATCCGCTAGCGAGCGGTCCAGCCGCTGTCGATCACCTGCTCCGCGCCCGTGATGCCCGCGGCCGCATCGGAGCAGAGGAACGTGACGTACGCCGCGACCTCCTCGGGCTCGAGCAGCCGCTTGATCGCGGCGGGTGCCAGCATGATGTCGCGGATCACCGCGTCCGGACTGATCCCATGGACGCGCGCCTGGTCGGCGATCTGCTTCTCGACCAGCGGCGTGCGCACGTAGCTCGGGCACACCGCGTTCACGGTGACGCCCTTCTCGGCGGCCTCGAGCGCGATCGTCTTGGTGAAGCCGTTGAGCCCGTGCTTCGCCGAGATGTACGCGGACTTGTACGGCGACGCGACCAGCCCGTGCACCGACGAGACGTTCACGATCCGGCCCCACCGCCGCTCGTACATGTGCGGGATGGCGTACCGCGTCAGGTAGAAGGCGCCGAAGAGCATGATCTTGACGAGCTGCTCCCAGCGGTCCTCCGGGAACTCCTCGACCGGCGAGACGTACTGCAGCCCGGCATTGTTCACGAGGACATCGACGCCGCCCCACTCGGCGATCGCACGGTCGACGAGCGCGCGGCAGTCGGTGCGCGAGCTCACGTCGGCCTGCATGAACACGCTGCCGGGGATCCCCTTCGCGGCGGTCTCGCCCTCCTCGGCGTTGAGGTCCGCGAGGAGGACGTGTGCACCATGCATCGCGAGGTCGACCGCGACCGCGCGACCGATCCCGCTCGCCGCGCCCGTCACGAGCGCGCTCTTGCCCACCAGATCGGCGACGGCGTTCACTCGCGCCGTACGATACGGCGCCTCACGTGTACGCCGTCGAAACGCAGGCACTGCACAAGGACTTCGCGGGCTTCCGCGCCGTGGACGGCGTGGATCTGCGCCTCGACGAAGGTCAGGTGCACGCGCTGGTCGGACCGAACGGCGCGGGGAAGACGAGCCTCTTCAACCTCCTGACGGGCTTCCTTTCGCCGACGAGCGGACGGATCCTCATCTTCGGGAACGACGTGACCGGGCTGCGGCCCGATCAGATCGCGATGCGCGGCGTCGCACGCTCGTTCCAGATCACGAGCCTCTTCGAGGAGCTGAACGCGGTCGAGCATGTCGCCCTCGCGCTGCAGTCGCGCACCGGACTGGGGCTCGGCTTCTGGCGGGATGAGTCGTCGCTGAGGCGCTTCGATCCCCGCGCGCGCGAGCTGCTCGCCGAGGTCGGCCTCGAGGCCGTCGCCGAGCAGCCGGTGCGCCACCTGCCGTACGGCCAGAAGCGCGCACTGGAGCTCGCGCTCGCGCTCGCGCTCGAGCCGAGGCTCCTGCTGCTGGATGAGCCGACCGCGGGGATGAGCGCCGAGGACGTGCGGCGCACGATCGCGCTCGTCGCGCGGATCCGCGCCGGCCGGACGGTAGTGCTCGTCGAGCACAACATGGGCGTGGTCGGCGAGCTCGCGGACGACGTCATCGTCCTGCAGCAGGGCAAGGTGATCGCGCAGGGTCCGTACGCGACCGTTCGCACGGACCCCGCGGTCGTGAGCGCGTACCTCGGGCAGGTCGATGCTTGACGTGACGGGCCTCTCGGCCTGGTACGGAGAGGCGCAGGCGCTCCGCGGCGTGACCCTGCGGGCGGAGGCGGGGGAGATCGTCACCCTGGTGGGACGGAACGGTGCCGGAAAGACGACGGCGCTCCGCTGCCTCATGGGCCTGCACCGCCAGATGGAGGGCACCGTGCGGCTCGGGGGCGCGGACCTCGCGGCGCTCGGTCCGGTGCGTCGCGCGCGCGCCGGCCTCGGCTACGTCCCCGACGATCGCGGGATCTACGCGACGCTCACGGTGCAGGAGCACCTGATCCTGCCGCCGAAGGCCCGCGACTCCTCATGGGATCTCGCCCGCGTGTACGCCGCGTTCCCGGCGCTGGAGGCGCGCCGGCGGCAGCCGGCCAGCAAGCTCTCAGGCGGCGAGCAGCAGATGCTCGCGATCGCCCGAGTGTTGCGAATGGGTGCCCGAGTCCTGCTCTTGGACGAGCCGACCGAGGGCCTCGCGCCGATCCTGGTGCAGCAGATCGCCGCGATCCTCCGCGATGCGAAAGCGGAGGGCCGGGCGGTGCTCCTCATCGAACAGAATCTGCACTTTGCCACGTCGGTGGCCGACCGCCACTATCTCCTTGGTCAGGGCGAGATCGTCGCGACGCTCGGGAACGACGAGGTCAAGGCTCGCGAAGCCGAGCTCCTGCAGCACCTCGGGATCTAGCGCCGACATCGGAAGGAGTAGGGACATGCGTTTCGGACGTTTCCTCGCGCTCCCGCTCGCGGGCCTTCTCGTCGCCGCGGCGTGCAGTGGCACCGGTGGCACGGGCACGAGCGGCACCGCCGCTCCGGCGGTGAAGCTCACCGACGGCAAGCTCGTGATCGGCGTCATCAACGACCAGTCGGGGGTCTACGCGGACCTCTCCGGGAAGAACGCGGTCGAGGCCGTGAACATGGCGATCGCCGACTTCAAGGCGAAGTATGGCGACAACGCGCTCGGCGGCCCGATCGAGGTGATCACCGCCGATCACAAGAACGACCCGGCGCTCGCGGCCACGAAGGCCACCGAGTTCTACGAGCGCAACAACGCCGACATCATCCTCGACGTCCCGACGTCGTCGGGCGCGCTCGCGATCGCGAAGGTCGCGGGCGACCAGAAGAAGCTGTACATCAACATCACCGCCGCTTCGACCGATCTCACCGGCCCGCAGTGCAACAAGTACACGTTCCACTACGCGTACGACACCTACATGCTGGCGCAGGGCACCGGCACCGCGGTCGTCGCCGGTGGCGGCAAGCAGTGGTACATCATCTATCCGAACTACGCGTTCGGTCAGGACATGAACAAGTCGTTCAGCGCGGCCGTGATCGCGAACGGCGGCACGGTCATCGGCTCGGACGGCTCGCCGTTCCCGAACCAGACCGGCGACTTCTCGAGCCTGCTGCTCAAGGCCGGGCAGCTCAAGCCTCAGGTCCTCGGCGCGATGCAGGCCGGCGGCGACCTCGTGAACGTCGTCAAGCAGTACAACGAGTTCAAGCTCAAGGACCAGGGCATCAAGCTCGCGATCGGCCTGCTCTTCGACACCGACATCACCGCCCTCGGCCAGGACGCCTTCGCGGGTGTCCAGTACACGACGCCGTGGATCTGGAGCCAGGACGCGGCGGCGATCGCGTTCGCCGACAAGTTCCTCGCCAAGACGAAGATCCGTCCGACGTTCGCCCACGCCGCGAACTACTCGGCGACGATGCAGTACCTCGAGGCCATCAGGCGGGCCGGCACCGACGAGGCCGACGCCGTCGTGAAGGCGCTCGAGGGCTACAAGTTCAACGACTTCTTCATCCACAACGGCCTCATCCGGCCGGAAGACCACTGGGTCATGCACGACGCGTTCCTCGCGCAGGTCAAGTCGAAGGCCGAGGCGAAGGAAGCCTTCGACTACTCGAAGATCATCAGCACGATCCCGGCGGACAAGGCCTCGCGGCCCCTCGCCGAGACCGGCTGCAAGATGCCCAAGTAGCAGCAGAGGACTGACGCGGCGCGCCCCACCGCTCGGGTGAGGGCGCGCCGCGCCTCCCATGGACTACCTCGCGGTCCAGCTCTTCAACGGTCTCGTGAACGGGAGCTTCTACGCGCTCCTGTCGCTCGGCCTCGCGGTCATCTTCGGCATGATGCGGATCGTCAACTTCGCGCACGGCGCCTTCTACATGCTCGGTGCGTTCATCGCGTACATCCTGCTGCAGCAGCTCGGCGTCGGCTTCTGGCCCGCCCTGATCATCGCGCCCGTCGCCATCGCGCTCGTCGGCATGGTCCTCGAGCGCGTGCTCCTGCGCCGGCTCGCGGGGCTCGACCCGCTCTACGGCTTCCTGTTCACGTTCGGGCTCACGCTCGTCATCCAGGACGGGATGCGCCTGCGATTCGGACTGCAGGGCCAGCCGTACGCGACGCCGGCCGAGCTCGCCGGGAGCATCGCCCTCGGTCCGGTCACGTACCCCACCTATCGGCTGTTCGTCGTCGGGTTCTGCCTCGTCGCGTCGATCGCGGTCTGGTACGTCATCGAGCGCACCCGCCTCGGCATGGTGGTGCGCGCCGCGACCGAGCGCGCTGATCTCACTCGCGCGCTCGGGGTGAACGTCGACCGCTGGATCACGCCGATGTTCGGCTTCGGCCTCGGGCTCGCCGCGCTCGCGGGCGTGCTCGCGGCACCGATGCGCAACGTCGCGCCGCTCATGGGATCGGAGCTCATCATCCTCACGTTCGCCGTGGTCGTGATCGGCGGGATGGGCTCCATCGCCGGCGCGATCGTCGGTGGCTTCCTCGTTGGGGTGCTCTCGAGCGTCGGCGCGATCTTCGATCCCGCGATCGAGGGCGTCGTCGCCTTCGCGCTCATGGCCGTCCTCTTGATGGTGCGGCCGAGCGGCCTGTTCGGCTCGCTCGAGGCCCGATGAGGCTCCAGCCGCGCGTCATCGTCATCGTCGCGGTCGCGCTCGTCGCCGCGCTCGCCCTCCCGCGGGTCCTCTATCCCGTGCTCGCCCTCAACATCCTCACCTGGGGGCTGTTCGCGATGGCCATCGACCTGCTCCTCGGCTTCGGCGGGCTGCTCTCGTTCGGGCACGCCGCGTACTGGGGCGTCGCCGGCTACGCGGCCGGGCTCGCCGCGCGGGAGCTCGGCGCGCCGTACCCCCTCGCGGTGCTCGCGGGCATCGCCGCCGCGGCCGCGCTCGCGGTCCCGCTCGGGTATCTCTCGCTAAAGCGGACCGGCATCTACTTCGCCATGGTCACGCTCGCGTTCGCGCAGATGCTCTACTACCTCGCGAACGAGGCCCGGCCGATCACCGGCGGCGAGAACGGGCTGCAGGGCATCCCGCGGACGTTCCCCGGCCTCACGCTCGGTCCGTCGATGTCCTTCTATTACGCGGCGCTGCCGCTCGTCGTCCTCGGCTACCTTGCCGCGTACCGGATCGTCCATTCGCCGTTCGGACATGTGCTCGTGTCGATCCGCGACAACGAGGCCCGCGCCCAGGCCCTCGGCTACGACACCGCCCGGTACAAGCTCATCGCGTTCGTGCTCTCCGCCGCGCTCGCGGGGCTCGCCGGCTCGGTGTACGCGCTCGGCCAGCGCTTCGCGTCGCTCGAGCTGCTGCATTGGAGCACCTCGGGGGAGGTCGTCCTCATGACGGTGCTCGGCGGGCTCGGGACGCTGTGGGGCGGGATCCTCGGCGCGGGCGTCTTCGTCCTGTTGAAGGACTCCCTCTCGACGTCCGACGTCTTCCGCGACGCGCCCGGCGTGGTCACCGGCGCGATCTTCATCGTCATCGTCCTCGGGCTGCGCCGCGGGCTCTGGCCGGCGATCGCGGGGCTCGTCTCGCGGGCGGCACGCCTGCGCGCCGCGGAGAAGCCGGCGGCCTAGCGGCTCGCGCTCGGCGCGGGCGTCGGCGTCGGCGGCCGGGTGGTCGCGACGGCGCTCGGCGCCGGACTCGGTGTCGGCGCGGCGCTGCTCGCGGCCGGCGTGCTCGTCAGCGAGGGTGCGATGGAGATCGAGGGCAGGGGCGAGAACGACGGCGCCGTCGTGGACGCGATCGGCGACGCCGACGCGGACGCCG
>DASWFN010000163.1:0-9107 GCA_036394215.1 Candidatus Limnocylindria bacterium
CGCGCAGCCCGCTCCGCAATCGGCTCCGTATCCGTTCCCGTCGCTCGTCGAGGACGAGGACGTCGCGCCGACCGTCGCGCGCCCGGCGGCTCCACTGCCCACGCCGCAGGTGGTCGCTCCGGCAGCGCCTCTCCCGGCGCCTTCGACCGAGGCGGTGGGTGAGGTGCAGCTCGTGCTCTCGCCGATCGCGTCGTTCCCCCGGCTGGTGGAGCTCGAGCGGCGGCTGCAGGGCATGGCGGTCGTGCGGACCGTCTACGCGCGGGATTTCCGGAACGGCGTCGCGACCCTCGCGATCGGCCTGCGCCACCCGATGACCGTGGACGAGTTCGCGGCGGCCGTCACCAGCCTCGAATACCCCCGCTCGCGGGTGTTGTCAGCCACCGGCTTTGTGCTGGAGTTGCGGATCGAGCCGGAGGCGTCCTCGATCGCCTGAGGCCGGAGCGACGAGAGGAAGTGGCATGAGCGTGCGGATGGACGCGGATTTCTGGTCCGCCCGCATGGCGTATCTCGCCAAGCTGGCGC
The DNA here is from genome assembly GCA_036394215.1 of Candidatus Limnocylindria bacterium. GTDB lineage: Bacteria > Chloroflexota > Limnocylindria > P2-11E > P2-11E > UBA4735. The sequence continues at coordinate 523 of DASWFN010000163.1, forward strand.
ATGCGGATGCGCTGGCGGTCGTCCTCGAAGTGAGCGGCGCGGGATTCGTCACGTACGTCGCGGCCAACGTCTCCGCCGATCCACCCTGGAACGGCGCGGGCGGTCCGCTCCTTCGACGCGCGTTCGACGCCCGCGAGGCCAGCCAGGTCCACGGAACGTTCGGTCTCGCCGATGGACGCGCGGCGTCGACGCTCGCGGTGGACCCGATCGTGTGGAACGACCAGCTCGTCGGGGCGCTCGCGTCGCTGCGGATCGGGGACTTCGACGAGCGCGAGGCGGTCGAGCTCGCGCGCGTCGCCGATCTCGTCGGGCTCGAGCTCGCGGAGACGACCGCCGCGCGCCGTGCGGAGACCCAGCGCGCCGAGGTCGAGACCCGGCTGCGCGCGACGACGCGGATCGCGGAGCTCGCGCGCAAGGAGCGCGATCCCGGCCAGCTGCTCGAGCGCGCGACGGCGCAGCTCGCCGAGCTCTTCGCCGCCGATGGCGTGTCGATCATGCTCGCCGACGACGCGGGCGAGCTCTCGGTGCGCTCGTCGATCGGCCTCAGCGAGATCGCGAAGCGCGACAAGAAGAAGGTCGGGCAGGGGATCTCGGGGACGGTCGCGCAGACCGGCCAGTCGCTGTTGCTCAGCGGGCCGGTGCGCGACCCGCGCTTCACCGGCAACGATCCGTCGATCGGCGAGTCCATCATCGCGCCGCTCCGCGCCGGTGACCGGACGATCGGCGTGGTCAGCGTCAAGCACACCGCGGGGAAGGATCGCTACGGCACGGCGCAGGTCGAGTCGCTCACGAGCGTCGCGGGCGAGATCGCCCAGGCGTTCATGGCCGCGGAGGCGATGGCGCGCGTCGAGGAGGATCGCCGCCAGGCCCTCGTCCTCTACGAGCTCTCGCGCCTCGCGACCCTCGGCAACGATCCGCAGACCGATCTCGAGACGGCTGCCGCGATGCTCGGCGACACGCTCGGGCACGACGTCGTCGGCATCTGGCAGCTCGAGCCCGACGGCGCGCTTCGCCTTCGCGCCGGCCGCGGCTACGGGGCGATGCCGCCGGATCTCGTCCCGGCGGTGGGCATGGGTCCGGCGATGAACGGGGCCCTGAAGCTCGGGACCGTCGAGACCGCGACGTTCGCCGCGGGCGACGCGCGGCGCCCCGACTGGGCCTCGGCCGGCGCGACCGCGTTCATCGTGGGTCCGATCGGCTCGCACGGGAACACGCTCGGCGCGCTCGTCCTCGGCCGCCGGCTCGGCACGTACACGCGCGCCGAGATGGATTTCACGAGCGCGATCGGCGAGTACCTCTCGGGCTCCATCCAGAAGACCGCGGCCGGCGACCAGCCCGAGATCATCACCGCGAACGAGCGGCGCCGCATCGCCCAGGAGCTGCACGACGGCATCGCGCAGGAGCTCACCGGTGTCGTGCTCGCGCTCGAGGGCTGCCAGCGCGCGCTCGATCGCGATCCGTCGACCCTCGCCCCGGCCCTCGCGAAGGCCTCGCGCGACGCGCGCGCGACGCTCGCCGAGGTGCGGCAGTACATGTCGGCGCTCCGCTCCAATGAGGGCGCGACGCTCGACCTTCCCGTCACGGTCGCCCGGCTCGTCGACGACGTGCGGCGGCAGACCGGATTGCGCGTGGACTTGCAGGAGCACGGCCGCGAACGCGAGCTGCAGCCGACGGTCGAGCGCGCGGTGATGCGTATCGTCGGTGAATCACTGCGCAACGTCGCGCAGCACGCGCACGCGACCAACGCGAAGCTCGGCCTCGACTACGAGGAGGCGGGGATCTCCGTCACCATCGAGGACGATGGCCAGGGCTTCGACCCCGAGACGACGCTCGCGACGGCACCCACGGGGGGCCACTTCGGCGTCTTGGGCATGCGCGAGCGCGCCGAGGGCATCGGTGGCACGCTCGTGGTGATGAGCCGGCCGGGTCAGGGGACGATCGTGAAGGCGACGATCCCGTACGACGCGCTCGATCGGGTCCCGCAGATGCCCGAGCCGACGACCGTGATCGAAGACGTGGAGCAGCCCTCGGAGCGCAGCGGCATTCTGTCCAAGCTGCTGCGGCGATGATCGACGCCCGCGCGATCCGCATCATCATCGCCGACGACCATGACCTCGTCCGCAGCGGCCTGCGCGCGATCCTCGAGACCGAGCCGGGATTCTCGATCGTCGCCGAGGCCGGCGACGGGCACGACGCCCTCGCGAAGGCCCAGGAGCTCCTCCCGGACATCGTGCTCATGGACATCAAGATGGGTGACTGGGACGGGGTGACGGCCACCCGGCGCATCCGCAACTCGGTGCCCTCGACCCGCGTGATCGTCCTCACGAATCACGACGAGGATGAGCTGGTCTTCGCGAGCATCCGCGCCGGCGCTTCGGGTTACCTCCTCAAGGAGGTGAGCGCGTCGCACCTCGCGAACGCGATCCGTACGGTCGCCGACGGCTTCTCGCTCATCTACCCGTCGGTCGCGCGGCGCGTGCTCGACGAGTTCGGCCGGATGAAGGACGGCGGCGCGCAGGGCGCCGCGCCTGGTGGCGAGGAGAGCGACCTCGCGTACGGCGACCTCACCCCACGCGAGCGCGAGGTCCTCAAGCTCGTGGCGGCCGGACAGTCCAACAAGGAGATCGCGACCTCGCTCGGGATCACCGACCGGACGGTGAAGACCCACATCTCGAACATCTTCAGCAAGCTCGAGCTCGACGACCGCACCCAGGCCGCGATCTACGCCCATAAGCGCGGCCTCAGCTAGCAGGCGCCAGCCGTGTCGCTCGGACCGTCAGGTGTCGAGCAACGTGACACGGCCCTCATACCAAGGTCGGAGACCAAGACCGATGTCGCGGAGCGCGCCATCGGTCACGCTTGGCGAGCGTGGCGACCAGAACCCTCATCGCCGACGATCACCGGACCGTGCGCGACGGCGTCCGGTCGATCCTCGCCGCGGATCACGACTTCGACGTCGTCGGCGAGGCCGAGGACGGCCTCCAGGCGCTGGCCCTCGCGCGATCCCTCCACCCCGACCTCATCGTGCTCGACAACTCGATGCCCGGGATGACCGGGATCGAGGTCGCCAAGCTCGTCGTCGCGGAGCTGCCCGACACCGCGATCGTGATGCTCACGCTCGACGGCGATCTGCAGGCCCGCGCGCTGGCCGCCGGCGCGATGGCCCACGTTGCGAAGGACGATGCGCCGAGCGAGCTGCTGCGCGCCGCGCGCGAGGCGCAGCGCAGCCTGGACGCGCGCCGCGCCGTCGAGCGCCTCGCGCCGGAAGAGCGCGCCGTCGCGGACCGGCTCATCGGACACGTGGCCAGCGTCGCCGCCCTCGGCACGGCCCTCGCCGCACGGCTTCCCGGCGAATCCATCGCGACGGCGCTGCGCCGCTCGCGCGTCCCCGACGCCGACATCACCGCGGCCCTCGCCGCCGTCGCCGGCGTGGAGGTCGTCTCGCTCGCGCCGTACGACGACCCCGAGTCGCTCGGCCAGTTCACCGAGGTCCGTCGCGTCGAGCCCGTCGACCGCGACGCGGCGCGGACCCTGCCCCGGCGGTTCTGCGAGGCGCGCGGCTGCGTGCTCGTCACGTGCGCCGCCGCCGCGGAATGCGTGCTGGCCCTCGCCGATCCGCTCGACCGCGACACCCCGCGGGAGGTCGAGGAGATCCTCGGCGGACCGCGCGTGCGCGTGGTCGCCGCGACGCGTGCCGACGTCCGCGACGCGATCGACCGCGCCCACGACATGGCGCGGCCGGGCGTTCGCGGCGGCGTCGCCCTCCGCTAGCCAGCAGCTCCTGCCGGCGATGGGACAATCGCGCCCGTGACACTGTCTGAGACCCCGCCGCCCACGACGGTCGAGATCGTCGACGATCACGCGCTCTTCGCGAACACGATGAGCGAGGTCGTGCGCACGCTTCCCGGCTACCGCGTCGTCGGCGTCGCGAACACCGGTGCGCGGGCCATCGAGGTCGCGCGCGAGCAGCAGCCCGACGTCATCCTGCTCGACTTCCATCTCCCGGGCTACGGTGCCGACGAGCTCATCCCGCGGATCGTCGAGGTCTCGCCCGCGTCGGCGATCGTGATCCTCACGAGCGACCTGTCGGAGAGCACGCTCGTGAAAGGCGTGCAGGCCGGCGCGATCGGCTACCTCACGAAGGACACGGTCCTCGACGACCTCGAGCGCGCGCTGCGCACCGCGGCGCGCCGCGAGATCGCGCTCACCGACGAGCAGCTGCGCAAGGCGGGCCTCCTGGAGTCCGCGGTCGACGCGGCGATCCCCGAGATCGTCGCTCTGCCGGACCTTCCGGCGCTGCCGCTCGAGCCCGCGGGCATCAGCATCATGCTGTCGCCGATCCCCTCGTTCACGAAGCTCGCGCAGCTCGAGAACGCGCTCTCCCGGCTGCCGGGCATCGACGCCCTCTACGTGCGCGAGTTCCGCGCGGACGTCGCCATCCTCACCGTGCATCTCGCGCCGAGCGGCTCGAGCGAAGAGCTCGCGCGGGCGCTCGCGGCGTTGTTGCAGCGCACCGGCTCGGTCGAGTACCGCATCCAGGGCATCGTGTGATCGGCACCGACGCCGACCGCTGGAGCGCGCGGATCCTCGCGCTCACCACGGTGCTCGGCGTGGACGCGCTCGCCGTGCTCCTTCCCGTCGACGAGCGCCTGGTCATGTATTCGGCCCACGGCGTCGGCGGAGACGACGCCCTCGCGCGCCTCTCGCCCCTCGGGCCAGTGCTTCCCGAGCCGCGGGCGATGAGCGAGACCGGCATCCCGCTCTCCGACGGCCGCATCGCACAGGAGCTGCTGGCGGTCCCGATCCGTCTCGGGGAGCGGCCGCTCGGCATCCTCGTCGCGCTCAACGAGCGGCACAAGTTCGGTGAGATCCACGCCACGCGGGTCGCGAGCGCCGCGGACCTCATCGCGGTCGAGCTCGCGACATCGAACGCGCTCTTCCATTCGGAGCGATCGGAGCGCACGCTCGAGAAGCGCCTGGGACAGGCCGAGGACGATCGCGCGCAGGCCCTCCTGCTCTACGAGCTCGGCCGGCTCCAGCCGGCGGGCGACCGCGGACTCGATCTGGCGACGGCGATGCTCGCCGACGCGGGCCACCATGCGGCCGTGGGGATCTGGGTCTGCCGCGACGGGTCCCGGATCGATCTGCGAGCGAGCCGCGGCCATTCCGCGGGCGAGCACCAGCAGGTGCTCGGCGACGCCGAATGGGGCCCCGCCGCCGCGATCCGCAAGCGCACCCCGCAGGTCGCGACGGTCGCACCGGGCGCCCTTCGGCCGGCGTGGGCGCCGGACGGCGCGGACCAATTCATCCTCGCTCCCATCTACGACGAGGTGCGCGACGCGGGCCTTCTCGTGCTCGGCCGCGACGGCGCGCCGTACTCCGATGGCGATGTCGAGTTCGCCGCGCTGCTCGCGTCGGCGCTCGTGCCGTTCCTGCGGCCGCCGGCGTTCGAAACGGCACCGCCGCTCCCGACGCCCGATCCGGTCACGGCCTACCGCGCGAGCCTTCTTCCGCCGCCGCCGATCGCCGACGAGGGAACGGTCAGCGACGTTCCGCGTGGCTCCCTGTTCGGGGCGTTGCTCGGGGTCGGTCTCGCCGAGCTGCTCCTCATCGAAGGCGTGCTCGCGGTGCCCGACGCGAATGCGAGCCTCGTGGTCAGCGCCGTGGGCTGGTCCGCGTTCGCGCTCGCGGCCATCGCGCTGCTCTGCGCCCTCGCGCTCGTCCGCAACCCGGCGTCGCGCGGCGCCACGCGGCTCTTGTTCGCGACCGCGCTCGCCGCGTTCGTCGCGCGCGGATTCGCCGTGCTGCTCGATCCGTACAGCGCGACGCTCGTGATCGGCCTGCGGATCGGCGAAGCCGTGCTCGCCCTCGTCGTCGCGGTCATCCTCGCCGGCCGCCTCCGCGCCGCGAGCGACCGTGCCGGTTGACGCGCTCCTCCTCGTCCGCGCGCTGTATCTCGTGGCGTACGTCTGGGTCGCGGTCGTCGACCTGCGCTCCCGGCGGATCCCGAATCGCGTGACGTATCCGATGCTCGGCATCGCGCTCGTCGCCCGGCCCGATGGCATCGGCCTCGTACCGTTCGCGAACGTCGCGGTCGCGGCGGTCGTCGCGGTCGTGTTCGTCGCGATGGTCTGGCGGGGCTGGATGGGCATGGGGGACGCGAAGCTCGCGGCGCTCATCGCGCTCGCGGCGGGCCCGGCCCTCGGCATCATCGCGCTCTGGCTGGCGTTCCTCATCGGTGCCGTCGTCGGCGTGGCGCTGATGGTCGCGAAGCGGCTCGGCCGCCGCGAGCCGTTGCCGTTCGGTCCGTTCCTCGCCCTTGCCGGCGCGCTCTCGGTGCTCATCCCGGACGCGCTCGTCTCGCTCTCGCCGTTCCGGGCGCTGTTCAGTTGAATTTCCGTCCGCCGCCGCTCGCCGCTTCGCGGACAATCACGCCGAGCGTGGAGCTACCGACGGCGCGAACGCGGCTGCTGGCGGGCCTCTATCCGGCCGAGCACCCGACGATCGACAGCGCCACGCGGCGCATGCTGCTCGCGGCGATGCTCGCCGTCGCGCTCGCCGGCGCACTCGTGTATCTGTTCGCGTCGCGCGACCCCGCCATCGTGTGGCCGATCGCCGTCGGGCTCGCGGCCGCGCTCGTCGCCACGGCGGTGCCGTGGCACCGGCTGCCGGACGACGCGTTCGCCGCGACGTCGATCGTCGCGGCCGGGATCATCACCTGGCTCGTCGCGATCACCGGCGGCGCGGCCAGCCCGTTCGCCTCGCTCTGGTTCCTCGCCGCCAGCGTGAGCGCGCTCACGCTCCGGCGGCCCGTCGCGACCGGCGTCACCCTCGGGATCGCGGCGCTCGCGCTGCTGCCGCTGGCCTACGAGCGGGCGACGGTGGGGGACACGATCCAGGAGGTCCTGCGCGCGTGCCTCCTCGGCCTCATGGCGGTCCTCGTCCCGATGCTCATGACCGTCGTCCGCGCGTCGGAATCGGAGGCCGACCGCGAGCAGGAGGTGTCATCCGAGCTGCGCCGCGCGCAGGAGGCCCGCAAGGAGTACATGAGCGTGCTCGCCCACGAGCTCCGCAACCCGCTCGTGGCGATCGGCGCCGCGGCCCGCGTGCTCGCGAAGCAGACGGCGGGCACCCCGATCGAGCCGCAGGCCAACGGGATCGTGGCCGAGGTGCGCCACTCGCTCGAGCTGCTCGACGCGCTCACCGACGTGTCGAGCATCGAGTCGGGCCGGCTCCGTTCCGCGCTCCGGCCGATCGACATCTGTGCCGTCGTGCGCGACGGCGTCACGTCCGCGGGCGTCACCGAGCACGAGACCGTGATCCTCGGCGCGGATCGGCCGCTCATCGTCCTCGGGGACGAGCGCCGGCTCGGGCAGGTCATCCGGAACGTCGTCGGGAACGCGTCGAAGTACGCGCCGGCCGGAACGCGGATCGAGGTGCGCATCGGCGTCGCGACCGATCGGCGCTCGGCGATCGTCGCCGTGCGCGACGAAGGCCCCGGGATCCCGCCGGGCGAGCGCGGCCGGCTCTTCGAGAAGTTCGCGCGCCTGTCGACCGCGGGCGCGACGCGCGGCTCGGGGCTCGGCCTCTACATCTCGCGCGAGATCGTGAAGGACCACTCCGGCGAGCTCTGGGCCGACTGGCCCGCCGGCGGCGGCAGCGTGTTCTCGTTCAGCCTGCCGATCGCGGACGGGCGCTGACCGTGGGCCGGACCCGCGTCCAGATCGTCGACGACCACTTCCTCTTCGCCGAGGCACTCGGCTCCGTCATCCGCGATCTTCCCGACTACGAGCTCGTCGGTCTCGCGGTGACCGGACCGCAGGCGCTCTCGATGGCCCAGGAGAAGCAGCCGCAGATCGTGCTCCTCGACTATCACCTGCCCGGCTACAGCGCGGAGCAGCTCGCTCCGCGCCTGCGCGCCGCCGCGCCGGGCGCGCGCATCGTGATCCTCACCAGCGACACCACCGAGGGGAGCATGGTGAAGGGGGTCCAGGCCGGCGTGGATGGCTACCTCACCAAGGATCGCGCGCTCGACGACGTCGTGCAGGCGCTCGCCTCGGTGCGCCAGGGCCGGAGCGCGCTCACCGCCGAGCAGCTCGCGACCGCGCAGGCCCTGCCGTCGGACGCGCAGGCCGACGCGCTCACCGGCCGGGAGCTCGAGATCCTGCGGCTCATGGCGAGCGGCCGCGACAGCACGGCCATCGCCGACGATCTCGCGATCAGCCAGAACACCGTCCGGACCCACCTCCAGAACCTCTTCGCCAAGCTCGGCGCGCACTCCAAGCTCGAGGCCGTGACCATCGCCACCCGCCGCAAGCTCCTCTAGCCGCTCCCTACGACGTTCGTCGTAGGGCGGTGGTGCCCGCGACGTATGGCGGCCGCCGAGCGAGCGCTCGACACTTTTTGCCGTGACCCTGCACACGGCGGCAGGCCCTGCCCGGAAGCGGATCGGGGAGCTGCTCATCGAGTCCGGCCTCGTGGACGAGGTCGCGATCGAGCGCGCGCTCGCGCGGCAGAAGGTCACCGGGACACCGCTCGGCGAGATCCTCATCGACGAGGGGCTCGTCAGCGACGCGGATCTCGCC
>DASWFN010000164.1:0-12141 GCA_036394215.1 Candidatus Limnocylindria bacterium
TCGTCGCGACGGTGCCCGGTGGCCACCCGATGAACAGCATCGTCGCGGCTTCCCAGCGGCAGTGCGACGGCCCGGCGATGGTGTTCAGCTCGAACTCGCTCACCTCGTGTCCATCGCGTGACCAGCGATACCCCGGATACCCCGGCGCAGGCCCGAACGCGGACGCGACCGACGCGAGCGGCGAGCGCGCGCGGACATCGAAGATGTTCAGCGGCCAGATCGACGCCACGAGCATGATCGCCAGTCCGACAAGGATCAGCCGGCGAAGCCGCGGCCAGGGCATCGGGCTAGCGGCGCTCCGTCGAGGGGACCATGACCCACGTGAGCACGGCGGCGGCGACCGCGAAGGCGACGGCCACGCCGAGGGCGAGCGGCGTCGAGATCGCGAGCAGCGGGCCGGACACCGCGGAGCCGATCGGGATGCCGGAGTAGTTCAGGTGCATCGAGACGGCGAAGGCGCGGCCGAACCACGCCGGATCGGTGACCCGCTGGCGAAGCGAGAACAGTGCCACGTCCATGACCGCGCCGGACGCGCCGCTCAGCATGACCCCGAGGAACACCGCGGCGAGCGACGGCGCGGTCGCGACGACCGCGATGCCCGCGCCGATCCCGAGCACCCCGCCGGCGAGCAGCTGCCGCTCGCGACCGACGCTCCCCCACCGACCGGCGAGCAGGCCGCTCGCGATGCCGGCGGCCCCCATGACGGACCAGAGCACGCCGACCAGCTGCGGGCCGCCGTAGCCGCGCTCGAGGACGAGCACCGGCAGCGCGACGATGACGATGCCCTGGCCGACGTTCACGACGGACATGCCGACCGCGAGACCGCGCAGCGTGGGGTGCCGGAGCACGTACCTGACGCCGGCGCGCGCCTCGGCGAGCAGGCCGACCCGATCCTCCCGTGGGGTGTGCGCATCGGGCATCCCGACGAGCGCCATCGCGCCGATGAGGAAGACCACTGCGGTCGCCGCGATCGCCGCCTCGGGCGAGAAGAGCGCGACGAGCGCGCCCGCGAGCGGCGGGCCGAGCACGGTCGTGATCATGTAGAACATCGAGTCCACGGCGTTCGCGCGGTCCCAGAGGTGCGTCGGGATCACCGTGGGGAACAGCGATCGCGAACCGCTCGTGCCGAGCGGGTTCATGACCGAGCCGAACACGACGAGCACGAGGATCGCCCAGAGCGGTGCGTGCAGCGCGGCGAGCACGACGATGCCGGTGAGCGCGAGGGTGGATGCGACGTAGTCGGCGACCATGAGCCGGACGCGGCCGAAGCGATCCAGGAGGGCCCCGGCCAGCGGGCTGACGAGCACGCCCGGCGCGATCGCGAGGAACACCGACAGTCCCGCGAGCGACGGCGACCCGTACCGCTGGAGCACGAACAGGACGAGCGCGAGCTGCCACATCGACGCGCCGGCGCGGACGAGGAGCGTCGAGAACGCGAGCCGCTGGAAGCCTGGGACGCCGAAGAGCGCGCGGTAGCTCGCGCGGGTCGCGGTCGCCTCCACTACGCCTGGGCCAGCGCGCGCAGCTCTGCCGCGAGGTCGGCCGGCACGTCCGCCTCGACGTCGATGCCCTGCTCGGAGTAGTCCTCGCGCCGCAGCGAGCCGCGCTCGCGGATGCGCTGCAGCATCGCGCCGCCGCGGTCATAGGGCAGGGTCAGCTTCACCTTCGTCCAGCTCGCGCGCGCGGCCGCCGCGAGCGCATCGCGGAGCGCGTCGATCCCCTCGCCGGTCCGCCCCGAGACGAACACGGCGCGGGGGAACTCCGCACCGAGCGCCTCGCGAAGGGCGTCGCCTTCCGGGCCCCGCAGCGCGTCGGCCTTGTTGAGGACGAGGAGCTGCTGGCGGGTCCCGAGCTCGAGCGACTTGAGGGTGTCCTTCACCACGCGCATGCGTTCGTGGACGTTCGGGTGTGAGACGTCGGCGACATGGACGAGCAGATCGGCGTCGGCGAGCTCCTCGAGCGTCGCGCGGAACGCGGCGACGAGCGTCGGCGGCAGCTTGTTCACGAAGCCCACGGTGTCCGAGACCAGGACATTCACGCCGCTCCCGACCTCCGCGCGCCGCGTCGTCGGGTCGAGCGTCGCGAACGGCTGGTCCGCGACGAGCACGTCGGCGCCCGACAGCCTGTTCAGCAGCGTCGACTTCCCGGCGTTCGTGTAGCCAACGAGCGCGGCGAGGAACAGCCCCTCCTTCGCGCGCGAGCGCCGCGAGCGCTCGCGCTGCTCGGCGACCGTCGCGAGACGCTCCTTGAGATCTTGGATCCGCCGGCGGATGACCTGCCGGTCGCTCTCGAGCTTCGACTCACCGGGACCGCGGGTGTTGATGCCGCCGCCGAGCCGCGACAGCTCGCGGCCGATGCCCGCGAGCCGCGGCATCCGGTATTCCATCTGGGCCAGCTCGACCTGCAGCTGGCCCTCGCGCGAGCGTGCGTGGCGCGCGAAGATGTCGAGGATCACGGCGGAGCGATCGATGACCCGGGCGTCGAGCAGCCCCTCGAGGTTCTTCTGCTGCTTCGGCGAGAGCTCGTCGTCGAAGACCACGAGGTCCGCGCCGCTGCGGGCGCGCTCCTGCGCCAGCTCCTCCGCCTTGCCCTTCCCGACCCAGGTGTTCGGGTCGGGCGCGCGGCGATGCTGCGTGGTACGGCCGACGACGGACGCGCCGGCCGCGACGACCAGCGTCGCGAGCTCGTCGAGCGAATCCTCGGCCTCCAGCGCGTTGCCCTGCTGTTCCAGCCCGACGAGATACGCGCGCTCGGCGGGCAGTGCGGTCTCGAAGGTCATGTGCTTCCTTTGAACACGTATTCGGCGGGGCCGGCCAGCTCGTAGCGGGCGCCACGGGGCCGGACGACGAGTGTGCCACCTGGCAGCCGCACGCGGACCGTATCGCTCGTCACATCGCCGCGCGCGATCGCTGCGGCCACCGCGGCGCACGAGCCGGTGCCGCAGGCGAGCGTCTCACCGGCGCCACGCTCGTGGACGCGCAGCGCGAGCTCGTCAGGCCCGCGCGGCGCGACCGCGCCGACGTTCGCCGGGCCGGCCAGCGCGGTCGACGCGGCCGCGAGCGCCGCCAGGTCGATCGACGCGGGGTCGTCGACGAACACCATCACGTTCGGGTTCCCCACGCGCACGCGGCGTGCCTCATGGCCGTCCACGCGGATGGCCTCGCCGAGCTCCGGCGCAGCGAGCTCGATCGCGAACCCCTCGGGATCCCGCCACGCCCGCACCGCGCCGCTCGCGGTGTCGAGCACGAGCTCGTCGCCGCCGTGGAGATCGAGGAGGTAGCGCGCGACGCAGCGTGAGCCGTTGCCGCAGGCGTCGGCGATCGAGCCGTCGGCGTTGTGGATCACGAGCGGCCAGGTGCGCCCGCGCGGCGCTCCGATCACGAGGATCCCATCCGCGCCGATGCCGGTCCGGCGGTCGCACAGGGCGCGGGCGCGGTCCGCATCGATCGTGAGCGGCCCGTCGACGACGATGAAGTCGTTCCCGCAGCCATGCATCTTCGTGAACCTCACGCCGCGACCCGCTCCAGCAGCTCGAGCGGGTCGCTCGCGGTCGGGTCGACCCAGCGGATCTCGGGGTCGCGCCGGAACCACGTCATCTGGCGGCGCGAGTACGCGCGCACATCCTTGGCCGTCGCCGCGATCGCCGCTTCGAGCGTGAGCTCGCCGCGCAAATGCGCGGCCCAGTGCACGTAGCCATGCCCGGTCATGCTCGGCAGCCGCGGATCGAGGCCCGCGTCGACCAACCGTCGCGTCTCGTCGAGGACGCCGTCGTCGACCATCTGCCTGACGCGCGCCTCGATACGCGCATCAAGCCAGGCCCGCGGCGGCTCGAGTCCGATGCGCGGGCCGGCGATCCGCTCGCCGCGCTCCGCGGGCACGCGGCCCCTCAGCAGCGCGAGCTCGAGATACCGGACGACCCGTCGGGCGTTCCGCGGATCCACCCGCTCGGCACCGGCCGGATCGATGCGCGCGAGCTCGGCGTGGAGCGCGGCGCCGCCCTCGCGCCCGGCACGCGCTTCGAGCGACGCGCGGAGGGCCGGATCGGTCGGCGCCTCGTCGAGCGCGAGGCCGTCGAGGAGCGCCCGCACGTAGAGCCCGGTGCCGCCGACGACGTACGCGACGCGACCGCGCGCGGCGATGTCCGCGAGCGCCGCGCGCGCATCGCTCTGGTAGCGCGCGGCGTCGTACGGCGTCCCTGGGTCCACGAGATCGATGCAGTGATGCGGCACCCGGTCGCGCTCCGCCGCCGTCGGCTTCGCGGTGCCGATATCCATCCCGCGGTACACCTGCCGCGAATCCGCGGACACGATCTCGCCGCCGGTCCGGTCGGCCGCCCGGAGCGCGAGGGACGACTTCCCCGACGCGGTCGGTCCGACGATCGCGACGACGGTCACGCCGGCCGCTCCAGCGACGCGAGCGCGCTCCGTGCGGCCGCGACCGTCTCCTCATCGGGGATCCGTTCGCCGTAGCGAAGATCCTCGAAGGCCCGCACCAGCCCGGTCGCGGCGTCCTGCCCCGGCCCCGCGAGCAGCGCCCGGCGGTGATGCTCGGTGGGCGTCTCCCCCACTCCCCGCCAGCTGATGCCGCGCGCCTCGCTGCGCGCGAGATACCGCCAGTAGAGCGCGCGCAAGGCCCCGGATGGGGTGCCGTCATCGCGGGGTGCCGCGGGCCGGCGGGTGCGGCGCGGCAGGAGGCCGGCGAGGAATGCACCGATGCCGTCGCCGATCGAGACTTCGCGCTCGAGCGTCGCCCCCTCGGGAAGCGTCTCGCGCCGCTCGCGCGACATTCGTTCGACGAGGACGACGACCACGACGAGCGCGATCGCGGCGACGACGATCTCGATGAACCCGACGAGGTACGGCCGGGTCGCCTCCATCTGCCGAAGCGCTTCGGCCTCGTCCTGCGGTGAGAGCGGTGGGGCGAACTGCCGGATCGGCGGCATCGTGAACCCGCTGAAGAACGAGCGGATGAACGTGACGAACAGCTCCGCGACGTACCCCAACGCGAGAAGCACGCCGAAGAGCAGGCCGCCGATGATCGGCGTGATCGCGTCGCCAGTGGTCCGCAGGAGGTCGCCGAGGTACGGCGCGGCCGCCGCGCCGATGATCGCGAGCACGGCGAGGAGCACGGCGGTCCCCGACGCGGTGCCACGATCGGTGCCGCCACGCGCCTCGCGCCCGGCGAGGGTGAGCTCCTCGGCGGAGCGCGCGAGGGAGAGCCCGATGCCCGCGGCCGCCGTCGCGGCGAGCGCCGCGAGCGCGAGCGCCGAGCGGTCGACCGCGCCGGGGAGGAGGGCGACGACCGCGATCGCGCCGATCGCGGCGAACCCGGCGTTTCGCGTGTCGGCCCAGCGGACCAGCGATCGCGCGATGGTCACGTTCCGCCAGACGAAGGCCTCGCCGATGATGCCGAACAGGATGACCCGGGTCATGATCATGATCACGTCGGGCTGCGGCGCGGCGTACACGATGCCGATGGCGCCCGCGCCACCCATGGCCACGAGCGCGATCGCCGTGTTCTGCCGCTCGGCCCGCGCGTCGCGCAGGATGCTCGCGAGGATGATCCCGATACCCGTGAGCGCAAGGGTCACGGTCACGACGGGGATCGGCCGGTCCCCGTTCGTCAGGACCTGCGCGCCGCTGAAGATGGCGGCGAAGAGCACGCCCTCGACGAGGTTGCGCGCGACGAGGAGCACCGCCACGGTCCGCTGCGCGTCAGCCCGCGGCACGGCGCGCTCCGATCCGGAGGCTGTCGACGTGGATATCCGCGCCGCGCAGCCGCGCCAGGACGGCCTCGTCCGGCTGCTCGATGGACACGGCCAGGACCCGATGGTGCGCGCGACGTAGCGCGAGGAGGCCGGCCGCGAGGTGCGTGCCGATCGCGGGGGTGACGCACACGAGCGTGGCGCCCCACGGTAGCCGGCCGCGCTCGCGGAGGAACACCGCCTCCGGCGCGTTCTCCGCGTACGGTCCGAGCCGCGCGAGGATCTCGAGGCTGCGCGTGAGCGGGCGCGGCCCGCGGCCGAGCGCGGAGCGTGGCCGCTCGTGCGTGATGTTGTCGATGCCATTGGTGACGAGGCCGACCTGCCGGCCCGCGTCGGCCGCGAGCCGGATGAGCTCCGCGGTCGCCGAGATCACCGTCTCGGTGGCCTCGGGGTCCGCCTGGATCCAGTACTGGTCGTACGTCGCGACGTTGAGCAGGAACACCGCGTCGAGGCTCGTCGCCGGCTCGTAGACCTTCGTCTGCAGCGATCCGAGCCGCGCCGACGTCTTCCAATGGATCTCCTTCCGCGAGTCCCCGGCCAGGTGCGGCCGCACCCCGCGGAAGCGCAGGGGGTCCGGCAGGAGGCCGCGCTTCGTGGCCGTCTCCGCGAGCGGCCGCAGCGACGGGCGGTGGTGGTCCGCGACGCTCAGCGGCTTCGGGTACACGACGATCGCGGGCCGCGGTGCGAGGTCCGTATCGACGCCGATGAACCCAAGCCAGTCGCCGCTCCGGAGCCGGATCGGGCCGAGGGCGTAGGCCCCGCGCTGGGCGGCGCGGAGCGTGAACGTGAGCGTCACGCGCTCGTGCGGCCGCGGCGAGAAGCCCGCGCCCACCGAGGCACGCGGCACGCCGGGAAGCGACGGCTCGGGATCGATGCCGTCGGGCAGCGCGAGGCGCACCTCGAGCCACGGCATCGGCACCGGCTTCCGGTTCACGACGACGATCCGCGCCGTGAACACGTCGCCGGCCTGCATCCGCGATGGGATGAGCTCGATCTGCGCGTCGACACCGATCAACGCGGTCCGGGCGGTGAACGCGGACACCGCCCATCCGGCCAGGCCGGCCGCGGCCGCGATGAGCACGACCGGCTCGCGGGTGATCGCGGCGGCCGCCAGCAGGACGAGTGCGATCGGCCACGGGTAGAAGCCGCTGCGCTGGACGGTCATGCGACCGGCCGTGGCTCCTCGGCAGGCACGGGCACGCGCGCGAGAACGTCGGACACGACCGCCGCCGGGGTCCGTCCGCGCATCTGCGCGTCGGCGTCGAGGAACAGGCGATGCCGCAGGACGGCAGGTGTCTGGCGCTTCACGTCGTCGGGCAGCACGTACGCGCGACCGTGGATCGCGGCGCGCGCCTGTGACGCGCGGTAGAGCGCGATCGATGCGCGCGGGCTCGCGCCGAGCTCGACGCCGGGGATACCCCGAGTCGAACGCACGATCGCGGCGATGTAGCCGCGGATCGCGTCGCCCACCTTGACCGCACGCACGGCGTCGCGGAACGACGCGAGCGCCGCGCGGTCGAAGATCGGCTCGAGCGTCGAGGTCTCGAGCGTCGAAGCGCCGTGTACCCGCAGCATCTCGTCCTCCTCGCGATCGGTCGGGTATCCGAGGTTGAGGAGGAAGAGGAACCGGTCGAGCTGCGCCTCGGGCAGCGGGAATGTGCCCTCGAGCTCGATCGGGTTCTGCGTCGCGATGACGAAGAACGGGTCGGGCAGCGGGTGGGTCGCCTCGTCGACCGTGACCTGACGCTCCTGCATGGCCTCGAGCAGGCTCGACTGGGCGCGCGGCGTCGCGCGGTTGATCTCGTCGACGAGGACGACGTTCGCCATGAGCGGCCCGGCGCGGTACTCGAACTGCCCGGCGCGCTGGTCGAAGATCGACACGCCGGTGATGTCGGAGGGCACGAGGTCGGGCGTGCACTGCACGCGACGGAAGTCGAGATCGAGCGAGCGCGCCACCGCGCGCGCGAGCGTGGTCTTCCCCACTCCCGGAACGTCGTCGAGCAGGACGTGCCCCTCCACGAGGAGCGCGGCGAAGAGCTGCTCGACGGCCTCGTCCTTGCCGACCACCACGCGTGCGACCTGCGCGATGAGCTGCTCGGCGGCTCCCTGGACGGTGCTCAAGTCGCCGGCGACGCCCGTCGGGATGCCGGGCTCCGCCCATCGCCGTTGCGGATGGCGCTCGCCGTCGCCAGCGCGAGGGCGAGCGAGATGAACGCGGCGAGGCCGTGCAAGCCGAGCTGCACCGGATCGATCACCTTGAGGGCGAACGGACTGAACGCGCGCTCGATGAAGAAGATGAGCGCGAGCGTCATGAGCAGCCGCTGGGCGACCCTGCCGCCGTGCACGGCGCGCGTCGCGACGGTGAGGATGACCACGGCGAAGAGGTACACGAGCCAGCCGGACGAGTCGCCGACCACGCCCCACTCGCGGCCGCCGGGCACGAAGTCGGCGACCACGCCGTCCAGGACGAGGATCGCCGCGAGGACGAGCGTGAGCAGGCCGATGAGCCACGCGGATGATCCGCGGCGGCGCTCCGGCTCGACAGCGGCCACCGGCGCCGCGTATGGGGTGTACGCCGCATCGGCCGAGGCCGTCGCCGCGGTGGCCGATCCGGGGCCGTCGAGGGCGAACATCGCCTCCATGTCCCCGGGGACGACGCTGTGTCCGAGGCGCCAGATCCGCAGGGCCTCGATGAGGATGATCAGCTCGACGATCGCCGTCGCGAAGTGGACGGCGATCGCGACCGTCGACTTCTCGCCGAGGACGAACGCCGTGAGCGGCCGCTCGACGATGAAGAACGCCGACAGGGCGATGCGGCCGAGCAGGGTGCGCTCGCTGCCGCGGGCGACGGCGATGGCCATGAGGAGGTTCGCGATCGCGAAGACGAAGGAGGTCCAGCCGACTCCCTTGTACTCGTCGAACAGCGGCTGGTTGACGTAGCTGTGGTCCAGGATGCCGTCCACGACGAAGAGGACGGTCGCGAGCAGCATGAGGAGGACGACCGGACGTACGGCACGCGCCATCAGCTATCCCCTTCCACTGCGGTCGCCATGGTAGCGGCGGGCATCCGTCCCCGGCGGGCTTCGAGCGCCGGGATCGTCTCGGGTGGAACGAAGACGCCACCGAGCGGCGCGCCGTGATCGCCCCGGCCGTGGAAGTCGCTCCCGCCCGTCGGTACGAGGCCGTAGCGGCGGGCGATGGCCAGGCAGCGGGCCGTCATCGCGGGTGGATGCGAGCCGTAGTACGTCTCGATCCCGGCAAGCCCCGCGGCGGCAAGGAGCGGCATCAATTCGTCGAGCCCGACGACGGTGAACGGGTGCGCGAGCGACGGAACGCCGCCGTGCTCGACGACGAGCCGCACCGCCTCGAGCGGGGTGAGGCCGATGCGCTCGACGTAGGCCGGCGCATCCTTGGCGATGAGCGTGTCGAACGCGCTGTCGTACGTCGGCACGTGCCCCGCCTCGAACAGGGCCTGCGCGAGGTGCGGCCGCCCGAGCGATCCGCCCTTCGCGATCTCGAGCACGCGCTCGAGCGAGACCGGGTGGCCGAGCGCGTTCAGCTTCTCGACCATCACCTCGATCCGCCGGCCGCGATTCTCGCGGAGCCAACGCAGACGCTCCTCGAGCGCGATGTCCGAGGGTTCGAGGAAGTAGCCCAGGATGTGCACGTCGCCCCACTCGGACTCGGTGTTCAGCTCGGTCGACGGGATGATCCGCACCCCGAGCCGCTCCCCCGCCGCGATGGCCTCGCCGGCGCCGGCGAGCGTGTCGTGATCGGCGAGCGCCTGGATCGTCACCCCGCGCGCGGCGGCGCGCGCGATGAGGTCGGCCGGCTCGTACGCCCCGTCGGAGCGCAGCGAATGCGTGTGGAGGTCGATCGGATAGCCGGTGCTCATCCGTGTGTCCGGTCCACGCGCACGATCGATCGCGCGAGGCCCGTGGCGTCGTCCGCGTCGATGAGCACGCTGCCGAAGCTCACGACGCCGTCGGCGACCTCGAAGCGCTTCGGGAGCCCGGTACGGAACCGGTCGACGATGACGTCCGGCTTCATCCCGAGGATCGAGTCGCGCGGCCCGACCATGCCGGTGTCGCAGACAAGTGCCGTGCCCTTCGGGAGCACGCGGGGGTCCGCGGTCGGGACGTGCGTGTGGCTGCCGACGACCGCGGTCACGCGGCCGTCGAGGTGCCAGCCCATCGCGAGCTTCTCGCTCGTCGCCTCGGCGTGCCAATCCAGGACGGTCATTGTTGGAGCGCCGGGATCACGCGACGCCAATAGCTCGTCCATCGCGCGGAACGGATCGTCGGCCGGGGCCATGAAGGTGCGGCCGATGGCGTTGACGACGAGCACACCCTTGCACACGAGCGACCCGCGGCCGGGGTTGTTCGGCGGCAGATTGAGCGGCCGCAGCACGAAGTCGAGGCTCTCGATCTCGTTCACGAACTGGCGCTGGTCCCAGACATGGTTGCCGGTCGTCACGACGTCGGCACCCGATGCCTGCAGCTCGCGCGCGATCTCGGACGTGAGCCCGGCGCCGCCGGCCGCGTTCTCACCGTTCACGATCGCGAGATCGACCCGCTGCTCGTCGCGCAGCGTCGGCAGCAGCGCGGCGACGGCGTCGCGGCCCGGCCGGCCGACGACGTCACCGACGAACAGGATGCGCATGTGATTACTTCGCGTAGTCGACGGCGCGCGTCTCCCGAATGACGGTGATCTTGACCTGGCCCGGGTACTGGAGCGTCTCCTGGATCTTCTGGGCCATGTCTCGCGCGAGCCGCGCCGCGTGGAGGTCGTCGATCTCGCCTGGCCGCACCATCACGCGGACCTCGCGGCCGGCCTGGATCGCGAACGACTTCTCGACGCCCGGGAAGCTGTTGGCCACCGCCTCGAGCTCGGTCAGGCGCTGGATGTAGTTCGACACGATCTCGCTGCGCGCACCCGGCCGCGCGGCGCTGATCGCGTCCGCCGCGGAGATGAGCGTCCCGACCATCGTGATCGGCTCGACGTCCCCGTGGTGCCCGACGACGCCGTCGATGACGGTCTGCGGGAAGCCGTAGCGCTTCAGGAGCTCGCCGCCGATGACGGTGTGCGGCCCTTCGACCTCGTGGTCGATCGCCTTGCCGATGTCATGCAGCAGGCCCGCGCGCTTCATCGTCTGCTGGTCGTAGCCGGTCTCGGCCGCGAGCATCCCGGCGACGTGGGCGACCTCGATCGAGTGGCGCAGCACGTTCTGCCCGAACGACGTGCGGAAGTGCAGCCGTCCGAGGTACTTCACGAGATCCGGATGGAGCGCGCCGATGCCGACCTCGTAGACCGCGGCCTCGCCGGCCTCCTTCACGGACTGCTCGATCTCGGTGCGCGCGCGGTTGACC
Organism: Candidatus Limnocylindria bacterium; assembly: GCA_036394215.1. GTDB lineage: Bacteria > Chloroflexota > Limnocylindria > P2-11E > P2-11E > UBA4735. The sequence continues at coordinate 11,134 of DASWFN010000164.1, forward strand.
GCTTCCTCGATGCGCGCCGGGTGGATCCGGCCGTCGACGAGAAGCCGATCGAGGGCGCGCTTCGCGACCTCGCGGCGGATCGGGTCGAATCCAGAGACGACGACCGTCTCGGGCGTGTCGTCGATGATCACGTCGACGCCGGTGAGCGTCTCGAGGGCCCGGATGTTGCGACCCTCGCGACCGATGATCCGGCCCTTCATGTCGTCGCTCGGGAGCGTGACCGCCGTCACCGAATGCTCGGCGGTGTGCTCCGCGGCGTAGCGCTGGAGGGCCATCGTGATGATCGCGCGGGCCTTGTCGTCCGCCCGCTCGCGAGCCTCGATCTCGTACTCGCGCACCTTGCGGTTGGTGATGTCCTTCATCTCGTCCTCGACGCTCAGCAGGAGCGCCGCCTTGGCCTCCTCCTGAGTCAGCCCGGCGACGCGCGCGAGCTCCACGCGCTGCTCCTCCTGGAGCTGCTCGATCTTCGCCCGCTCGGTCTCGAGGTCGGCGACCTTCTCGGCGAGCCTCTTGTCCTTGTTCGCCAGCTCGGCGGTCTGGGAATCGAGCTGCTCGTCCTTCTTGTCCAGCCGGCTTTCGTAACGCTGGAGCTCCGCCCGGCGCTCGCGATTCTCGAGCTCGGCGGTCTTCGCGACTTTGATGGCTTCGTCCTTGGCCTCGAGGATGATCTCCTTCTGCTTGGTGCGTGCCTCGGCGAGCAGGCGATCCGCATTCGCGCGGGCCGTCGTCTCGCTCGAGAGCGCGATGCTCCGACGCACAAGGAGAGCGATCACGAAGCCGACGAGCAACCCGGCGACGAGGGCAGCGAGCCCTACGACAAGGTTGTCGGGCATGGCCAGAATCCTTTCCGTGTGCCGCGTACGCGGAACCGGCGCCGTTGTGAGGGCGCAGGCCCCCGTCCGCGGAATCGGCGCTCAGGACGGCGTGCCCCGGGCGCCGCTAGTTCACAAGTGTTAAGTCAGGCGAGAATAACAGGATGACCGTCCCGGAAAGCGAACACCGGCTGGA
>DASWFN010000165.1:0-3216 GCA_036394215.1 Candidatus Limnocylindria bacterium
AGTCACTCGGTCCAGCGGCGATAATCGAAGCGTCGAGCTGATTGGAATCGCCGATCACGACGGCCGGGGGGCTAGCTCAGCGGTAGAGCAGGGGACTTTTAATCCCTTGGTCGAGGGTTCGAATCCCTCGCCCCTCACCGATGACGTGGTCTAGGGTCGCAAGGTGAGCGCGCGATGGATCGGCCGGCTGGTGCTGACCGTCACGATCGTTCAGGCGTGCACGGCCATCCTGCAAACGCCCTCCCCATCCGCGTCTCCATCCTCGACGCCGATACCGATGGTGCTGCCGAGCCCGACGCCGACGGCCACGCCTGTGCCGACGCGCCGGCTCCTCTTCACGCCGACCCCGATACCGACGAGCCGAACGGCGACCGGAACGGTCACCTACGAGAACCCGATCCTCGGCTACCGCATCGACCTGCCAGAGGATCGTCGCCGTTCATCCGCGGGCATCGCGGCCGGGAGCGAAGATGGCGCCGGACAGGACAGGTACACCGCCACCACCGAGGCCGAAGATCGCGCGGCGTGCCTCACCGATGGGGGCCACCTGCCGAGCATGGACGGGGAGCCGGTCCTGTACATCGGCTCATGGCGCAATCCAGCGGGGTTGTCGGCCGAGGTCTGGGCGCAGCCGCTGAGCACGCACATGCTGGTGGAGCGCACGACGATCGACGGCCGCGAGGCGGTCAGGCTCGTGCGGGACCAGCAGACGAATCACGAGTCCACGACGTACGTGATCCGCGCGAACGATCGCATGTACGTGCTCCGGTTCGAAAGCGACAACATTCCGTCGCGGCTGCCGGGCTGGCTCGACCGTGTCGCGGCGACCTTCCGGGCGGTCCAGCCCGGGCCCTTCCCGACCGCGACGCCTCCGCCCGCGATCGCGCCGCGCGACGCCGCGCGAGATGTCGGCCAGCGTCTCAGCCTCGCGTTCGCGGCTCGCGACGTTGACGCGATCGCGGACCTCATCACGCCGCGCTGCCATCTCGGTACCGTGCCGTACAGCCCGCCGGGCATGGGCGTCGGCGGATCGGCGCGTGCCGTCGTTCCGTTCCTCGACGTCCTTCGCGCGGCCCTTGCGCGGGGGGAATTGAAGATCGCTGTCGACCCGGAGGTCCAGGTGGAAGTCCAGGGCACCGGCGCGTTCCGGAACGAGCAGCTATTCGTCCGCTCCGACTGGACGGCGTCCGGCCTGACGATGCGGATCGATCTATTCCTCGCGGACGTCGAAGGCCGTCACTACTGGACCGCGGCGCGGTACTACCAAGTGCCTCGGGCCGAGTGCACCGACCTGCGCGTCATCTTCAGCGAGGGCGCTGGGAGCCGCTGCTAGAGGCGCTCCGTGCGATCCCTTGAAGGGGGCACGCTCGGGGCCGGCGAAGCCGGGCCCGAGCGAACGGAAGACGTGGCCGTCCTGAGATCGGCCAGCGGTTCGCGCTCCTCGGGCGGACCGAAGACGTAGCGGTACGAGAGCCCGGCGAGCGCGGCGCCGATGAACGGGCCGATCCAGTACACGAACACGTTGTCCAGGTAGCCCGACACGACCGCCGGGCCGAAGTGCCGCGCCGGGTTCATCGCGGCGCCGGTGAGCGGCCCGCCAATGAGGATGTCGGCCGCGACGATGAGCCCGATCCCGAAGCCCGCGATCTTCGGCGCGTCGGGCGACACGGCGGTCCCGAAGACGGTCCAGACGAGGAACAGCGTGAGCACGGCCTCGATGACGACCGCGAGCCCCGCACCGACGGCCGGCGCGACCGTCGGCGTGCCGAGGTGCGTCGCGTTCGCCGCGGCGAGGTACTGATCGAAGAACAGCCGCAGGATCAGGCCCGCGAGCAACGCGCCGATGAGCTGCGCGGCCCAGTAGGTGAGCACGCGCGCCCACGGGTGTTTGCGCGCGATCGCGAGACCGAGGGTGACCGCCGGGTTGAAGTGCCCACCCGAGATCGCGCCGAACGCGGACACCGCGATCGCGAGCGCGAGGCCGTGGGCGAGCGCGATCGGCAGCAGGCCGGTGCCGGGTACGGCGGAGATGCTTGCGGTGACGATCGCTCCCGCGCCGATCACCACGAACATGAACGTTCCGGCGATCTCCGCCAGTAGCGCGCGGGTGTGCTCGGTCAACATGCGTCCCTCCGACATCTCAGCGCGGTCTCGGCGGCAAATGCTAGCGTTCGCGCAGATGAGCGACTTCAAGCCCGTCGAGTCCAACAAGGCGCGGATCCTCTCGTTGAAGGTCGCGCCGGACAAGACCTCCATCGACGACGCGAACCTCGAGTGGGTCGAGATCGCGGTCAATCTCGACAGCGACATGGCGAACTGGCGGGTGCAGCACCTCCGGCCGCTCTGGAAGCGCGAGATCGCGAAGCCGATCGAGTGGGAGTGGATCTACACGTTCGGGTCGCCGGCCTTCGTGAGCGCCGGCGAGATCTATCGCATCCACTCCGGCTCGCGGATCCGCGCGGCGATGCATCCGCTGGCCGACGACCTCACCGCGGGGCGCAAGCACGTGTACGTCGGCGGCCCGCTGGGCGCCGCGCGGCTCATCTGGGATCGCGGCGATTACGTGCGGCTCGTCGACGCGTTCGGCACGGTCATCGACGAGGTCATCGTCTGGCCGCCGGAGTCCGCGCCTACGCCGGCCGGTACTCCTTCTTCTGGAGCGCGATCTTCCGGATAACGTCCTCGAGCACGGTCACCCCGATGCCGGGGCCCGTCGGCACCTTCATCGTCCCGTCCTGCTCCACCGTGAACGGCTCCCCGATGAGCTCCGTCTCGAAGTAGCGCTCCGACGCGCTGACGTCGCCGGGCAGTCTGAAGTTCTCCAGTGACGCGAGGTGGACGTTGTGGGCGCGGCCGATCCCGAATTCGAGCATCCCACCACACCACACCGGGATCTCATGCTCCGCGCAGACGTCGTGGATGCGCTTCGCCGAGGCGTGACCGCCGACGCGTCCGGGCTTGATGTTGATGATCTTCGTCGCGCCGATCTCGATCGCCTTGCGCGCGTCCTCGCTCGTGTGGATCGATTCGTCCAGGCAGACGGGCGTCGCGATGCCGCGCTGCAGCGTCGCGTGGTCGACGATGTCGTCGTACGCGAGCGGCTGCTCGATCATCATCGGGTGGTACGCATCGATCCGCTTGAACAGCGGTAGGTCGGCGAGCGTGTACGCCGAGTTCGCGTCGAGCATGAACGTCAGGTCCGGGTAGTGGTTGCGT
>DASWFN010000166.1:0-2409 GCA_036394215.1 Candidatus Limnocylindria bacterium
TACGCCGCGCAGGTCACCGCCGAGAACGCGGCGCGCAAGGCGATGGACCAGGGCCTCCGCACCGTCGAGGTCTTCGTCCGTGGTCCCGGCGCCGGCCGCGAGGCGGCGATCCGCGCGCTGGAGGCGACCGGTCTCGAGGTCACCGCCATCACCGACGTCACACCCATCCCGCACAACGGCTGCCGCGCACCGAAGCGGCGTCGGGTCTAGAGGAGAACCGAATGGCTCGCTACACCGGTCCGGTCTGCCGGCTCTGCCGCCGAGAGGGCATGAAGCTCTATCTCAAGGGCGAGAAGTGCGTGACGAAGTGCACCTTCGAGAAGCGCAGCTCGCCGCCCGGCATGCACCAGCAGCGCCGCCGCAAGGTCTCGGACTTCGCGCTACAGCTGCGCGAGAAGCAGAAGGCCCGCCGGATGTACGGCGTGCTCGAGAAGCAGATGCGGAACACGTTTGACACGGCGACCGAGCTCAAGGGCGCGACGGGTGACAACCTGCTCGAGCTCCTCGAGGCCCGTCTCGACAACGTCGTGTACCGGTCCGGTTTCGCGAAATCGCGCGCGCAGGCGCGCCAGCTCGTGAACCACGGCCACATCAGCGTCAACGGCCGCCGCACGACGATCCCCAGCGCCACGGTGAAGGCGAACGACACCGTCGCGGTCGTGGAGTCGTCGCGCGACTCGCAGTACTTCAAGGACATGCTCGCGTGGGCGAAGACCCAGACCCGCCCCGCGTGGATGGAAGTCGACCCCGAGGCGTTCACCACGAAGATCGTGTCGGACCCGTCGCGGGAGCAGATCGAATCGCAGGTCGATACACAGCTCATCGTCGAGCACTACAGCCGATGAGGCGAATGCCGAATCGGATGCTGCTCGCGCGCGCGAAGCGCGCAGGCGAGCAGACACAGCCAGCTACGCGAACTCGGAGGAAGTAGATGTCTATCGTCGAACTGGAATACCCCAAGATCGAGCGCCTCGAGGGCGACGACCGCCACGCGCGGTTCGCCTGCGAGCCGCTGCCGTCCGGCTACGGCACCACCCTCGGCAACTCGCTCCGCCGCGTGCTCCTGTCGTCGCTGCCGGGCGCGGCCATCACCGCCGCCCGCATCCGCGGCGTCGCGCACGAGTTCTCGACCATCCCGGGTGTGAAGGAGGACGTCGTCGAGATCGTCCTCAACCTGAAGAACGTCCGGCTGCGCTCGTTCGCGAACGAGCCCGTCACCCTCACGCTCGAGAAGACCGGTCCCGGCGAGGTCACCGCGGCGGACATCCAGGCCACGAGCGAGATCGAGATCGTGAACCCCGAGGCGAAGATCGCCACGCTCGAGCCCGAGGCGTCGCTGTGGATGGAGCTCACGGTCGAGAATGGCCGCGGCTTCACGTCGGGCGACAAGAAGGAAGGTCTGCCGATCGGCGTGATCCCGATCGACGCGCTCTTCTCGCCGGTCAAGCGCGTGAACTTCTCCGTCGAGAACACCCGCGTCGGCCAGGTCACCGACTACGACCGCCTGATCCTCGAGGTCTGGACCGACGGCACGACGCCGCCGGACGAGGCGGTGGCCCAGGGGTCGCAGATCCTCATCCAGCAGTTCTCCCTCTTCACCGGTCTCACCCGGTCGCAGGCCGCGCTCGCTCCGGCGCCGCGCGCGAACGGCAGCTCGCTGCCCTCGGCGATCGCGGACATGCCGATCGAGGACCTCGACCTCCCGCAGCGCGCGTTCAACTCGCTGAAGCGGCATGGCATCACGAAGGTCGGCCAGCTCCTCCAGACCCCGGACGAGGAGCTCCTCCGCATGCGCAACTTCGGGAAGAAGTCCCTCGACGAGATCAAGGAGCGCCTCGCGGCGCGCGGCCTCATCGAGGCCCCGGAACCGAGCGAGGCATCCGCCGACGAGCCGCTCGACGACTCGCAGTCCGATGAGCTCGAGGACGAGACGACGGACACGACGGCGGAGGGCGACGCCGTCGCCGCCAAGGACGAGGAGCGCCTCTAGATGCCGCACCGGGTCCATCAGCGGAAGTTCAGCCGGGAGACCGGGCACCGTAAGGCGATGCTCCGCAACCTGACGCTGTCGATCCTCCGCTACGAGAGCGTGAAGACCACCGAGGCGAAGGCCAAGGAGGTCCGCACGTTCGTCGACGGGATGATCGTGCTCGGCAAGGACGGCTCGCTCGTCGCGCGCCGCAAGGCGATCGGCTGGCTCCCCGAGCAGGACATCGTCGAGAAGCTGTTCACCGACCTCGCCGAGCGCTACGCGGAGCGGCAGTCGGGCTTCACCCGCATCACGCGCCTGCCGCGCCGGGTGGGCGACAGCGCGCCGATGATGCTCATCGAGCTCATGCCCGGCGTCGCGGAGACGACCGAGCCGGAGGCCGAGGCGAAGCCGAAGCGCCGTCTCGCGCTCCCGCGCCG
>DASWFN010000167.1:0-8012 GCA_036394215.1 Candidatus Limnocylindria bacterium
TCGCCGCCGCGAAGGGCCGGAACGAGCCGCTCGAGCACGTCGCGCTGTACGGGCCGCCGGGCGTTGGGAAGACCTCGCTCGCGAACGTGATCGCTCACGAGCTCGGGGTGCCGATCCGCGTGACGAGCGGCCCGGCGATGGAGCGCGCCGGCGACCTCGCTGCGATCCTCACGAACCTCGAGCCCGGGAGCGTGCTCTTCGTGGACGAGGTGCACCGGCTCCCGCGGATCGTCGAGGAGGTCCTCTATCCCGCGATGGAGGACTTCCATCTCGACATCATCCTCGGCAAGGGTCCGGGCGCGCGCACGCTCCGGCTGCCGGTGCCGCGGTTCACGCTCGTCGGCGCGACGACGCGGATCGGCCGGCTCAGCTCGCCGCTCCGCGACCGGTTCGGCGCGACCTACCGCCTCGATCTCTTCACGCCCGGGTCGCTCGAGCTCGTTGTGAAACGGTCGGCCCGGATCCTCGGCGTTCCGATCGAGCCGGCGGCCGCGACCGAGATCGCCCGGCGCTCTCGTGGGACGCCGCGGATCGCGAACCGCTGGCTGAAGCGGGTCCGTGACTACGCCCAGGTGAAGCACGACGGCGTCATCACGCTCGCCGTCGCGAAGGCCGCGCTCCTGTCCCTCGAGGTGGACGAGGTCGGGCTCGACGCGGTCGACCGGATGCTCCTCTCCGCGATCGTCGACAAGTTCTCGGGCGGCCCGGTCGGCCTGGAGACCCTCGCCGCCGCGGTCAGCGAGGACACCGAGACCATCGAGGACGTGTACGAGCCGTATCTCCTGCAGGAGGGCTATCTCCAGCGCACACCCCGCGGCCGCGTCGCGACCGAGCGCGCCTACAAGCACCTCGGACTCACGCCACCGCAGCGGGCGACGTTGTGGGACGACGCGCCGCCCTCCTGATCGCGAGCGCGGTCCTGGCGATCGGCGCCGGCGCGCTGCTCGCCGCGGTCGCGGGCTCGTGGCGGTTCCACGACCTCCTGTGCTTCTACCAGGGCGGCCAGGCAGTCCTGCGCGGCATCGATCCGTACGACGTCCACGCGTGGCAGGTCATCACCGGCGACCCGGCGCGGGCCATCGGCTCGCAGATCGTCGCGACACCGTGCCCGAGCGCGTTCGCGTACCCGTACTGGACCGCGCTCGCGTTCGCGCCTCTCGCGCTCCTGCCGTTCGATGTCGCGGCCGGCGTCTGGGGCGCGCTGCTCGTCGTGGGCATCGCGGCCGGCGTCGGCCTCACGGTCCGCGCGACGGGCGCGCCCGCGCTGCTGCTGGCGGCGGTCACGCTCGGCTCGCTGCCGCTGGCCCAGGTCCTCGTGTTCGGCCAGCTCACCGGTGTGCTCTTGCCGCTGGCCGCGCTGTCGTTGCTGCCTCCGAGCGCACGCGCCGGCGCGAGCGCCGGCCTCCTCGCGCTCAAGCCGCAGCTCGGCGCGCTGTATTCCGTCGCGCTGCTCTGGCGTGCGGGGCGGCGCGGGGACGTGCGCTTTATCGCCGCGCTCGCGACGGTGCTCGCCGTCCTCGCCGCCGTCTCGCTCGCGGTCTTCCCGTCGTGGCCGCTCGAATGGGGACGCGAGATCCTCGGCGGCCGCCTCGAGCTGGCCCGACTGCTACCGACGGCCTGGGGGTTGTCGGTCGCCGTGTTCGGGAACGCCGCGTGGGGTGCGGCCGCGGTCGCGCTGCTCGTCGCGGTAGCGCTGCTGCTCGCGCGCGGACGCAAGATCGATCACCTGGCGTTCGGCGCGATCGTGCTCGCGATCTCGCTGTTCGCGACACCGCACGTCGCCGCCTACGACCAGCTGTTCCTCGTCGTTCCATGGGCCGTCGTCCTCGCCGCGGCGGAGCGCCGTGCGCCTGCCGAGCGCCGGGTGCTCCTGGCATCGGTCGTCGTCGTCGCGGTCGTGCTGCCGTGGGCACTCCTGGTCCTGCAGTCGCGGAGCGACACGCTGAACGCGGTGGTGCCGGCCCTCACCGCGCTGCTGGCGACGGTCGCGCAGCCGCCCGCTGCCGGAGCGCGTACGCGAGCAGCGCCGCCGTCGCCGGGATGACCAGCCCATTGCGCACGTCGACGACGACCGGCTCCTTCAGCGCGTACAGCGCCCACGGCATCACCGTCGCGACCGCGATCAGGCCGACGACGAGCATCACCGAACGAGCGCGCCGCAGGATCGCGCACCACGCGACCGCGAGCAGGATCGGATCCGCGCTCGAGAGGTAGGGGAGCACCAGGAGCCAGCCGACGAGCGCGACGGCGATGCGATCGAGCGGATCGCGCAGCTCGGCGCCGCGCAGCGCGAGCGCGAACAGAACGAGCGCGATCGCGACCGTGACGAAGGCGATGTCGCTCCGGCCGGTCAGCCAGCTGACGAAGCCCCACGGCGTCGCGGATGTCGAGGCCATGACCATGCGATGGCCACCGACCTCCCCGAGCCACTCCGCCGGCCAGGCCGGACGTACGAGGAGCGAGCCGGCGACGATCGCCGCGAGCGCACCGGCCGCGATCGCGCGCGCGCGGCCGCTCGCCGCGCGCAGGCGTTCGAGCACGATGAGCGGCGTCAGGTGCGGCTTGAGCAGCAAGAGGAACGAGGCGACGGTGAGACGGACCGGCTGCGCCGCCGTCGCCGGGAGGGCAAGGAGCCCGAGCGCCGCGAGCTCGAGCCCGCCGAATTGCGCGCTGCGCACCGTGAGCCAGGCCGGCTCGGAGCTGAGCACGATGGTCGCGAAGAGGACCGCATCGTCACGCTCGAGGCGCGCGGCGCGTGCGAGCAGCGCGATGCCGGCGCCGGTCCCAGCCAGTAGCAACACCATCCAGGCGACCGATGCGGCGACGAGCGGCAGGAGCCCGAAGGGCACCATCGCCATCGCGGTCCACAGCGGGTAGGCATAGCGGCCCGGGCAGGGCGGCGTTTTCACGGTGCCCGGCGGTGCCTCGTAGAGAGCCGCGATTGCGGGCGACCAGATCGCCTCGTCGTACGGGTCCAGGCCCTGCTCGACGGATCGCGCGCCGTTCCAGAAGCAGATGAAGTCGAGCTCCTCGGGCTTCAGGGCGCCCAGCGCGAGCGTGACGAATGAGGCCAGCACCGCCGCGAACAGGGCGCGTTGCGCGAGGCGCTTCCGAGCGGACATGCCGTGCGACAATAGGTTCATGACAGAAGAGACCACGCCCATCCTCTCCGACGCCGAGAAGCAGGAGAAGATCCTCAACGCGCTGCAGGCGGTCCTCGACCCCGAGATCGGCCTCTCGGTGATCGACCTGGACCTCATCCGCGAGGTCGTGTTCACCCCCGAAGAGGCAGAGGTCAAGATGGTCCTCACGACCCCGTTCTGCCCGTACGGCCCGATGCTGATCAATCAGATCCAGTCGGTCTCCGAGCAGGCCTCCGAGATGCCGGTGAAGGTCACGGTGCTTCCCGACAAGTGGGAAGCGCCGCCCTGGCTCCGCTAGCCGCTACCCGACCTTCGGGCGGAACGACAGCATCGCGCTGATCCCGGCGTAGCCCATCTCGCGGAGCGCCGCGTGCGACGGCCGCGGACCGCCATTTTGGGCGGCAAGTTCTTCCCGGATCGCAGCCGCGACCCCGCCGCAGAAGCGATCGCCGCCGGCGGCCCTCCGCTCGAGCATCGGAAGCCGACGCGTGACACGGTCCCACTCGCCGATCTCGGTCAGGGCGACGGGGAGCCACTGCGCCCATGCGTCGGCCGCGGTCTTGTCGTCGATCCGTAGGACATCGCCGCGCTGGCCCAGCGCCGCGTATGCGGCAGCGAGCCACGCTTCCCCGACGTTCGGCAGCGCGCTGAGCTTCGTGGCGCGGGCGAGCAGCTCGCGGGCCTCCACCAGCTCGCCGGAGATCGCGGCAGCGCTGGCGCCGAAGCTCAACGCGTTACCTGCCGCGAAACAGAAGACGGTCTCGGGGTGCTCGTCCATCGACTGCGCCACCTGGTGCGCGATCGCGCGCGCAGCCGACCAGTCACCGCGCGCGACTGCCGCGAGCGCGCGACCGCGGCGCGGATGCTGCTGCACGTGGGGACCGGCCGAGGCGACCGCGCGCTCGTAGTCCGTGGTGCTCGCATCCAGGCGGGCGAGGTCGCCGAGCACGAATGTCAGTATCCCGGTCTCGAAGAACAGGTAGTCCCTGCGGACGGACCGGCTCTGTGCCGCGATCGCTGTCGCGCGGTCAATGAGCGCCTCGGCCTTTCGCACCCGACCTTGGTTCAGCTCGTGATACGCCTGGTATCCGAGGATCTCGACGAAGGCGGCCGGATCGTCGGTCCGATCGACGAGCGACCCGACCTCGGCGAACATACGCTCCTTCTCCTCAGGGCTCTCGAGGCGGAATGCGAGCGCCACGAGGATCCGCGCCTGCGACACCGCGTCGCCCTCCGCGCGCGCGATCGCGAGCCCGTCCTCGAGCGTCCGCGCGAGCGCCTTCGGCTCCGGCGCGACGCGCAGGCCCCCCGGCCGCCTCGTGATATCGGCGATCGCCCCATAGATCCGCGCCGGTGGCGTCGCGCCGGCTTCCCGGTACGCGGCCAGGGTCGGCATCAGATGCGCGAGCGCCTCGTCCCCGGACACGGCCAAGAGGTAGGCCTCGCCGAGCACGAGATGCGCGTCCGCCCGCTCGAGCGGAGTGTCCGCAAGCGCCAGCGCTCGTTCGGCGCACAGGACCGCGGCATCGTGAAGGAACGCCTCACTGTTGGTGCGCGCCGTCGCGATGAGCGCCGTGCGGCACTCCTGCCGGAGCGCATCGCGCTCGGTGGCGTCCTCCCAGACCCACGCGGCGTCCGGTCCGCCAACGGCCTGCCAGAGGTGGTGGGCACGCCGGTCGTGATCCGCTGCCCCAAGGCCGGAGCGCGCGAAGCGCGCGTGCAGCTTGAGCCGTTCGGCGATCGGCAGCTGGCCGTAGGCGACCTCGCGGAGGAGCCCGTGGTGGAAGCGAAAGATTCCGTCATCGCCGGAGCGGAGGTAGAGAAGGTCGACCAGGTGATCGAGTGTGGCGTGCACCTCACCCGCGTCGCGGCCGAGCAGGATCGACGCCTCGCGCGCGTCGAACGCCTCGCCGACGACGGCGCAGGCCTGCAGGATCTGCCGCTCGCGTGCGGGAAGATCGTCGAGCCTCGCGCCGATGGCGCCGCGCAGGGTCATCGGCAACATTTCATCCCGCCGCGTCCGTGCCCGGGCGAGCTCGATGATGAAGAGCGGGTTTCCCTCGGCGCGGCCGGTGATCGGATCGCCGATCCCGCCCGCAAGGGTCGCCAGCCGCTGACCTTCGTCCGCCGTGAGCGGCTCCAGATCGATGAAGAATCGCTGGCCGGTCGGCCGGATACCGGCCTGCTGCGCGAACTCGGGTCGCGCCGTCACCACGAACAGGATCGGCGAGCTCCCGGCGAGCGTCAGCCGATCGATCAGCGTGACCAGCTGCGGATCGGCCCAGTGGAGATCCTCGACCCAGACGACGACCGGACGCTCGCGGGCGAGCGCCGTCAGGTAGCGGCGCCAGCCATTCGTGATCTCGTCCTCGCGATCCGCGACGGGCATCGCCCGCAACGCGTTGCTCATCCGGAGACCCGCGCTGTGCGAGAGCGCATCCGCGACGCGGTCGGCCTCGGCCGGGTCGGCGATCACGGCCGCGATCCGAGCCCGGACCTCCTCGATGGTGCTCGCACCGAGCAGCTGCCGCAGCGGCTCGAGCGGCCCGAGCTCGCCCGCCGCCCGGCAGCGCGCCATCAGGACCGACGCGCGTTCCCCGATCCGCGCGACGAGCTCCTCGATGACCCGGGTCTTGCCTTGACCGGGAGGGCCGGAGACGACGGCGAGCACATTGCGGCCGCCCGCCGCACGCCGGAACGCGAGCTGAAGCACCTCGAGCTCCGCGTCACGGCCGATGAACGGGACGCGCGGGCGGGCCTGCTGGTGCGACGCGGACACGAGCCGCCAGGCGGGGGACGGCCCGAGGCCCTTGAGCTCCACCTCCCCGGCAGATTCGAGCGCCGCGCCGGTGCCGACCGCTTCGCGCGTGCCCGGGCCGACCAGCGCCGTGCCCGGCGCGGCCACTGATTGCAGACGCGTCGCGACGTTCACGCATCCACCCACGGCCATGCGCTGGCGGTCCGTCTGCGCGGCGTCGAGGTCGACGAGCGCGTCGCCGGTCTCGACGCCGATCCGGATCGGGACCGCCGGGCGGCCGTCGGTCGCGACCGCGGCCTTCGCGATGCAGCGCCCCGCCGCGCGCAGCGCGCGCAAGGCGTCGTCCTCGTGCGAGACCGGCGCGCCAAAGATGGCGAAGATCGCGTCGCCGATGTACTTCTCGACGGTCCCGCCCTCGGCGGTGATCTCGGCGGAGAGATCGGCGAAGAAGCGGTCCAGCACGCGCTTCATCCGCTCCGGCCCCAGTGACACAAGGTCGCTCGAGCCGACGATATCGATGAACATCGCGGTGATGAGCCGCCGCTCGGCGTGCCCGTCGGGCACCGGCCTACTCCCTGGCCGCGCGAGCCCCTGGCTCGACCGCTCTGGATACGACGAAGAGCACGTCCGACAGCCGGTTGAGCCATGGCAGCAGGTGCTCGCCGTCGATCTGGCCGGCATCCGCGAGCGCGACGACGCGGCGCTCCGCCCGGCGGCAGATCGCCCGCGCGAGGTCGAGCCGCGCCGATAGCTCGTCCTCCCCGGGGATGACGAAGCGTGCCGCGATGTCGACGGTCGCGCGCACGGCGGTGGCGTGCTCCTCGAGCTCGGCGACCGAGGTCGCGTCGATACGGGCGGGCAGCCGCGCGCGGTCGCTCTCCGGCGTGCCCACCTCGCTCATCGCGACGTAGAGGGCCCGCTGCAGCTCGAGCAGCGTCTCGGCGATGGTCCCCGAGGCGAGCGCGCGGGCGACGCCGATCGCGGACTGCGTCTCGTCGAGGTCGCCGAGGGCCTCGATCCGCGGATCGGTCTTGCGGATCCGCCCGGGACCGAACAGCGACGTATCGCCGCCGTCCCCGGTCTTCGTCGTGACGCGCGCGGCACGCTTCGCGTCGGGCATTCGCGCAGTCTAGGCAGCCATTTCCGCTGCTATGCTCGCTCTGCTTCCAAACGTGTTCAGGGAGGGACGTCCATGCCCACCGGTGGTGGAGACGCAGGCGGCAAGAAGGCCAAAAAGAAGTCCAAAGAACAGCTCGAGAAGGAGCTGAAGAAGCACGGGACCGGCGTGGCCCCCACCGCTCCGATGACCTTCGAAGTCATCAAGCCCAAGCGCAAGGAGAAGTTCTAGCGGTGGCGGCGCCGAGCAAGTCCGTGCCGTTGTCGTCCGAGGGGTCCAAGAAGATGAGCGAGAAGTCCAAGGCCATCGACGCTGCCATCCTTCAGATCGAAAAGCAGTTCGGGAAGGGCTCGATCATGAAGCTCGGTGCCGAGGGCATCCAGGCGATCGATGTCATTCCGAGCGGCTCCCTCGCGCTCGACCTTGCGCTCGGCGTCGGCGGCTACCCGCGCGGCCGGGTCGTCGAGATCTACGGCCAGGAGGCCTCGGGCAAGACGACGCTCGCGCTCCACGCGGTCGCGTCGGTCCAGAAGAGCGGCGGCACCGCGGCGTTCATCGACGCCGAGCACGCGCTCGACGCCGGCTGGGCCCGCATCTGCGGCGTGAACACCGACGAGCTCCTCATCTCGCAGCCCGACAACGGCGAGCAGGCCCTCGAGATCGCCGACACGCTCGTGCGGAGCGGCGCGGTCGACCTCGTCGTCGTCGACTCGGTCGCGGCGCTCGTGCCGAAGGCCGAGATCGAGGGCGAGATGGGCGACGCGCACGTGGGCATGCAGGCCCGGCTCATGAGCCAGGCCCTCCGCAAGCTCACCGGCACGATCTCCAAGACGAAGACGACCGTCATCTTCATCAACCAGCTGCGCGAGAAGATCGGTGTGATGTTCGGCTCACCGATCACCACGACCGGCGGCAAGGCGCTGAAGTTCTATGCGTCGATGCGCCTTGACGTCGCGGGCATCGAGCAGATCAAGAACGGCACCGACGTCATCGG
>DASWFN010000168.1:0-12702 GCA_036394215.1 Candidatus Limnocylindria bacterium
ATCGCGCCGGCCGCGACGAGCGCGCCCGCCGCGACGGCCTCGCCCGCGGGCTCGAGCAGGGCCGCGAGATCGAGCCGGTCGAGCGACCGCGCCTGGACGAGCAGATCGGTGCGGCCGACGAGGTCGCGGACGCTCTCGAGGCCGAGCGAGGCGACGAGCCGCGCGAGCTCCGCGCGCATGGCGCCGAAGAACCGCTCGAGGTTCGCGACCGCGCGATCGAATTCCTGCGGCTCGAACCGCTTGATGCCCTTCTCCGTCGCCTCGGCGACGCTCTCGATCTGCGTCGCGATGCCGACGTGGCACGTGTCGGTCTGGCAGCCGCGGCAGATCGTGCAGCCGATCGCCACCATCGCGAGCGTCCCGAACCCGACGCGGTCGGCCCCGAGGCACAGCATCTTCACGACATCGAGCGCGCTCTTCATCCCGCCGTCGCACCAGAGCTCGACGTGCTCGCGCAGCCCGCTCTTCACGAGAGCACGGTGCGCTTCGACGACGCCGATCTCCGTCGGCAGGCCGGCGCGGCGGAGCGCGTGCTGGCGCGCGGCCCCGGTGCCGCCGTCGTAGCCGGAGATCGTGACGATGTCCGCGCCGGACTTCGCGATGCCGGTGGCGATGATCCCGATGTCCGGCACCGACGGCACCTTCACCGAGACCTTCGCGTCCGGATTCACCGTCTTCAGCTCGCGCACGACCTGCGCGAGATCCTCGATCGAGTAGATGTCGTGGTTGTTCGACGGCGAGATGAGGTCGACGCCCGGCTTGGCGTTCCGCGCGAGCGCCACCTTGACCGAGACCTTGCGTGCGGGAAGGTGGCCGCCCTCTCCGGGTTTCGCGCCCTGGCCGATCTTGATCTCGAGGTAGCGCGACGAGTTCGCGAGGAGCGCGGACACGCCGAAGCGGCCCGACGCGATCTGCTGCCCGCGCCACTTCGGGTACTTGCCCAGGAGGTCGGGCAGCTCGCCGCCCTCGCCGTTGATGCAGAGGATGTCGAGGCGCTTCGCGGCCTCGGCGTACGCGCGATAGGCGGTCTCGCCCTGCGAGCCGAACGACATCGACGAGATGTAGAACGGCGCGCTGTGCTCGCCGGCCGTCGTCGACGCCTCCTCCACCGCCGGTCCCGCGGGATGCACGTCGAGCGCGTGCCGCAGCGACACCGGGTGCTGGCTCTCGACCTCGGCGAGCTTTTCCGCGTAGACGCCGTACTCGGCCGTGCCGCTCGCGACCTGCAGCGCCGATTTCCAGAGACGCGGGTAGATGCGGAACGCGGGCTCGAGTCGCGCGGGCGTCCGTCCGCGCAGCAGCGTGGCGCGGTCGAAGCCGTCCTGCGCGAGCGCGTCCCAGCCCGTACCGGCCGCGGCGCTCGCGCCGAAGGTGCGCACGCCGAGGAGCTCCGCGACGTCGGGAGCCAGACCCACCGCCGAGAACGCGCGCCCGTAGCCGCGGACCTCGTGCATCCCGAGCGTGGAGCAGACCTTCTCGATGCCCTTGCGCAGCGCCTCGACGAGATTCGAGACCGCGTCGGGATCGCCCGTCGCGTGCGCGTGCTCGAGCAGCAGGTACGGGTTCACCGCGTCGGCGCCGAGGCCCAGCGCGACCACGACGTCGTGCAGGTTGCGAATGCTGCCCGCCGACAGCAGGATCGCGCACTCGCGTCGCAGCGAGCCATTCGAGGACGGCGCGGCGATGAGCGCGCGCTGGGTCGCCGCGATCACGAGCAACGGATCCACCCACGCGCGTCCCTCGGCGCGGACGGCCTGGTCGCGGATGAGGATCGCGCGCGCGCCTCCCTTGACCGCGTGGACCGCGTCGTGCGCGAGGCGCGCGAGCGCGTTGCGAGGATCCTCCTCCCAGTCGCGGTCCGACTCGAGGATCGCTGCCGCTCGGCGGCTCTGCGCACCGAGCGCGTCGAGGAGATCCTCGACAAGCCAGGTACCGAGCGTGCGGGCGATCGGGCGATGATCGTCCGGGCTGATCGCGGTCTCGGGACCGTGGCCGCCGAGCAGGAGCGGGACACGGAGCTCGGTCCACCGGTAGGTGCGCCCGGTGCCGTCGATGGTCGGCTTGGGGCCGATGACGATGCGCGTCGAGAAGTGCTCGATCTCGCGCTCGCGATCGATCGCGGGGTTCGTGACGACGGCGACGGTCTCCTGCAGGAAGTCGGCGAGGTTCGCGCGCTTCGTCGCGAGGGCGGCGAGCGGACCGTCGTAGCCGAGCGAGCCGATGGGCTCGTTCGCGGTCTGCTCCATGAAGGTCGCCTGCTTCAGGTCCTCCGGGTCGTAGCCGAAGGCCGCGAACTGTTGCTCCCGCCGGACCGCGAGGTCCTGGACCTCGTCCGGCATGACCGCGAGCTCGATGCGGCCGTGCGGCGGCTTCGCCGCCGCATCGGGAGCGTCAACGGAGAGCGGCCCTCCGGCCTCGAGGCGGGCGCGATCGCCCTCGGGCGCGCAGCCGCGCTTCGCGCGCTTCGCGACGAAGCGCGCGCGGATGGTGCGCTCGTTCAGGTGACGCCAGCCGTTCGCGGTCCGCTGGAGCGCCGCGTGCTCGCCGGGTCCGAGCGGCCGCGGGTCGCTGCTGAAGCGCTCGAGCGGGATGAAGCCACGCTCGCTCGCGAAGACATGCGACTCGTCGGTCTCGAGATACCAGAGCGGGCGGAGGCCCATCGCGTCCACGCCGACCAGGCAGATATCCCCGATGCGCGCGAGGAAGGCCGCCGGTCCTTGGGCGAACGGACCGAACGCCGCCCGGGCGCGGGTGAACGCGTCCTGGGCCTGGGGGTCCATGCGCCGGACCTCGCTGACGATGGGCGGGAAGACGAGCTCGATCGCCTCGATCGGATCGAGCCCGCGGTCGAAGACCATGCCGCGCAGCGTCGCGTCGACGTCCTGTGAGTCGCTGCCGCCGCGCGAGAGCGTGATGCCGAGCGCCGTCGACTCGTCGCGCAGGCGCGCGATGGTGTTGATCTCGCCGTTGTGCGCGAATGCCGGGAACGGCTGCACGCGCTCGAAGCTCGTCGTCGTGTTCGTCGCGTAGCGGTTGTGCCCGAACGCCATCGACGTCTTGAAGCGTGGATCCGCGAGGTCGGTGAAGTACGCCTTGAGCTGCTGCGGATGCCCGCGCAGCTTGTACACGGCCGTGCTCCGCGAGAGGCTCACGATCGTCGCAGCGGTCGCCCGCTCGATGTCGACGCCGGCGTTGTAGAGGCGGCGTCCCGCGCGGCGCGACGATCCCTGGACCTCGAGCGCGAGCTGCCAGAAGCGGGGCTCACCCTGCCGCGCGCGCGGGCCGAGCGCGGCGCGGCGCGTGTTGCCATGGCGCTCGAGGAGCACGCGGATGCGGTACTTCGCGAAGATGCGCCGGGCCTCCGCCTCGACGAGCTCGTCGTCGCGCGGCGGGACGAAGATGTGCGCCACGGCGAAGCGCCGGTCGAACGCGATGGCCGGGTCGAGCCGAGACGCGCCGAGCGCGTCGGCCCAGAGCTCGCGCGGGATGTCGGTCAGGACGCCGGAGCCGTCGCCCTCGCCGTCGATCGAGCCGGAGCGGTGCGCGAGGCACTCCAGCCCGCGGATCGTCTCCGCGAGGATCTCTCGGGTCGCCGCGCCGTCCTTGCGCGCGATCGCGACCAGGGCACAGGCGTCGCGCTCGTCGTCCATGGAGGAACGCTAAGTACTGAAGCGGTGTCGGGTCAGGTGCGGAGAGGTTGCTGTTCGGTGACGCCGACCGTCACTATTCGCCTGTGCCCTCCGTCCGCGGGATCGAAGTGGTCTACCGGTACGTCGCCGACATCGAGCGGGCCATCGCGTTCTACGAACGCGCGTTCGCGCTGACGTTCACGCGCTACGGCGACGACTGGGCAGAGTGCACACTCGCCGACGGCGTGCGGCTCGCCTTCCATCGCGCGCACGACGACGAGCAGCCCGTCGTGCCGGGCTCGACGATGGTGAACCTTCGCGTCGATGACCTCGCCGCGACGCACTCGAGGCTGTCGATCCTCGGTGCACGGCCCGGCGATCCGCAGGACGCGCCGACGGGACGCTTCATCGTGTTCACCGATCCCGACGGCTATCGCGTGCACGCGTTCGAACGCACGCGGGCTCAGCCGAGCTTGTAGCCCACTCCGCGCACGTTCGCGGGGACCGGCGCACCCGCGCTCTCGAGCTTCGAGCGCAGGCGCGCGAGATGTGCCTTGAGCCACTCCGGATCCGGATCGCGCTCGTCGGGCCAGCCCGCGCGAAGCAGCGCCTTGCGCTCGACGAGCTCGCCCGGACGCGCGGCTAAGGCCGAAAGCAGCCTGAATTCGGTGGGTGTGAGGGGCAGCTCGTCGCCGTTCATGCGCGCGGCGTGGGCCCGTGTGTCGATGAGCAGACCACCGATCTCCGCCGCACTCGCTGGCGCCGCGCCACGTGGGGCGCGCCGCAGCAGCGCGCGCACGCGCGCCAGCAGCTCCTTGCGACCGAAGGGCTTCTCGAGGTAATCATCCGCGCCGAGATCGAGGAGCCGCACGCGCTCGTCCTCGCCCTTCTCGCCGGTGAGCATGAGGATCGGCGTCTGCGCGATCGCGCGAATGCGCTTGCAGACATCGTCGCCGCTCAGCTTCGGGAGGCGGCGATCGAGGATGACGAGATCCGGTAGCTCGTCGGCATGACGCCGGAGCGCGGTCTCGCCGTCGTAGGCGGTGAGCAGGTCGTACCCCTCGGTGCCGAGGAGCGACGCGACCATGCCGACCAGCGCACGGTCGTCGTCGACGATGAGAACGCTGGGCATCAGTCGGCTCCTCCGAGCGGGATGCTGAACGCGAACACGCTTCCAGTCTTACCGCTCACTTGGTCTTCATACCAGAGGCTGCCGCCCTGGGCTTCGACGACGCGACGGCAGGAGAAGAGACCGATGCCGGCGCCCGACACCTCGTCGCTACCCAAGCGCACGAACGGCTCGAAGATCCGGCGACGGTCCTCGGGCGGCACGCCGGGACCTTCGTCGGCGACGCGCACGATCGCGAGGTCCTTCCGCCTGGCCACCGACACGGTGATCGCGGTCCCCGGCGGCGCGTACTTGGTCGCGTTGTGGACGAGACCTCCCACGACCTCGGCGGTACGCCGTTTGTCGCCACGGGCCCACAGCGGCGTCCCGGCGCGCGGGCCGCGGAGCCGGTGCTTGCGCGCCATCGGGCCCATCTCGCGGACCGCGGCGACCAGGCCGGAGCGCAGATCGAACCGGGCGCGCCGGACGGTGATGTCCGGCCGGTCGGCCTTCACCGACGCGAGGATCCGGTCGACGAGCTGGTCCAGCCGCTCGACCTGCGCCGACGCTTCGGCGAGCGGCAGGCGGTGCCCGTTCTTGCTCTTGCCGGCCTGCTCCGCGAAGAGATCGAGGTAGCCGCGCACGACCGAGAGCGGCGTGCGCAGGTCGTGCGTCACGACCGCGACGAAGTCGGACCGCGCGCGGTCGAGCTCGCGGAGGCTCTCGGCGGTCGAGCGCTCGAGGGCGTAGAGCGACGCCTTGTCGATCGCGAGCGCGGCCTGGTTGGCGAGCGCGCCGACGAAGGCGACCTCGGCCTCGGCGAACTCCGTCTGCCCGGGCACCGAAAGCGCCACGACGCCGACGATGCGGTCGCCGGCGATGAGCGGCAGCGAGAGCCCGTCGGCCGAGACGACCGGCCGCGTCTCCAGCAGGGCCGTCTTCGCCGACGCGAGCGCGGATCGCGGAAGCGACCCTGAGCTCGCGCGCAGCGTCGCCTCGCCGGATGGGTCGCGCAGCAGGATGCCGCCCGAGGCGCCCGGATACACGCGCACGAGCCGGTCCACGACGAGCGCGAGCACCTCATCGAGCTCGAGCGTGGAGGTGAGGATGTTCGAGACCTCGAACAGCGCGGACATCTCGCGAAGCTTCCGCTCGGCGTCGCGCTGCAGGCGGCTCTTCTCGATGATGCCGGCCACCTGGTTCGCGATCGTCTGGAGGAAGTCCATCTCGCCCCGCTCGAACTCGCGCAGCTCGACCGTCTGCACGTTCATCACGCCGATGACCTCGTCGCGGATGACGAGCGGCACGGAGAGCATCGAGGTGAAGCGTTCCTGGTCGACCGCGCGCACCCACTTGAAGCGCGGCTCGTGGCGGACGTCGCGCACGGCGAGCGGCACGCGCGCGTTCGCGACCCAACCGGTGATGCCCTCGCCCGTGCGCAGCGTGGCCTTCCCGATCCAGCGGCGGTCGAGGCCGTTCGTCGCCGCGAGCCGCAGCAGCCCCTCGCGCTTCTCGACGAGATACAGGGAGGACACCTCCGCATGCATCGCATCGGTGGTCCGATCGATCACGATGCGCAGCATTTCGTCCCAGTCGCGGGTCGTGGAGGCGAGCTGCGCGATCTCACGGAGGAACGAAAGCTCGGTGAGTTTCCGTTGCGTATCGAGGTCGGATACCGCCGTCATCGAGCAATTGTAGAAGTCGCGCGAACGTACACTCGACCTGATGGCCGTGGTCCTTCGCGCAGAGCGGTTGACGAAGCGATTCGAGCGTCTGACCGCCGTCCAGGAGCTGGACCTCGAGGTGCGAGAGGGCGAGGTCTTCGGCTTCCTCGGCCCGAACGGCGCGGGCAAGACCACGACCCTGCGCCTGCTCTGCGCGCTCATCGCGCCGACCAGCGGGACCGCCGAGGTCGCCGGTTACCGCCTCGGCAGGCAGGACGAGCAGATCCGGGCCTCGGTCGGCATCCTCACCGAGCAGCCCGGCCTCTACGAGCGGCAGTCCGCCGAGCAGAACCTCCTGTTCTTCGCGGCGCTGTTCGGGCTCGACCGCGCGACGGCGCGGGCGCAGACCGAGCGCTACCTGCGGCTCATGGGCCTCTGGGACCGTCGCACGGAGGCCGTCGCGACGTTCTCGCGCGGCATGAAGCAGAAGATGGCGATCGCGCGGGCGGCGATCCACGAGCCGCGCATCGTGTTCCTCGACGAGCCGACCACGGGGCTCGACCCCGACGCCGCGCGCACCGTGCGCGAGTTCATCAGCCAGGTCCGCGGCGAGGGCCGCACCGTCTTCCTCTGCACGCACAACCTCGACGAGGCCGACCGGCTCTGCGATCGCATCGCGTTCTTCCGCCGGTCCGTGATCCGCATCGACACCCCCGCCCGCCTGCGGGCCGAGCTGTACGGGCACGCGACCGAGTTCCGGATCGTGCCGTCGCCGCGGCCCGACCTGCTCGCGCAGGTCCAGCGCATCGAGGGCGTGAAGACCGCGGCGCTCGAGAACGGCTCGATCATCGTCTCGAGCGCCGACCCGCTCCTCGTGAACCCGCGCGTCGTCCGTGCGCTCGTCGGCGCGGGCGCGGAGGTCGCGTACGTGAGCGACCGCAAGGTCTCGCTCGAGGACGTGTACCTCAAGATCGTGGAGGGCGAATGAGCACGCTCGCGACGACCGCCGGCCGCGGGACCATCGTGCGCACCGTCTGCATCCGCGAGTGGCGCGAGGCGCTCGGTAATCGGCTGCTCGTGGGCATGACCATCCTCCCGCCGCTCGTGATCCTCGCCGCCGGTATCGGCGCGGTGGCGACGGCCGCGCTCGTGCCGCCGAGCGAGAAGGACGTGGCCGCGCTCTACGCGGCATCGCCCGCGGTCGTCGGCCTCGACCCGAAGGAGGCCGTGCAGGGACTCATCGCGACCTACTTCCTCATCCTCTTCATGCTCATCCCGACCGTCGTGCCGCTCACCATCGCGATCTACTCGGTGATCGGCGAGAAGTCGGCGCGCACGCTCGAGCCGCTGCTGGCGGCGCCGGTCCGCGTCGGCGAGCTGCTGCTCGCGAAGAGCCTCGCCTCGGCGATCCCGGCCGTCCTCGTGACGTGGATCGCGTACGGGATCTACCTGACGGCGGTGGGCGCGCTCGGCAGCGCGGCCGCGGTGCGCGCGGTCACGGCGCCGCGCTGGATCCTCGCGATCATCGTGATGGTCCCGCTCCTGACGCTGCTGTCGGTGAACCTCGGCATCCTCATCTCGACGCGCGTGAACGACGTGCGCGTCGCGCAGCAGATCGGCGGTCTCGTCGTTGTACCCGTGGTCGGCATCGGGATCCTGCAGGTGACCGGACGCGTGGTGCTGAACAACGAGTCGTTCGTGGGCACGGCGATCTTCCTGCTCGTCTGCGACATCCTCGTCTTCGTTTTGGCGCGGCTCGCGTTCCGACGCGAGAACATCCTCAGCCGCTGGCGCTGACCCCGGCGCGTCAGCGCGTCGGCGTCGGGCTCGGGGTCCGGCCGATCGGCGTGCCGCTCGGCGAGGGCCGCGGCGGCGGTGATCCGCTCGGCCCACTTGGCCTCGGCCCGGTCGGTCCGGGCGCCGGCGCCACCGAGTCGCGGTCGCCCGGATAGGTTCGCGCGCCGGCGATCTCGATCGTCACCGTCTGCACGTCACTGACCGTCCGACCGCTTTCGCGGAGCTCGACGGCGAGCCGGTACGTGCCACGGAGCGCCGGTGCGTTGAAGAGGGAGAAGAACGTGCCGCCGCCCGGCCCGAGGCTCGTGCCGAGCGGCGAGCTACCCGACGCGACGGTCTTGCTCGTCGCCGGGTCGATCGCGCGCCAGAACAGCGTGTACGCATGCGGGTCGGTGCCGGCCGGGGGCAGATTCGAGTACTGGACGATGAGCAGCGATGCCTCGCTGCGGTGGACGAGCTGCGGGATCCGCGTCGTCGCCGCGACGAGGAACGGCACGTGGACGTGGAATGTGAACGAGCCGGTCGCGGCACCGGCCGACGCGAGCGCGGTACCGTTCGCGTCGACGAGCCCCACGGTCAGCGTGTAGTCGCCGACCGCGACCGGAGCGCCGTACGAGAGCGTCACGTTCGCCGACGCGGCCGGCGCGAGCGCGGGCAGCGGGATCGGCGCGGGCGCGCTGCTCACGACCTTCTTGGTCGAGTCGCGGATCTCCCAGATGAGCCGGACGCTGCCGGCGCCGCTCGCGATCCAGGGCTTGGTGCCGGCGTTCGTGACCTGGATCGGCTGGGTCTGCGGAGAGCCCGCGTCGAACGACAGCACCGCGGTCGGGAGCCGGTACCGCGCGTTCGCCGGCGGCTCGAGGACCGCCGCGTACACGAGCGCGCCGAGCCCCGACAGGAGGTGGAACGCGTCGTCCTCCGCGCTGTTGGCGGTCATTCCGACGACGACGCGGGGCCCGGACTTCGTGTAGATGATCCCCGCGTCGTGCGTCACGTAGCCGAGGTTGCCGGTCTTGTGCGCGACGACCGTGCCTGCCGGCAGCTGCGCGGGAAGGCGGTCGTTGATCTGCTGGCGCTCGAGGCGCGCGAGCATCCGGTCCGAAGCGGCCGCCGAGATGAGCTTCCGCTGCGCCAGCAGCGTGAAGTACTGCCCGATCATCCGAGCGGTGGTGGTGTTGTCGTCGAAGTCGTCGTTGGCGATGTGGAAGCTGGCGAGCCCGAGCTTCTGCAGCGTCGCGTTGATGTTCGCCGGGCCGAGCGAGTGCAGCAGCTCGAGCGCGGTGCCGTTGTCCGAGATGGTGATCATGGCCTCGAGCGCGTCGTCGACCGTCATCACCGTGCCGGCGAGCTCGTACGAGCCGTCCTCGGTGATGTCGTCGGGCTGGATCTCGATGGTGTCCGTGTACTTCAGCTTCCCCGTGTCGACCAACGTCTCGACGTGGGCGAGGATGCCGAGCTTGTAGAGCGATGCGGCGATGAACACGACATCCGGGTCGTGCATGTAGAGCGGCTGGGGGCTATTCGGGTCGGCGACGTAGACGCCCGCGTCGCCGGGGAAGCTCTTCACGAGCCCGTCGACCTGGATGATGAGGTCCGCGGTCGAGCCCGTGGCCGGGCCCGACGCGAGGAGGGACGAGACCACGACGCAGGCCGCGGCCGAAACCCCGATCCATCGCATCACCCACCTACAACGGCGCGGGCCGGCAGGTGTCACCGGCGCGATTCTGCCAGCGCTTCCGCCGTGGCGGCACTGCCCAATCGGACCATCTCCCGGTACCCGGCCGGCGTCTCGTCCTCGAAGCCGAGCAGGTGGAGCGCGCCGTGCGCCGCCAGGAACGCGATTTCGCGCCGCAATGGATGGCCACGGCGCTTCGCCTGCCGCCCGGCGACCGCCGCGCTGATCAGGACGTCGCCGACCTCGAGCGCGCCGTCCGGATCGCGCTCGAGCCTTCTTACCGCTTTTTCACCTTTCGCCCGGCCGGTGCGCTGCCCGAACGACAGCACGTCGGTGGTCTTGTCCTTCTTCCGGTAGCGCTTGTTGAGCGCGCGCATCTCATCGTCTTCGACGAACGCGACGGTGATCCGCGCGTCCGCCGGGAGCCCGTAGGGCTTCACCGCGGCGCGCATCGCCCGCCGCACCGGCGAAAGATCGCAGGGCGCCGTGCCGCGGAATGAGAGTCTCAGTTGCTCGACGCGCTCGTGGGCGGCGTGGTCGACGCGGGCGGGAGACGCGCGATGCGATCTTCCGGATACGGGATGCGCTCGTGATAGACGCCCGCGAGGAGCTCGCGGAACGCCCCCTTCACGCGCTGCACGTCGCGCAGCGTGAGATCGCAGTCGTCGAGCTGGCCGTCGGCGACCTTCTCGCTGACGATGCGCTCCACCATCTCGCTGATGCGCTCGGGGGTCTTCTCGTCGAGCGACCGCACGGCGGCCTCGGTGCCATCGGCGAGCATGACGATGCCCGCCTCCTTGCTGCGCGGCTTCGGGCCGGGATGGCGGAACGCGGCCTCATCGACGATCGTCCCCCGCTGCTGCGCGATGGTGTGGAAGAACCGGATGAGGCTCGTGCCGTGGTGGCCGGGGATGATCTCGCGGATCTGCGGCGGCAGCCGGTAGCGATCGGCGAGGGCGAGCCCGTCGCGCACGTGCGCGGACACGATGCTCGCCGACACCGCCGGGTCGAGCTCGTCGTGCGGGTTCGTGCCGGTCTGGTTCTCGATGAACGCGAGCGGGTTCCGCATCTTGCCGATGTCGTGGTAGTACGCGCCCACTCGAGCGACGAGCGGATCGGCGCCGATGACCTCGGCCGCGCGCTCGGCGAGGTTGGCGACGAGCAGTGAGTGGTGGTACGTGCCGGGCGTCCGCAGGAGCAGCTGGCGGAGCAACGGGTGGTTCGGGTCGGCGAGCTCGCGCAGCTCGAACACCGTCGTGATCCGGAAGAGATGGCCGAGCATGACGACCGCGCCGAACGCGAGGACGCCCGAGGCGACGCCGCTGATGAGCGCGGCGGCGGTGAGCTGGACCGCACCGAGCGTGTCGGCCGACCGCCCGACGAGCAGGAATGTCGCGATCACGCCGACGCACCCGAGCGCGACGTAGAGCGCGGCGGCGACGAACTCGCGCGCGGTCGTCGCGCGACGGACGGCCGCCATCCCGAGGAGCGCCGGGACGAGCACGTATGCGACGAGCTCGACCTGGCCGGACATGATCCCGATGTGGAGCGCGCCCGCGATCTGCGTGGCGAGCGCGGTGCGCCCGCCGACGAGGACCGTGAGCGTCATGGCGACGGCCGCGAACGGGACGAAGTAGACGGCGACGGTATGACCCGGGATGAGCGCCCGACCGGCCGCGGTGATGACGATGAGCGACAGCCCGACGACGACGAGCTTGCGATCGTCGCTCCACGCTTCCTGCGCGTAGCGCTCGACGAAGAGCGCCAGAACGCCGGCGATGAGCAGCGCCCAGACGAGGAGCCCGATCGCGCTCTTCCAGTCGATGCCGGGGTTCACGAGGCCGAGGGCGCGGAGCTTCTCGAGATCCTGCTCGGTCACCACCTGGCCCTCGCGGACGACGACCTCGCCGGCCGTCACCTGCACCTGGACCTGGGCGACGTTGTTGCGCGCCGCCTGCTGCGCCGCGGCGGTCGCGTTCGCGTCGAAGATCAAGTTCGGGACGAGGCTCTGCTTCAACAGCTCCCCGCCGATGCGCTTCTGGCGGTCGGTCCAGGCCGGCGGCAGCGCCTTCGGCACCGAGTCGGTGCGCGCGGTGTCGAGCTGCTCGGGACGGATGCCCTGCTGGTAGAGCGTCTGGAGCGCGGGCGCGAGCTCGCGGTTGAGCTGATCCCATTCGGCGGCGGTCATGTCGAGCGCGTCCGTCGCGAGCGGCGCGCTGAGCGCGATCTCGCTCAGCTTGGTGAGCGTCGCGATCCGTTGGTCACGGGGCTGCGTGGCGTCGCTGCGGACGCGGCCGATGCCGGTGAGCGCGGCCTGCAGCCGTGCGCTCGCGCTCACGTTCGCGGCGGGGTCCGCGGCGTACACGCGCTGCACCGCCGTCGCGGCCTTGTCGCGCTCGAGCTGGGTCAGCGACTCCGAGGCGAAGACCGTCGAGTGCGGCGCCCGGACCTCGCGATCCGCGACGACGCCGGCCTTGCTGTACGAAACGACGGCCGGCGGCGAGAACAGGAGCGCGATGGCGCTGAGCAGGCCGGTCGCGACGACGAACGCGGCCATCCGGACGCGCGGATCGGCCCGGATGAGGGCGCGCACGTCCGCGATCGATCGGGGCCGTGGCGCGAATCTGATCATTCGGACGACCTCTCGTAGCGATCGTACGCGCGGACGATCCGCGCGACGAGCTCGTGCCGGACGACGTCCGTGTCGTCGAAGTCGACGAACCCGATGCCTTCGACATCGCGCAGGATCTCGCGCGCCATCACGAGGCCGGACTTCGAGCCCGCGGCGAGGTCGACCTGGGTCATGTCGCCGTTCACGATCGCCTGCGA
>DASWFN010000169.1:0-15528 GCA_036394215.1 Candidatus Limnocylindria bacterium
CCGCGGCGCGGGCGCGTACCGCGGCGATCGCGGCGGCGGCGGACCGGGCTTCGCTGCCGGGCCGGACCGCCTCGTCACCGCCGGGCCGTACGGCGTCGTCCGGAACCCGATGTACGTCGGGCACCTGCTCTTCCTCGGTGGTCTCGTCGCGCTGACCCGATCACCGGCGGCGCTCGCCGCTGTGGCGCTCCAATGGCAGCGCTTCGCCGAGCGGGTGCGGCTCGACGAACGGCGGCTCGCGGACCAGTTCGGCCACGAGTACGTCGAGTACGTCGAGCACGTGCCGCGATGGCTGCCGCGTCCGGCGTTCCTCACGTCGCCGTATGTCCTCTTCCACCGCATCGCCGAGGCGGAGAGCGCTCGCGTCCGGCGGCTCGTGGTCGAGCTCGGCCTCAAGCCGCGGATCAGCTTCGAGAACGCGGAGACGGATGCCAGGGACGATCCACGCCTCGGCTCGGCGCGGACCCCGGCGCTGTGGGATGGGCAGCGGCTCGTCGCCGGCGAGGCCGCCGTCGCGCGCGAGCTGGCCCGCCTGAGCGGCCGCCACCGAAGCGGATAATCCGCGCGTGGCGGCAGGGGACGCGCTCGCGACGGTGACCGCGTGGCGCAGATCGGCGACCGACGATCCCGAAGGCTTCTGGGGCCGCGCTGCCGAGGAGCTGCGGTGGTCCAAGAAGTGGGACCGCGTCCTCGACTGGCAGCCGCCGACGTTCCGCTGGTATCTGGGTGGGCGCTCCAATCTCGCCTACAACTGCGTCGACCACCACGTCGAGTCCGGGCGCGGCGACGCCACTGCGCTGATCACCGAGAACGAGCGCGGCGAGACGCGGACGTACACCTACGCGGAGCTGCTGGGCGAGACGAAGCGGATCTCGGCGGCGCTCCGCGGCCTCGGTATCCGGAAGGGCGACCGCATCGCGATCTACATGCCGACGTCCGCGGAGGCGATCGCGCTCATGCTCGGCGCGATCCGGATCGGTGCCGTGATCATCGTGATCTTCGCGGGCTTCGGATCGGGTGCGCTCGGCGAGCGCGTCCGGCTTGCCGGGGCGAGGGCCCTCTTCGCGACGGACGTCACCTACCGGAAGGGGAAGGATGTCGCGCTCAAACAGATCGTCGACGACGCGGTCGCCGGGGCACCGACGGTCGAGCGGGTGGTGGTCCTTCGGCGGACGGACGCGCGGATCCCGTGGGTCGACGGACGGGACATCACCTGGACGGAGTTCCTCGCCGGCGGCGCGGGCCAGGACGACGCGCACATCGAGCTCGAGGCGAACGAGCCCGCATACATCCTCGCGACGAGCGGCACCACGGCGAAGCCGAAGCTCGCGGTCCACACCCACGGCGGCTATCAGGTCTACGTCTACTCGATGGCGAAGTGGATGTTCGGCTTGAAGCCGAGCGACGTCTGGTGGTCGACGTCCGACATCGGCTGGGTCGTGGGCCATAGCTACATCGTGTTCGGGCCGCTCCTCATCGGTTGCGCGACGATCGCGTACGAAGGGGCGCTCGACCATCCGGACGCCGAGACGTTCTACAAGATCGTCGAGCGGCACGCGGTGACCGGCGTCTTCACCTCGCCGACCGGCGTGCGGCTCCTCATGCGCTACGGCAACGCGCCGGCGAAGAAGCACGATCTGACGTCCCTCGAGCGCGTCTTCTGCGCCGGCGAGGTCCTCAACGCGCCGGCGTGGGAATGGTTCCAGAAGGAGGCGCTCGGCGATCGCATCCCTGTGATCGACCACTACTGGCAGACCGAGACCGGCGGTCCGGTCGTCGGGAACCCCTACGGGATCGCGCTCCTGCCGATCAAGCCCGGATCCGGAGGCGTGCCGCTCGCCGGCGTCGAGGCGAAGGTGCTCACGCCGGAGGGCGCGCCCTGCGGGCCGGGCGAGAAGGGGATCTTCGTGATCACGCGGCCGTTCCCCGGATTGACCGCTCGCCTGTGGGCCGAGCCCGAGCGCTACGCACAGGATTACTGGGACAAGGTGCCCGGGCAGAACGTGTACTTCACCGGCGATGCCACGTCGATCGACACGGACGGCTACGTCTGGTTCAGCGGTCGCGCCGACGAGATCATCAAGATCGCGGACCACCGCATCGGGACCATCGAGGTCGAGACGGCGTTCCTCCGCAATCCGGCGGTCGCCGAGGCCGGCGTCACCGGCCGCCCCGACGAGCTGCGCGGCCAGGTCATCTCCGCGTTCGTCGTCCTCAAGCAGGGACAGCAGCCGTCGGACGCGCTCAAGACCGAGCTGCTCGCGACGGTGCGCAGGGAGCTGGGGCCGCTCGCGGTCATCGGCGAGCTGAACTTCGTCGACATGCTGCCGAAGACCCGGAGCGGGAAGATCATGCGGCGCGTCCTGAAGGCCGTGATCCTGGACAAGGACCCCGGGGACATCTCGACCATCGAGGACGAGGGCTCGGTCGAAGAGGCGCGCGAGGCCTGGCAGCAGCTGCGGACCGTTGTCGCGGACCGGAGCTGAGGCCAAGCCGCCCTGGTCGGCGGTGCCGCGGGCGGTCAAGGACGAGGTCGCGAAGCTGCTCGGATCGCCGGTCGCGCGCGCGGAGCGCGTGTTCGGCGGCTTCACGCCGTCCGCGACATTCCGGATGCGCCTCCGTGACGGGCGCCGCGCGTTCCTGAAGGGGACGTATCCGCTCGAGCAGGACAGCGCGGTCCTGTGGAAGCTCGAGGAAGAGGAGCACATCTACCAGCGGCTCGGCCCGTACCTGCGCCCCTGGGCGCCCGCGTACCACGGCGCCGCGCGCGCGGACGGCTGGCACGTCCTCGTGCTCGAGGATCTCGGCCCGCAGACCATGCCGCCGTGGTCGCTCGCGAAGGTCAGGGCGTGCGCGCGCTCGTACGCCGCGTTCCACGCGAGCACGTACGGCAAGCCGCTGCCCCGGTGGCTGTCGCGCATCGAGCACCAGGACTTCGCGATGTTCTGGGATCGCCTCGCGTCGAGCGGCGAGCTGCGCGGCACGGCGTCGCTCGCGAAGCGCCGCGCCGACGAGGCCGAGGAGTGGCTGGACGTCGCCCTGCCGGTGCTCCGCGCCAAGAGCGCGCTGCTCATGAAGCTCCGGCCGCCGTTCTCGCTCATGCACTTCGATACGCGGTCCGACAACATCCGGCTCCAGGGGAAGCTCCTGCGGATCTTCGACTGGAACTTCGCCTGTGCCGGGCCGCACGAGATGGACGTGGCCGCGTTCGCGCAGGCCGTGACCGCGGAGGGCGGTCCGGAGCCGGAGCGGCTGGTGGCCGAGTACGACCTGCTGCTCCCGCTGCGGTCGGTCGCGCTCGATGCGTCCCTCGCCGGCATCGCGGGCTATTTCGCCGATCGGGCGTGGCGGCCGCCGCAGGCGGGCCTGCCGCGGATCCGCCAGGTGCAGCGCCGCCAGCTCAAGGCGACCCTCGCGTGGGCCGCACGGCACTTCGACCTGCCCGAGCCGCGGTGGCTGTCCGCGGTGCCGGACTGAGCGATGCCTGAGTGGCCCGAGCTGCGCGTCATGCAGCGGCGCATCGCCGCCGCGCTCGTCGGGAAGAAGATCGTCGCGGTCCGGCTCGGCGACCCCGTCGTGCTACGCGCGGAGAAGCCGGTCGACGGCCTCCTGGTCGGCCGCACGCTGCGTGCGGTCGAGCATCACGGCAAGTTCCTCATCTTCAGGTTCGACGGGATCGTGATGACGGTGAACCCGATGCTCGCCGGCATCTTCTCGCTGCAGCCGGTCGGAGCGAAGGCGACGAAGGACACGCGCGTGCGCCTCGAGTTCGATGACGGGACCGAGCTGCGCTATCGCGATGACGTGCGGATGGGGAAGGTCTACGTCGGGCTCGCGGCGCCCGGCCTCGGGGACATCGGCCCCGACGCCGGCACGCTCACGTGGAGCGAAGCGGAATTCGCGAAGCGCGCGAAGGCGAAGCGCAGCGAGGCCCGCAATCTCCTACAGGACCAGACGTTCGTGAGCGGCATCGGGAACGCCTACGCCGACGAGATCCTCTGGACCGCGAAGCTGCACCCGAAGCGGCGCGTCGGCTCGCTGACCGATGACGAGATGCACCGCTTCTACGCCGCGCTGAAGGGCGAGATCAAGCGGGGCCTCGCCGAGGTGGAAAAGGCCATGCCGGCGCAGCTCGACGAGAAGCCCCGCGCCCACCTGAACGTCCGTGGCCGCGCGGGAAAGCCCTGCCCGCGATGCGGTGCGGTGCTCATGCGGCGGCGCAAGGGGCTCGACGACGTGGACCTCTGCCCGAAATGCCAGCCTGCCCCGAAGGGGCAGCTCTACTAGCGAGCCGTCGTGAGGCGGGGGATCCGCTCGAGCTCGCCAAGCCAGCGGATCACATCCGCGCCGTCCATCGGCCGAGCGATGTGGTACCCCTGCACGATGTCGCAGCCGAGCTCCACGAGACGATCCCACGCGCACTGCGTCTCGACACCCTCGGCGACGACCTCGAACCCGAGGCGGTGCCCGAGGTCGACGGTGGCCTGCACGATCGTCGAGCTCGAATCACCCGGCGAGCAGACCTTCTCGACGAACGAGCGATCGATCTTCACCTCTTGTAGCGGCAGCTTGTGGAGATAGGAGAGCGACGAGTACCCGGTACCGAAGTCGTCGAGCGCGAGCCGCACGCCAAGGTCGCGCAGCTCGCCGAGCGTGATCATCGATCGCTCCGGCTCGGCCAGTAGGACGCTCTCGGTGATCTCGAATCGCAGTGCCGACGCGGGCGCGCCCGCGACTTCGAGGGCGATCCCGACCTGCTGCGGGAAGAGGGGGTCGAGCAGGTTGCGCGTGGACAGGTTCACTGCGACCGGGACGTCATGGCCGGCCTCCCGCCAGCTTCGCGCTTCTCGGAGCGCTCGGCGGATCACCCATTCGGTGAGGGGCGTGATGAGCCCGGTCTGCTCGGCGAACGGAATGAAGTCGGCGGGCGACACGGTGCCGCGCTCGGGGTGGCGCCACCGGACGAGTGCCTCGATCGCCGTGACCCGACCGCTGCGGAGGCTCACCTCGGGCTGGAACTCAAGGAAGAGGGCGTCGCTCTCGATCGCCCGCCGCAGCTCGGCGAGGAGCGCGAGGCGGTCCGCCCCGTGGCGCTCGTGCTCGGGGGCGTACACCGTGTAACCGTTCCCGAACTCCGCCTTGGCGGCGTACATCGCGATGTCCGCCTTCTGCAGGAGCACGCTCGCGGACTCGCCCTGTGCCGGATACATCGCGATGCCGACGCTCGCGCCGATCGGGAGCGCTTCCGCCTCGACGACGAACGGCCGCTCGAGGGCCTTCAACAACGTCGTGGCGACGCGGCCCGCCGCGGAGTGGTCCGTTCCGGGGAGGATCACGGCGAACTCGTCGCCGCCGAGGCGTGCGACGGTATCGGTCTCCCGCAGGTGAGTCTGGAACCGCGGGCCGACCTGCGTGAGCAGAGCGTCACCGACGTGATGCCCGAAGCTGTCGTTCACGGCCTTGAACTGATCGAGGTCGATGAGCAGGAGAGCGAGCGGCTCGTTGCGACGCCGCGCTTCGAGGATCGCGTGCTCGAGGCGGTCGTGGAGGAGCGTCCGGTTCGGCAGCCCGGTGAGACGGTCGTGCAGCGCCTGATGGGCGAGGGCGTTCTCGGCGTGGGTCCGGTCCGTGACGTCGCGAGCGATCATGACCAGGCGGCCGCCGCCTGTTCGGCCGAATGGCTTCAGCGCGATCTCGAGGTACCGGCGCTCGCCGTCGGCGCGCTGGATCGGCACGTCGGTGGTGATGCTCCGGCCGGAGCGAACATGGGTGTCCACGCGATCGCGGAACGCGTCGCGTTCCGCGGGAACGATGACGTCGTACAGCGACCGCACGCTCGTGATCTCCAAGTCCGGGCCGACGAGCTCGGCGAAGGCATCATTCGCGTAGACGATGCGGTCGCCTTCGGTCATGACAACGACCTGCCCGAGCTCGCTCTGCGCGCGCAGGAGCGCCTCATACCGGCCGGTCTGTTCCGCGGTCTGGGCCCGAAGGTTCTCCAGCTCCCAGAGGACCCCGGCCATAAGGAACGCGCTCAGCAAGTAGACGGAGATGTGGAACGCGACGCGGTGTGGCTCCATCGGGAACGCCAGCACGGTCTGCCGGAACACCGCGATCGCGAAGTAGCTGGCCGATACCGCGATGGCGGTGCCGAACGCGCCGATCCGGCCGAACCGGAACGCGCCCGTGATGATGACCAATACGAGCAGGAAGAACGTGGTCCATTGCGGGTCGGGGGAGTACACGAACGACGCTGCGACCACGATCGCGATGTCCGCGGCGTGGCCAAGTCGGGGAGAATCGAGCCGCGGAACGACGAAGGCGGTGCCGGCGATGAGAACGACCAGCGCGACGACCCACGGAACGCCGAGGTGCGGATAGAGCGGGGAGAGCCCCACCGCCAGCGCGACGCCGGCCCAGCGCGCCAGATTGACGGCGTGCTCGAGGCGCGGCGCGGCGACGAGGGGTTGCGGTCCCATGACCGGTCAAGTCTCGGGCGTCTGCCGCCGCGCGACACCCCCATCGGAGGGACGCGACATACTCCTCCACATCGGACGGGCCGGCATTGTCCGCAGAGAGGCCCGGCTGCCGCGGGAGTTGTACGGGAGTTGGCCACGTGAGCACGATCAAGATCATCCGCGAGGCACCGATCGCGACCGTCCAGCTCGATCGCCCCGAGGTGCTGAACGCGCTCTCCGAAGAGCTCATGGACGAGCTCGTCGCCGGGCTCGAGCAGCTGGACGACGACGCGGAGATCCGCTGCATCGTCCTCACCGGGAGCGAGAAGGCGTTCGCGGCGGGCGCGGACATCAAGGCTTCGTTCGTCGAGGCGACCCCCGCGAGCATGCTCGCCCAGGACCTCACCACGCGCTGGGAGCGGGTCCGGAGGATCCGCAAGCCGATCATCGCCGCGGTCTCCGGCTACTGCCTGGGCGGTGGCTGCGAGCTCGCGATGACCTGCGACATCATCGTCGCGAGCGAGACGGCGCAATTCGGCCAGCCCGAAGTGAACCTCGGGATCATCCCGGGAGCCGGCGGCACGCAGCGGCTCACGCGCACCGTGGGCAAGTACCGCGCGATGGACATCATCCTCACCGGCCGGCGCGTGAAGGCCGACGAAGCGAAGGCCATCGGCCTGGTCGCGCAGGTGTACCCGGCGGCCTCGTGGCTCGAGGACGCCAAGGCCCTGGCCCGCACGATCGCGGAGAAGCCGCCGATCGCCGTGCGCCTCGCGACGGAGGCCATCGACCTCGCGCTCAACTCCACGCTCGACGCGGGCCTCGAGTTCGAGCGCAAGGCGTTCTACCTCCTCTTCGCGACGGAGGACAAGAAGGAGGGCGTCGACGCCTTCATGACCAAGCGGAAGGCCGTCTTCAAGGGAAAATGAGCGGCCTTCGCGTCGAGCGCGACGGGGAGGTCGCGGTCCTCACCCTCGATCGCGCGGACGTGCTCAACGCGTTCGACGAGGCTCTGACGATCGCGCTGCGCGAGTCCGTCGCCGAGGCCGGCGCCGATCCGGCCGTGCGCGCCGTCGTCATCACCGGCGCGGGCCGCGCGTTCTCCGCCGGTCAGGATCTGCGCGATCGCGCGGCTGCGCTCGAGCGAGGCGATGAGCTCCGCCTCGGCGACGAGCTGAAGCGGCGGTACCACCCGGTCATCATGTCGATCCGCTCCATGCGCAAGCCGGTCATCGCCGCGGTGAACGGCATCGCGTCGGGTGCCGGCTTCGGTCTTGTCGCGGCCTGCGACGTGCGGGTGGCATCGTCGGCCGCGTCGTTCCGCGCCGGCTGGGGCCGGGTCGGCCTTGTCCCCGACGCCGGCGCCGGCTATTTCCTGCCGCGGATCGTCGGCTGGGGACGCGCGTTCGACATGATCCTGAGTGGCGAGCCCGTTGACGCGAACGAGGCACTGCGCATCGGTCTGGTCACGCACGTCTGGCCCTCCAACGACTTCGCGCGTGAATGGCGTGCCTACGCGGCTGGCGTCGCCGCCGGGGCGACCGAGGCGTACGCCCTCACGAAGGAGGCACTCAACGCCGCGTGGGGCCAGGATCTCGCCGCGTTCCTGGAGGTGGAGGCAGGGCTGCAGGACCGGGCCGGCCGGACGCACGACTACGCCGAGGGCGTGCGGGCGTTCCTGGGCAAGCGGCCTTCTCGCTTCACCGGGTCGTGACCGGCCTTCCGGGCGTGACCGACGACGACGGGTTCATGTCCCAGGCCCTCGACGAAGCGAAGCGCGCCACCGACCACGGCGACGTGCCGATCGGCGCGATCGTCGTGCACGAGGGCACGATCGTCGGCGTCGGTCACAATGCGCGCGAGCTGGACCAGGATCCGACCGCGCACGCGGAGCTCATCGCGCTGCGCGAGGCCGCGAAGACGCTCGGTCGCTGGCGCCTCTCCGGCTGCGCGCTCTACGTGACGCTCGAGCCCTGCGCGATGTGCGCCGGCGCGGCGGTGCTTGCCCGCGTGGAGCTCGTCGTGTTCGCCGCACCGGATCCGAAGGCCGGTGCGGTGTGCTCCGTGGCTGAGCTGCTCGACGAGCCGAGCCTCAACCACCATCCGAAATGGCGCGTGATGCGCGGTGCGCGCCGCGGCGACGCTGAGGCGCTGCTTTCGGGATTCTTCGCCGGGCGGCGGGAGCGGGACTAGCATGCGGCCCGTGAGCGGCCAGACCGGGACCGACTGGTCCGCGAAGCCGGTGCGGCGCCGGAAGTCGGTGTACTCCTACCAATTCGGGTCGTGGCTGCCGGGCCTCGCGCTCATCATCGTCGGCCTCGCGTTCCTCGCCCAGAGCTACTTCAGCTACACGCTCCACAACTGGTGGGCGCTCCTCTTCCTCATACCGGCGTTCGCCTCGCTCCAGCAGGCGGCCGAGGCGCTCCGCGCAGGCGACAACGACGAGGCGTTCGGCGAGATCGTCGCCGGGCTCGGCTTCGCCGCGCTGACCGCGGTGTTCCTGTTCGACCTCGACATCGGCCGGCTGTGGCCCGTCGCGTTCATCGTGATCGGGCTCGGCCTGCTCATCTCACGGCGCGGCCGCGGCCGGAGCGGCTGGGACTAGGCCGCGGCGGTCGCCTTCGTCTTCTTCTCGAGGTCGGGCGTCCACTTTCCGCGCGCGGCGAGCGAGTTCATTTCCGCGCGATGCCGGAATGCCTGCTGAGCCGCTGCCACGTTCGCCGGCTTTCCCGACCAGGCCTTCTGCGGCGCGGCCTGCAGCGCCCGGCCGTACGAGAACGTGAGCGGCCAGGGCGTACCGCCGACGCGATTGATCGCATCGAGGTTCGCGGTGGCCTCCTCATCAGCCTGACCGCCCGACAGGAAGGCGATGCCGGGAACGGAGCTCGGCACGCAGTCCTTCAGGACGCGCACAGTGCGCGCAGCGATCTCCTCCGGCGTCGCCCGCTTCGGCGACTTGTCGCCCGGCGTGACCATGTTCGGCTTCAGGATCATTCCGGCGGGATCGACGCCGGTCTCGTGCAGCCGCGCGAAGACCGCAGTCAGGACGTCACGAGTCACCTGTTCGCAGCGATCGATGTCATGGTCGCCGTCCATCAAGACCTCTGGCTCGACGATCGGCACGATGTCGGCGTCTTGGCAGAGCGCCGCGTACCGCGCGAGGGCGTGCGCGTTCGCGCTGACGCACGCCCAGCTCGGGATGTTCTCTCCGATCGAGATGACCGCCCGCCACTTCGCGAAGCGCGCGCCGAGCCCGCGGTACTCGCCGAGCCGCTCGCGCAGTCCATCCAGCCCCTCGGTCACGACCTCGCCGGGATGGAATGGCAGCGGAGTCGTTCCCTTGTCCACCTTGATGCCGGGGATCGAGCGCGCTGCCTCGATCAAAGCGACAAGCGCCGTACCGTCCTTGGCCTTCTGGCGGATCGTCTCGTCGTAGAGGATCACGCCTGAGACATATTTCGACATCGCGTCGTTCGACCTGAACAGGAGCTCGCGGTAGTCGCGGCGAGTTTCGGGGGTCGACTCGACGCCGATCGCATCGAACCGCTTCTGGATCGTGTTCGACGATTCGTCCGCGGCGAGGATGCCACGGCCCGGCGCGACCATGGCCTGCGCGATCCGTGCCAGCTCCCCCTTGCCTGTGCTCATCAGAACCATCTTCTCCCGGCTGTGCGCCTGCGGATTTTAGGCCGCGGCGGCCACCGTTGCCGTCCGCGTCTGGGGCGCGATGCGCAGCGCGAGGCCGGCGGCGACGAACCCGAACAGCGCGGCCGAGATGAACATGAGGTGGTAGTCGCCGAGCATCGTGTGCACGTAGCCTGCCGCATACGCCGCGATCGCCGCGCCGACCATGTGGCTGAAAAAGACCCAGCCGTAGATCGTGCCGAGCGACGCGCGGCCAAAGATGCTCGCGACGAGGTTCGCGGTCGGCGGCACGGTCGCGATCCAGTCGAGGCCGTAGACGAACGCAAAGAGGTATAGGCCGCCGCTGTCGACGACGAACGGCAGCGCGACGAGCGAGAGGGCGCGGAAGCTGTAGTAGCCGGCCAGCAGCTTGCGGTTGTCGAACCGGTCCGACAGCCAGCCCGACCCGAGGGTCCCGACGATGTTCATCGCCCCCATCAGCCCCACCGCGCTCGCCGCCGTCACCTCGGTGAAGCCGTGCTCGATCGCGTGCGGGATGAGATGCGTGCCGATGAGCCCGTTCGAGGTGTACCCGCAGATGAAGAAGCTTCCCGCGAGCAGCCAGAAGTCACCGGTCCGCATGGCCGCGCGCAACGGCGTCGTCCGCACGTCCGCCGCGCGCTCCTCGTCGCTCACGACGAGCTGCTCCCCGAACGCCTTGAGCCCCTTGTCCTCCGGCTTGTCGCGCATGAAGATCGCCACCGGAACGAGCACGACGAT
Organism: Candidatus Limnocylindria bacterium; assembly: GCA_036394215.1. Taxonomy (GTDB): domain Bacteria; phylum Chloroflexota; class Limnocylindria; order P2-11E; family P2-11E; genus UBA4735. Next base: position 10,863 of record DASWFN010000169.1, read on the forward strand.
CGACACCGCCACGAGCAGCTCGATGGCCGCGCGCCAGCCGACGTTCACCGTGAGCGCCGCCATGGCCGGGATGAAGACGAGCTGGCCGGTCGAGGTGGCCGCGCCGAATGCGCCGATCACCAGCCCACGGTGCGTCCGGAACCACCGGTGCGCGACCGCGGCGCCGAGGACGTTGCCGACCGCGCCGGTCCCGATGCCGACGACCACGCCCCAGAACACGAAGAATTGCCAGATGTCGTGCAGCGTCAGCATCGCGAGCAGGCCCGCGGCGACCAAGGAGCAGCCGAACAGGATGACCTTCCGCGGGCCGAAGAGCCGCATCAGGGTCCCCGAGAGCGGCCCGCCGAGTCCGAAGGTCAGGATGCTCACCGCGATCGCGGCAGAGATCGTCGCCCGGTCCCAGCCGTACTCGCGCTCGAGCGGTGTGATGAGCACGCCGGGCGCGGCGCGGACGCTCGAGGTCGCCAGCAGGGCCAGGAACGTGATCGCGACGACCACCCAGGCGTAGTGGAAGCGGGTCGGTCGCATGCCATCCAGAATAGGGCGCGTGCCGGTGGATCGAGCCACGTTCCGCGAGCTCGCGGGCTCGTTCCCGAGCGGGGTCACCATCATCACGACGATCGGTGACGATCGCTCGCCGCGAGGGCTCACCACCCAGTCGTTCATCGGTCTCTCGACCGAGCCGCCGCTCGTGCTCGTCAGCCTCGATCGCACCTCTCGTACGCTCGCGTCGCTGCGCCGTTCGGGGGTCTTCATCGTCAACTTCCTGAAGGCCGGCAGCGAGGATCTCAGCACGCGGTTCGCGACGAAGGCCGACGACAAGTTCGACGGCGTCGCGTGGGTCGCGTCAGCTGTCGCCGCGGGAGCGCCCATCCTCACCGATGCGATCACCGCCTACGCCGAGTGCACGGTCCAGAACATCATCGAAGAAGGGGATCACGTCATGTTCGTCGGTCTGGTCGAGGGCGGCAGGGTCCTCGGAGGCACGCCACTCCTCTATTACCGCCGCAAGTACGCGGCCTGGCCGGGCGAAGAGCCGGCACCGGCCCTGTGAAGCTCTGCACGTTCGACGAGGGCGAAGGCCCGCTCACCGGCGTCATCGAGGGCGACGAGATCCTGCCGCTCCGCGACACCGTGGAGATGATCGAGCTCATCGAGCGCGGCGCCGGGTGGGCGCCCGCGGGTCCGCGCCTTCCGCTGCACAGCACCCGGCTGCTCGCGCCGATCGTGCCCGAGCGCAACGTGTTCTGCGTCGGCTGGAACTATTCGGAGCACTTCGCCGAGGGCAAGGACTTCCGGCCGGCGTCGGCGCCGCAGGAGATCCCCGATCACCCCGCGCTCTTCTCGAAGAACCCGTTCGCGATCGTCGGCCCGCGGGCCGGCGTGCGGCACCCCGCGCCGATCTCCGATCAGCTGGACTACGAGGTCGAGCTCGCGGTGATCATCGGGCGCGGGGGCCGGGACATCGCGGAGAGCGACGCGCTCGATCACATCTTCGGCTACACGGTCGCGAACGACGTGAGCGTGCGCGACGTGCAGCGGAGCTGGCACGGTGGCCAGTGGTTCAAGGGAAAGAACTTCGATACGCATCTGCCGCTCGGCCCGTGGATCGTCACGAAGGACGAGATCCCCGACCCGCAGGCGCTTCGCCTCACGACGAAGGTGAACGGTGTCATCAAGCAGGACTCGAACACGAGGCACATGGTGTTCTCGGTCGCCCGCATCATCGCCGAGCTCTCGGCCGGCCTCACGCTGCGCCCGGGCGACGTGATCATCACCGGCACGCCCGAGGGCGTCGGGATGGGCCGGAAGCCGCCGGAGTGGTTGAAGGTGGGGGACATCATGGAGCTGGAGATCGAGAAGATCGGCATCCTTCGGAATCAGGTCGAGAGGAGCGGGTGATGGGAGCAACGGTGACGTTCGCGAGCACCGGTGGAACGGCGAGCGGGTATCTCTCGAGCCCCGCATCTGGCAAGGGTCCGGGCATCCTGGTCATCCAGGAGTGGTGGGGTCTCAACACCCAGATCAAGGGCGTCGCCGACATGTTCGCGCGCGAGGGCTTCAACGCCCTGGCCCCGGACTTCTTTCACGGCAAGAGCGCGCGGATCGGTGAGCCCGACGCGGCGCAGAAGCTGATGATGGAGATGGACATCGGCCAGGCGGCCAAGGATGCGCGCGGCGCGGCGCTGTTCCTCGCGTCGCACCCGAGGTCGTCGGGCAAAAAGATCGGCGTGATCGGTTTCTGCATGGGCGGGATGCTCGCGCTCATGACCGGCACGGTCGCGCCGGAGGTCATCGGCGCGGTCGTCGATTGCTACGGCGTGCCCCCGCGCAAGAAGCCCGACTACGCGAAGATGAAGGGCATCCCGGTGCTCGGGATCTTCGGTGGACAGGACCACGGGATCGAGGCCCTACCTGGCCTCGAGGCCGACCTGGCGGCCGCGGGCGTGCCGTTCGAGAAGGTGATCTATCCCAACGCGGATCATGCCTTCCTCAACGAGCAGCGTCCCGAGGTCCACCGACCCGACGATGCGAAGGACGCGTGGTCGAAGATCATGCCGTTCCTGAAGGAACACCTGGCCTAGCCGACCTTCAGGCCATTCGGGTACAGCAGCCGCGGACCGCTGCCGCGTGCCGCGACGCGGTCGTCCGGGTTGAACAGGCGGCACTTCCGGAGCGACAGGCACCCGCACCCAATGCAAGACGTCAGACGATCGCGGAGCCGTTCCAGGTCGGTGATACGCCGATCAAGTCGCCCGCGCCACGCCGCGGACAACCGCGACCAGTCGGCCGCGTTCGGTGTGCGGTCGCTCGGGAGCGCGGCCAGTGCCGACCCGATCTCCTCCAGCGACGCCCCGATGTTCTGCGCCGCGAGGATGAATGCAACGCGTCGAAGCGTCGACCGGCGGTAGCGTCGCTGGTTGCCGCCGGTGCGGTTGGCGGTGATCAGGCCGCGGTGCTCGTAGTAGCGGAGCGCGGACGGCGCCACGCCGCTGCGGGCCGCCAGCTCGCCGATCGTGATGTCCTTGGGGAGGGCCGGCATCCGGTCAGGATAGCCCTTGACATCAAGTGGACTTGAGGTCTCAAGATGGCCCGATGCCGATGACGGCCGCACCCAGCTACGACGATCTACCCGCGCTGCTGACGCTGATGACCGGCGACGAGAAGCACGCGCCCAGCGCGACGTCGACCTTGGATGCGATCTGGGTCCTCTACGACCGGGTCCTCCGGGTCAGCCCTGCGACCGCCGACGATCCAGATCGCGATCGATTCGTGCTCTCCAAGGGGCACGGACCCATGGCGTACTACGCGGTCCTCGCGGCCAAGGGCTTCATCGACCGCGACGCCCTCCGGAGCTTCGGCCAAGACGGATCGATCCTCGGGCACCACCCGGACGGGCGGCTCATCCCCGGCGTGGAGATCGGCAGTGGCTCCCTCGGGCATGGCCTCGGGATCGCCCTCGGGATGGTCCTGGGCCTGCGGGCCCGGCGCAGCAGGGCCCGGGTGTGGTGCCTCGTCGGCGATGCCGAGCTCGAGGAGGGCAGCAACTGGGAGGCCGTGCAGCTCGCCGGCCGGCTCGCGCTCGGGGGCCTGACGGCGGTGGCGATCGACAATCGTTCGTCCGCCGACGGCTGGCCGGGCGGGATCGCGCAGCGTTTCGAGACCGAGGGCTGGACCGGCGTGACCGTGGATGGGCGGTCGCACGCCGACCTGGAGGCGGGGTACGCCGGTGCGACCGCCGGTCGCCCGCACGTCGTGGTCGCGCTCGTGGACGCCACAGATGGCAAGTGACGATATGCGCGAGCGTTTCATCGAGACGACGACGGATCTCCTCGACCATGACGAGCGGCTCGTGCTCGTCCTCGCACAGATCGGAGTGGCGTCATTCGCGCCGCTGGCCGAGCGGCATCCGACAAGAGTCATCAACGTCGGGATCCGCGAGCAGCTGCTGATCAGCGTCGCCTCTGGCTTCGCGCTCACGGGATTCCGGCCCATCGTTCACACGATCGCCTCGTTCGCGATCGAGCGGCCATATGAGCAGCTCAAGATCGATCTCGGCCACCAGGATGTCGGCGCGGTGGTCATCGCCCACGGCGCGTCCTACGACTACGCCGCCAGCGGCCGAACGCATCAGACGCCCGCGGACGTCGCGCTCATCGACGCTCTCCCCGGGTGGGATATCCACGTCCCGGGCCACGCCGACGAGGCCGAGCGGCTGATCCGGCAGGCCGCGGGCGGCCACGGCCGGGCATACATCCGGCTCGCCGTCTCGCGGAATGCCCGTGCGCACGCCGATGGCGTCATCCGTCGCGGCAGCGCCGGGACGATCATCGCCGTCGGCCCCCTCCTCGATCGCGTGATCGCCGCGACGGCGCGCCTCGACGTGACGGTGCTCTACCTCACGACCGTCCGGCCGTTCGACGCGGCGCTCTTGCGGTCCACGTTGCGGGCCGCCAACGTCGTGATCGTCGAGCCGTATCTCGAGGGGACCTCGAGCGGGGTCGTGTCCGCCGCGCTGCTCGACATCCCGCATCGCCTGCTCGCGATCGGCGTTCCGAAGGTGGAGCACCGGCGCTACGGCACGATCGAGCAGCACGACGCCGCGCACGGGCTCGATGCCGCGTCGCTGCGATGCCGGATCGAGGCCTTCCTGCCGTAAACTCGA
>DASWFN010000170.1:0-27312 GCA_036394215.1 Candidatus Limnocylindria bacterium
GTGGATCGCGACATCGCCGCCGCGATCGCCTTGCGCATGCGCGAGAGCGGGATGCGCGTCTCCCCCGTCGCAACGGGCGGCGCGGATCCGGCCGCCGCTTCGACGTCCTCGGTCGTGATGCGCGAGCCCGACTTCGGCTTGACCGTCGCCAAGTCGACGCCGAGCTGTTGCGCCAATTTGCGCGCCGCTGGGGATGTCGCGTAGCCGGACGCGGAGGACGACCCAGGAACGGGTTGATCAGGCGACGACGGAGGTTGCCCGAGCGAGCGTTGAGCCGCCGGCACGTCCGAGACGAAGGGCGACGACAAGGAAGACGGCGAGTTGCGAGCGAGGGCAGCCTCCGGCGTCGCCGGCATCGACTCGTCCGCCGTGGTCGTGATCACCGCGACGACCTCCGCGACCGGCACCATGTCCTCAGGCTGCGCGAGGATCCGGCGGAGGAAGCCCGACGTCGTCGCCGGCACCTCCATCGCGGCCTTGTCGGTCTCGACCTCGAAGAGGACCTCGCCCTCGGCGACCGCGTCGCCTTCCTTCTTGTGCCAGGCGATGAGGCGGCCCTCGTCCATCGTGAGCCCGAGCTTCGGCATGATCACGCGCGTCACGCTCATCGCGCGGCCGCCGGCTGGCGCGGCGCCAGCGCGTCGATGAAGCTGAGCCCGAGATCCTGCATCACGACCTGCGCGCAGTTGCGGCCGGGCGCGCCGGTGACCGATCCGCCGGGATGCGTCGTCGCGCCGGTCTGATAGAGGCCGGGCAGTGGGAGCCGATACGCGGCGTGCCCGGGCACCGGACGGAGCGCGCCGTCCTGGGCGAGATCCTGATCGCCGCCGTGGCACGAGCCCCGGTAGTTGTGCGGGTTGCGGCGCTCGAGATCGAGCGGGCTCTCGACGTGCGTCGCAAGGACATTCGCCCTCGTGAGACCGTCGACGTGGCGGAGGTAGTGATCGAAGAGCGCCTCGGACACACCCTGCTTGATGCTGTCCCAGCGCTCCGGCCCGCCGTCACGCAGGTCGTACGGCAGGAACCCGACCAGTTTGAGGGTGTGCTTCCCCGCCGGAGCCCGCGTCGGATCGACCGCGCTCGCGTTGATCGCGAGCAGCGGCGGCCGCTCGACCCGCACCTCGCCACGGCGGAACGCCACGAGAGCGTCGAGCAGCTCGTCGGTCGTCGCGCAGATACCCGCGCCGACGCTCGCGACCGGCCCCTGCTCGGTGCGGTACCGCGGCGCGGCGTCCAGCGCGTAGTGCGTCACGAACATCGTCACCCCGGTCCGCCACCGGTCGACCCCGGCCAGGAACTCGTCGCCGAGATGCTCGCGACCGACCACCGCGGCGAGGTGCTTGATGTGGATCGTCGACACGACCGCGCGGCGCGCGCGATGCTCGGCCCCGTCCGCCGTCGTCACACCGACCGCGCGGCCGCCCTCGACGATGACCCGCGTCACTTCGCTGCCCGTGCGGACCTCGCCACCGTGCTCGACGACGATGCGCGCGAGCGCGTCGGGGAGCGCGACCGAGCCGCCCTCGGCGGTGGTCCAGCTGAACGCCTGCCGGCCCGCGGGCAGCGACAGCGCGTTGAGGCCGGTCCCGGGCTGATCGACATTCGCCATCGTCATGAGCGCGAGCCAGAGGAAGAAGGAGCGCACGTGCTCGTCCGCGAAGCGTTCGCGGACGATGTCGACGGCGCTCGAGTAGCGCCAGCGCACCGCCTCGAGGCCCGCGCTCGTCCGCTCGAGATCCGCGATCTGCGCGCTCGGCGCCGTCGCCGGCGCGTAGCGCGCCTGCGCGCTCACACCCTTGATCGCGTCCCAGTCCGCGAGCAGCTGCTCGTAGGCGCGCGCGTCGTGCTCGCTGAAGCGCGCGATCTCGCGCACGGTGGCCCGAGGGTCGCGGAACATCGTGATGCTGCGGCCGTCGAGGAACGGCATCACCGCGGCGGGCTCGGGGAACAGGTACCGCAGCCCATACGCGCCGAGCGATAGCTCGTCGTTGCGCACGATCGGGCTCGACTGGAAGACGGTGTGGGCGCTCGCGCACATGTCGTGACGGAATCCGGGGAGCGTCACCTCCTCGGTGCAGGTGTCGCCGCCGATGCGCTCGGCGCGCTCGAGCACCAGGACCTTCATCCCGGCGCGGGCGAGGTACGCGGCGCAGACCAGGCTGTTATGGCCGGCACCCGCCACGACGACGTCGAACGTCGTCACCCGCGCACGAGCTCCCGGGCCGCCGTCGCGATGTCCGCCGCCTGCGGGACGACGCCGAGCTCGAGCGGCTGCGCGTACGGGATCGGCGTCTCGAGCCCCGCGAGCCGCCGCGGCGGCGCGTCGAGGTCGTCGAACGCCTCCTCCGCGATCAGCGACGCGATCTCGCCGCCGTAGCCACCGCGTTTGATGGCCTCGTGCACGACGAGCGCACGGCGGGTCTTGCGGACCGACGACAGGATCGTCTCCTTGTCCAGCGGGACGAGGCTCCGCACGTCGACGACCTCTGCGCTGATGCCCTCCTCGGCGAGCTTCGCCGCGGCCTCCAGGGCGAAGAGGACCTCGCGCGACCACGTGATGATCGACACGTCGGTGCCCAGGCGCTTGACGTCGGCCTTCCCCAGCGGGACGAGGTGCTCGCCCGTCGGGACCTGGCCCTTCGTGCGGTAGAGGAGCTTGTGCTCGATGAACATGATCGGATCGTCATCCCGGATCGCGGACGCGAGCAGGCCCTTCGCGTCGGCCGGCGTCGCGGGCATGACCACCTTCAGTCCCGCGACGTGCGTGAACCAGGCCTCCAGCGACTTCGAGTGCTGCGCGGCGTTGCCGCGACCCGATCCGCCCTGGGTGCGCACCACCAGCGGCACGCGCGCCTGGCCGCCGAACATGAACCGGTTCTGCGCGGCCTGGTTCACGATCTGGTCGATCGCGAGGCCCGAGAAGTCGATGTACATGAGCTCGGCCACCGGCCGCATGCCAGTGAGGGCCGCACCGACCGCGGTGCCGACGAGGCCGATCTCGCTGATCGGCGTCTGCATGATCCGCATCGGACCGAATTCGGCGAGCAGGTTCGCGGTCACCTGGAACGCGCCGCCATGCTCGGCGATGTCCTCGCCCAGCACGATGACCCGCTTGTCCCGCTGCATCTCGATGCGCAGTGCATCGTTCAGCGCCTCGGCATAGAACATCTCCCGCACGGATCCGTCTTCCCCCGCCCCCGCGCTGGGCGCGGGTGCGGTTTGGTCAGTTAGTGGCATAGATCTCCTCCGGGGTCAGCGGCGATGCGGGCGGGCCGGCTTCGGCCCACACGACGGCCTGCTCCATCGCGTCGTCGACGGCCGTGTCGATCGCGTCCAGCTCCGTCGCGGTGGCGAGCTTCTCGCGCACGATCCAGGCGCGCGCGTCGATGAGCGGATCGAACGTCGTCTTCCAGCCCTCGATCTCGTCCTTGGTCTGGTATTTCCGCGGGTCGCCGTAGTAGTGGCCCTCGTGGCGGTACGACTCGCACACCAGCAGCGTCGGGCCCCCACCCATGCGGGCGCGGGCGATCGCCTCGCCGGCGGCGTCGTAGACCTTGGCCACGTCGCGGCCGTCGACGCGCACGCCGGGCATGCCGTAGCCCTCGGCGCGGATCGCGATGTCCTCGACCGCGAAGGCCTTCTTCGCGGGGAAGCTCTCGGCGTACTGGTTGTTCTCGCAGACGTAGATGACCGGGAGCTTCCAGATCGCCGCGATGTTCAGCGACTCATGGAACGTCCCCTGATTCGCCGCACCGTCACCGAAGAACGACACCGCGACCTGGTCGGTGCCGAGCTGCTTTGCGGTGAGCGCGGCGCCGGTCGCGATCGGGATGCCGCCGCCGACGATGCCGTTCGCGCCGAGGTTCCCCTTCGACGTGTCGGCGATGTGCATCGAGCCCCCGCGCCCGCGGCAGTAGCCGGTCTCCTTGCCGAGCAGCTCCGCGAACATGCGGCCGAGATCGGCGCGCTTCGCGATGCAGTGGCCATGGCCCCGATGGGTCGACGTGATCCAGTCGTCGTCCCGGAGGTGCTCGCAGACACCCGCGGCGATGGCCTCCTCGCCGGCGTAGCTGTGGATCGTGCCCCAGATCTTGTTCTCACCGAACAGCGTCGTGGAGCGCTGCTCGAACCGCCGGATCTCGCGCATCACCTTGTAGAGGTTCAGCGCCGTCTGCTTCTCCATCATTTCTCCTGTGGTCGCAGCATCACGCGGATCGCGCCATCGCGGCGCTCGGTGAACGTGGCCCACGCGTCCGCGAAGCGCGCGAGCGGGAGCTGGTGGGTCGTGAGCGAGCGGACGTCGATCCTCCCGTTCGCGAGCAGCGCCAGTGCGCGTCCGGAGACGCGCTTGGGGTTCGCGACGGACCCGAGGACGTCGAGGTGGCCGCGCACGATCGTCGACAGGTCGAGGCCCGAGAGCTCGACGCCCTGTCCCGTCGCCCCGCCGAGCACGACCCGGCCGCCGCGGCGCGCTAGCCGGATCGCGTCACGTGCCGCGTCGGCGGTGCCGGCGAACTCGACGACGAGGTCGAACGTGCCGAACAGCGGCGTCGCGTCCTCGATGACGCGGTCGGCGAATGGCTTCGCGCGCTCGAGGCGCTCGCCGCGGCCCACGATGACGACCTCGCGCGCGCCGAGGGCCCGGGCGAGCTGCGCCGCGCAGAGCCCGATGGCGCCTGGACCGACGACGACGACGCTCTCGCCCCGCATGAGCCGGCCGCGCTCGAGGGCCCAGAGCGCGACGCCGAGGTTGTCCGTCCAGGCGCCGTCCTCGAGCGAGACGTTGTCCGGCAGCACGTGCAGCGCCTGTGCGGGGACGCTCGCGTACTGCGCGAGGCCGCCGGCGACGGTGAAGCCGATGTGCGCGTGCCCGGTCTCTTTCTTCCCGTAGTTCAGGCAGAGGTTGTAGAGACCCTCTCGGCAGCGATCGCAGGTACCGCAGCCGACGTGCACCTCGACGCCGACCCGCGTGCCGATCGGCGGGCCCTCGACGCCGGGCCCGAGCGCGACGATCTCACCGGAGAACTCGTGTCCGGGCACGTGCGGGAACGTTGTGCCGGTGAACGTGCCAGCCAGGATCTTGCGGTCCGTGGCGCACACCATCGACGCGGCGACGCGAACGAGCGCGTGCCCCGGCGTCGGCCGCGGCGTCGGGATCGTGCGGACCGTGAACTCGTTCGGGCGGTCGAACACGACGGCCGTCATCTCGAGCGGCAGGCTCATGCCTTTTCCCACACCGATACGAACTCCAAAGGCGCGCTCTGCAGCAGGGTCGCGACCGGGCAGTGCCGCTCGGTCACCTCGCGCAGCCGCTGGACCTTCTCCTCCGACTCGGGCGTCCCGACCTTCGCGCGGACCTCGACGCGAAGGAAGTGCGCCGGCACCGGCGCGGTCCCCTTGCGCCCGCGGCGGTCGATGACGCCGTTCGCCTCGATCGCGAACGAGTCGATCCGCATCCGCATCTTGTCGGCGGTGCGCTTCATCGTCACGGCCTCGCAGGCGCACAGACCCGCGAGCACATATTCGAGCGGGGTCGGTCCGTGATCCTCGCCATCGCGGTCCGGCGGCTCGTCGGCGACGAAATCGTGCCTCCCGGCGCGGAGATCGACGTGCATCTTGGCGCGCCAGGTCCCGCGCGCGTGGATCTCGCCGAGATCCGGCTCGCCCAGCTTGCCGCTGAGGACATCCCGCGCGATCACGGCTCGACGATCACCTTGAGCGCTCCGTCCACCCGTTCGTTGAACGTTCTGAGCGCCTCGCCGAAATCAGCGAGCTTGAAGTGGTGCGTGATGAGCTTCGCCGCGGGGATGCGGCCGTCGGCCATGAGCGGGATGACCTCCTCCATCGTGTTGCGGTTGGCCCGCACGCCGTGGAGGTCGATCTCCTCGAGCACGACCTTCTGCATGTCGATCTGCACCGGGTCCTTCGGGATCCCGGTGAACGCGACCCGGCCGCCCTTGCGGAGCACCCCGATGGACTGCCGGATGGAGTCCGTGGTGCCGGCCGAGTCCACCGCGGCGTCGACGCCGCGACCACCAGTGAGGTCGCGGACCTTCGCGACCGGATCGCCGTCGTGGTAGTCGACGGTCTCGAACCCGAGCTCGCGCGCGCGCTCGAGGCGCTTGCCGCCGCCGACCACGATGACCCGCGCCGCGCCGAGGGCCTTGGCGCACATCGCGGCGAGCAGCCCCATCCCGCCCGAGCCCACGGAGGCGACCAGGTCGCCGGGCTCGATGCCCGCGCGCTTGACCGAGTGCAACGCGATGGACGCGGTGTCGCAGAGCGCGCCGACGTCGAACGGCATCCCGTCGGGCATCTTGAACACGCTCTTGATCGTCTGGACGACGTACTCGGCGTACGCGCCCTGGGTGTAGTGGCCGTACTGGCGGTGACCGAGGTCCTCGCGTCCGTAGTTGAAGCACAGGTTGTAGCGGCCGGTGCGGCACATCCGGCAGTAGCCGCACCCTGAGTGCGACGTGCCGGCGACGCGCGTGCCCGGCGTGAAGCCGTACTCGAGGGCCACCCGTCCCGCGCTCACGACCTCGCCGGACCATTCGTGGCCCGGCGTGAACGGGTAGGCCTTCGGCCAGCGTCCCTTGAACGAGCCTTCGATGATCTCGGCGTCGGTGCCGCAGATCGCGATCGCCTTGACGCGGCAGAGGACCTCGTTCTCCTTCGGCTCGGGCTTCGGGATGTCGCCGATCTCGAACGCGTGTGGCGCGGTCAGCACGAGTGCCTGCATCGCTACCTCTCCAGGAAAGCGACGACGCGGCAGATGCAGCCTTCGCCGTTCACCCAGCGCCAGGGGAACGCGCCGATGTCGACGCGCCGGCCCGCGACCTCGGCGAGCTCGCCGCCGAGATTCTCCAGCATCGGGATGTTCGCCTTCGCCATGTGGTAGTGGACGTGCTCGAAGTCCTTCATCGGGAGCGTGTCATCGATCGGCTTCCCGGTCTGGGCCTCGTACTCCTTCACCAGATCGGGTCGGAAGTAGCGGACCCGGACGTGGAGCGAGTGGTCCATCGAGGCGAGGTCGCCGCCGAACATCTTGATGCCCTTGTCGACGAGCCAGTCACAGACCTCGGGCTTCGGCCCGGGGTGCTGATCGAAGTACGTGACGTCGTTGCGGGTCGGCTTCGTCCAGTTGTATTGGTCCCAGCCGGTGTAGAGGATGACGACGTCGCCGCCGCGGATCTCTTCGCCCTTCGGGATGCACTTCTTGATGTCGTCGATCGAGTAGTAGGCCCAGGGCTTGGTGATCGGCCGGAGGTCGATCACCAAGCCCGTCCCGTACAGCTCCTGGATCGGAAGCTCGCCGAGGCTCTTACCCGTCGGCCAGTAATGGCTGGGCGCGTCGATATGCGTTCCGGTGTGCATGTTCGTCCGGACCAGCACGGTCGATTTGCCATCGCGATGGTGCGTCGTGATGTCGGTCACCTGGATCGCCTCGAACTGCGGCCAGGTCGGCATCCGGTCGCCCCAGGGCTGGGTGAGGTCGACGAGCTTGGGCATTAGTAGACGAAGTCCTTGCGGCCGAGCTGCTCGATCACCCGCTTCGTGATCGACAGGTCCACGACCTGGTCGAACGTCAGGTCCTTCGTGATCTTTCCGAAGTCCTTCTCGCTCTTGATCGTGCCCTCGATGAACTTCTGTGGAACGCCCTCGTTCTGCGGCCAGGCCTTGGCCTTCACGAGGAGGTCGAACGTGTCGCCGGCGATGGTCGCGTCGATCTTCCCTTCCTTCACGGCGAGATCGATGATCTTCTGCCGGTTGGCCGGGTCGTACATCGCGCGGTTGGCGCGCATGAGCGCGCGGATGGTGCACTCCAGTGTCTTGGCGTCGTCCTTGATCGCCTGCGTCGGCGCGACGTACACGGAGTACTGGTAGTTGTCGAGGATCTCCCACATGTTCGTGAGGATCGAGATGCCCGGGTTGGCCTTCTGCACGGTCTTCGTCTGATCGATGTGCAGCACGGCGGTGTCGGTCGCGCCGGCGGTGAGCTGCTGCACGCGGCCGGCGGTGGTGGTCTGGATGAAGGTCACGTCCTTCGGGTCGATACCCGCTTTCTTGAGGACGATGCGGGTCATGACGTCGGCGAAGCCACCCGGCTCCTGAACGCCCATCTTCTTGCCCTTGAGGTCCGCGAGCGTCTTGATGCCGGGACCGACGACGAACGAGACGTCGACCGCCGGCGCGTACGAGTAGAGGACCTTCACATCGGCGCCGTTCGCGATGGCATCGATGACCGGCTCGCTCGAGGTGCCGGCGAGGGTGATGCCGCCCGAGGCGGAGGCGCGGAGCGATCCGACACCACCCTCGAACCGCACGAGCTCGACGGTCAGGTTCTCGTCCTTGAAGTAGCCGAACGCGTCCGCCGCGTATGGCGTGAGGTGCACGACGTTCGGCGGCGTGACCGGGACCGCGATGGTGATCTTCTGTGCCGCGCAGACCGCCTTCGGCGCCGCGGTCGCGCTCGCGGCGGCCGCGCTCGGCGCACCGGTCGCGGTCGTGCCGCCGCCCGCGCCGCCGCTGCACGCTGTAGCGACGAGCGCCGCGATGAACGTGATCGCGAAGAACCGACGCCCCATGTCCATCCTCCCTATTGCTCGCGTCGCAGCCACGGAGCGACGCGGCTCTCGATCCACTGAACGAGACCCATGAAGACGATGCCCAGCGCGGCGACCACGATGACCGGCACGAACATCCGGTCGATGCGGAACACGTTGCCGTACTGGATGATCAGATAGCCGAGACCCACCAGTCCGATGAAGAACTCCGCGACGATCATGCCGATCAGGCCGCGGCCGATCGCGAGCCGGATGCCGGCCAGCATGTATGGCAGCGACGACGGCAGGATCACATCCGTCCAGAGCCGCCGCTCGCTCGTGTTGAACGCCCGCGCCACCTCCAGCAGGCCGCGATCGACGTTCCGCACGCCCTGCTGCGTGTTGATGAGCACCGGGAACACGCAGAAGAGCGCGACGGCGGCGACGCGCGGCGCGTCGCCCTGGAACTTGAAGATGAATCCGATGAGCGGGATGAGCGCGACCGACGGCACCGAGTAGAACGCGCTGACCAGCGGGTCGAACGCGTTGTAGGCGAAGCGCCAGCGGCCGGTGGCCACGCCGAGGAAGACGCCGATGACGATCGCGATGGCGAGGCCGGCGACGAACGACCGCATGCTGATGACGAGCGCGGTCTGCAGCTCACCGCTCTCGACCAGCTCGACGAACGCCTTCGCGATCGCCGTGGGCGGACGGATGATCAGCGGATTCCAGCCGGGCGCCAGGAATTCCCAGATCAGGAAGAACACCGCGATCGAGCCGATCCGGACCGTCCAATCGCCGGGGCGGGCTTTGAACAGCGACCGCCGCTTCGCGGCCGTGACGACCTGGGCCTGCGCCTCCCGGATGCTCATGCCGCCTTCTCCCGCAGCAGACGCCAGCAGCGGTCGCGCAGCTCGACGAAGCGCGGGTGCGCGATGACCGAGGCGACGGTACGGGGCCGCGGGATGTCGACCGTGAGCACCTCGCGGATCGTCGCCGGGCGCGACGACAGCACGACGATCCGATCGCCGAGCGCGATCGACTCCTCGATCGAGTGCGTGATGAAGACCATCGCCGGCGGCGCCTTGCGGCCGGCCGCGTCGGAGCTCCCCCGCTGGTAGATCCGCAGCAGCTCGTCCTGGAGGATCTCGCGGGTCTGCGCGTCGAGCGACCCGAACGGCTCGTCCATCAGTAGGACGTCGGGCTCGAGCGAGAGCGCGCGGGCGAGGCCGACGCGCTGCTGCATGCCACCCGAGAGCTGGTACGGGTAATGGCGCTCGAAGCCCTCGAGGCCGACCATCGAGATGAACCGGCGGACCCGCTCCTTCACCTGTTCGGGCGGCAGCCCCGCGAGCTCCACGCCGTAGGCGACGTTCTCGGTCACGCGCTTCCAGGGCATCAGGCCGAAGTGCTGGAACACCATCGCCACGTTGTGCCGGGGGCGCGACACCGGCGTCCCGTCGACGAGGATGCGGCCGCTGTCGAGGGTGATGAGCCCGTGCATCGTCCGGAGCAGCGTCGTCTTGCCGCAGCCGGACGGGCCGAGGATGCAGACCGTCTCGCCGTCGCGGATCGACAGATCGAGGTCCTGGAAGACCGAGACCGCGCCGTACTGCTTCGTTGCGCGCTCGACGACGATGCGCTCGATCACGCGATCCTCCGGGCGCCGATCGCGGCGCCGCTCGAGCCGCGCACGACGAGCTCCGCGGCGAGGACGATGCGCGGGTCGGTGATGAGCTCGCCCTCCAGGCGCGCGATGAGCAGCCGGGCCGCGCGCGCGCCCATCTCCTGCTGCGGCACCCGCACGGTGGTGAGGTCGAGCAGCGCGGCCTCGGCGATGTCGTTGAAGCCGGCGAGCGCGAGATCCTCCGGGACGCGGAGGCCCTCCTCGCGCGCCGCGCGTAGCACACCGAGCGCGATCAGGTCATTCGCTCCGAAGATCGCGGTCGGCGCGCCGTCGCGGAACAGCTGCCGGGCCGCGCGGTAGCCGGCGAGCTCGGACCAGGCCTCGGCATCGACGATCGACAGGCGAAGGCCGTGCCGGCGCGCGGCGGCCTGCGCGCCGTCGGCGCGCTCGGCGCCGGTGGTGGTCGTGCGCGGACCGGCGACATGGCCGATGTGCCGGTGACCGAGCGCCGCGAAGTGGTCGACGACCGCGGCGGCGCCCGCGTCGTTGTCGACCGTCACGACGAGATCGTCGCTTCCGCCCGCGGCGCGGTTCACGAGGACGAACGGGAAGCGATCGGCGCGCAGGTCCTCGACCGTCGTGTCGGCGAGGCGCGTCGATGCGACGAGGATGCCGTCGACCTCGCGCTCGCGCAGCACCCGGATGTACGTGGCCTCGCGCTCGGGGACGTCGCCGGTGTTGCAGAGCACGAGCGTGTAGCCGCGCTCGTGCGCGGCCTCCTCGGCGCCCTTGATGATCCCGGCGAGGAACGTGTTCGCGATGTCCGGCACGAGCATGCCGAGGGTGAGCGTCCGCTGGAGGCGGAGGCTGCGCGCGAGCGCGGACGGCCGGTAGCCAAGGCGGTCGGCCGCGGCGACGACCCGAGCGCGCGTCTCGGGACGAAGGACGTGACCGGGCTCCGCACTCAGCGCGCGAGAGACGGTCGACGGGTGCACCCGCGCCGCTTTCGCCACGTCGACGATGGTCGAGCGGGCACGCTGCGGCCGGCCTTCCTTCTCCACCGCCGGAAATCGTTTTCCGAAACGGGGCGGCTGTCAAGCCGGGCCGGTAGGCTCGGCAGGTTGAGCGACCCGACCAGCCTGCCACCCGTCCTGGACGCCCGCGGATTCGAGCTCGTCGGGCACACCGATCTGGGCGGAAAAGGCGACGGGATGCAGGTGATGCGTAACGGCGACATCGTCTACGTCGGCCACATGGGCGACTTCGGCGTGGGCACGAGCGTCGTGGACATTTCCGACCTGCGGCACCCGCGCCTGGTGACGCAGCTGCCGGTGTCCAAGGGCGCGCACGCGCACAAGACCCAGTACGCCGACGGTCTGCTCCTGGTGAACCGCGAGCGCTACCCCTACGACGGCCCGGATCCCGCGGACGCGGGCGTCGTCGTGTACGACGTATCCAGGGCCGCCGCGCCGAAGCGGGTCGGTCTCTTCAAGATCGAAGGCTCGGGCGTCCACCGGATCTGGTGGACCGGCGGCCGGTACGCGTACGCGTCGGCGCGCGGGCGTCCCGGGCTCCACGGCGCGTCGCTCGTGACGATCGACCTGCAGGACCCCGAGCGTCCGCTGCTGCACGACGAGTGGTCGTTCCCCGAGCAGCGCCGCGACGGTCCCGATCCCGGGATCCGCGCGTCCGGGCGATATGCCGCCTGCCACCACGCGATCGTGCAGGGCGACCGCGCGTACGCCGGCTGGCTGGATGCCGGTGTGGTCATCCTCGCCATCGACGACGGGCGGCTCTCGCTCGTCGGACAGGTCGACTGGACCGATCGCGCGGGCGGCCACCCGTACACCCACACCGCGCTCCCGCTCGGCGATCGCGGACTGGTCATCGCGACGGACGAGGCGATCGATCCCGATCGGACGGGTGCGGCGAAGGACATCCACGTCATCGACATCACGGACGAGCGCGCGCCGCGCGAGATCGCGCGCTTCCCCATTCCGGAAGATCGCCCGACGCACGGCCTGCGGTTCGGCCCGCACAACCTGCACGAGAACCGTCCCGGCACGTTCCAGAGCGACACGATCGTGTACGCGACGTACTTCAGCGCGGGGCTGCGCGTCTACGACACGAGCGATCCGCTGTCGGTGACCGAGATCGGGCGCTTCATCCCCGAGCCGCCGCGCGGCCAGCCGGTCAGCCAGCTGAACGATCTGCTGGTGGACGCCGACGGCACCGTGTTCGTCACCGACCGCCACGCGGGCGGCCTGTACATCCTGCGACCGACCGTCTAGGAGCGGGCGGCCCGCACCCGATCGGCGGTGATCGGCAGCTCGCGGACGCGCGCGCCGCAGGCGGCGAACACGGCGTTCGCGATCGCGGCGGCGACCGGGACGCCGGGGGGCTCACCCACCCCGGTGGGCGGCTCGCCCGCCGCCCCCATCACGTGCACGTCGATCTCGGTCGGCACGTCGCGGAACGTCGCGATCGGATAGGTGTCCCAGCCGGTGCTCGCGACGCGGCCGTCGCGCTGCTTCAGCTCTTCGAGCAGCGTCCACGAGGCCGACTGCACGATCGCGCCCTCGCACTGGTTGCGCACGCCGTTCTCGTCGATCACGCGTCCCGGATCGACCGCGCACCAGAACCGGCCGAGCCGGACCCGGCCGTTCGGGGCGACCGTGACCTCGGCCACCTGCGCGACGTAGGTGCCGTGCGCGTAAAGCGTGCACGCGAGACCGAAGCCGTGACCGTCGCCCCGCGGCCGGTCGCGCCAGCCGCTGCGCCGCGCCACGGCCTCGAGCACCCCGACGAGCCGCGGGTCGATCGTGTTCCGCAGGCGCAGCTCGAGCGGATCTTCGCCCCGTGCCGCCGCGAGCTCGTCGATGAGCGATTCGATCGCGAACACATTCTCGGCCGCGGCGAGCGAGCGGAACGACGCCGTGCGCAGCTCGGACGGCTCGATGTGCAGCGTCACCGCGAGGTGCGGGATCGCGTACGGCGGCACGGCGTTGCGGCCCGAGGTGAACGGCGCACGCCGTACGTCGAGCGCGCCGCCGTAGCCGTGCGCGTTGGTGTGCTCGTCGTAGCGCCAGGCCACGAAGCGGCCCTCGGCGTCGGTCCCGGCTTCGATGTCGAGCGCGCACGCCGGCCGTGCCGGTCCCTGCGCGAATTCCTCCTCGCGGGTCCACTGGAGCAGCACCGGCCGTCCACAGGCCTTCGACAGCCGCGCGGCCTCGATCCCGACGTCGCTCAGGCTGTTGCGGCCGTACGTGCCGCTCGGCAGCTGGGGGATCACGCGCACGGCCTCCGCCGCGATGCCGATCGCGGCGGCGACCTCATCGCGCAAGCCGAACGGGCGCTGCGTGCCGGCGTAGATCGTCGCGCCGTCCGCCCGCACATCGGCGACGGCCGCGCTCGGCCCGATGGGCGCGTTCGAGATGTACGGCATCGAGTACAGCGCCTCGACGTGCGTGGCCGCGGCCGCGAGCGCGCCGGCGGCCGCGGCGTCCTCGGAGATCGGGATCGACGTCGTGCTCTGATCCGCGGGCCCCGGCATCGTCCAATCGATCTCGAGCGCCTGCACCGCGGCGACGGCCTGCGGCTGGCGCTCGGCGACGACGCCGACGAGGTCGCCGTCCCGAACGATCGCGACGACGCCGGGGATCGCGCGTGCCGCGCGATCGTCGACGCTCGCCGGCCGCGCTCCGCGGACCGGCGGCCGCGCGATGGCACCACGCAGCATCCGGGGCAACCGCACGTCCGCGGTGTACCGGGCGCGGCCGCGGACGATGTCCGGCGCCTCGATGCGCCGCGGCTCCACCGGCACTGACGCGGGCGCAGGCGCGTCGTCGGGGATCGGACCGACGACCGGCTTGCCGGCCGCGAGCAGCCCGCGAGCGTGCGCGGCCGCGCGGCGGAGGATCTCGCCGTCCTGCGCGATCGACCGGCTGCCGAACGTCCCCATGTCGTACGGGACCTGCGCGGTGTCGCCGAGCACGACGGTCACGCGGTCGATCGGGATGCCGAGCTCGGCGGACACGATCTTCGCGAACGCGGTGCGGATGCCCTGACCGAACTCGACCTTGCCGGAGAACACCGTGACGCGGCCATCGGGCTCCATCCGGAGGCGCGATTCGAGGGTCATGCGTCAGCCGCGGCGCGCCGGATCGCGCGGATCGCGCGGAGCTGGACGCCGCAGCGGCAGAGGTTCGGAGCGAGCGCGTCGCGGATCTCTTCCGCGGTCGGCCGCGGCTGCGTCTGGAGGAGCGCTGTCGCGGAGATGAGCATGCCGCTCGTGCAGTACCCGCACTGCATCGCGTCCTCCTCGATGAACGCGCGCTGTACCGCGCCGAGCTCGCCGTCCCGCGCGAGCCCCTCGACGGTGACGATGCGATGCGCGGACGCCTGCTCGACGCTCATCAGGCACGACGCGACCGCGCGGCCATCGGCGAGCACGTAGCACGCGCCGCACTGCCCGCGGCCGCAGCCGTAACGGGTCGCGGTGAGCTCGAGGTCGTCGCGCAGCGCCTCGAGCAGCGTCGTACCGCGGGGCACGTCGATGTCGCGGACGGCTCCGTTGACGTCCAGGCGGTACTTCATCGCGAGGACAGGCTAGCGACCCGCGGGGGCGCCCTCCTTGGCCGCTCCGCGCATCGACTCTTCGAAGAGGTCGGCCATCGCCGTATCGAACGCGTCGAGGTCCGCCGGCTTGCGGCTCGTGACCAGGTTGCGGTCGCGGACAGCCGACCGGTCGACCCAGTCGCCGCCCGCGTTCCGGATGTCGTCCTGGATCGTGTGGTAGCTCGTGAGCGTGCGGCCCTTCACGATGCCGGACGAGACCAGCAGCCACGGCGCGTGGCAGATGACGGCCATCGGCTTGCCGGCCCGATCGAACGAGCGCACGAACTCCTGCGCCTTCTGCTCGACGCGGAGCGCGTCCGAGTTGAGCGCGCCCCCCGGCAGGAGCAGCGCGTCGAACTCCTCGGGATCCGCCTCGGCCAGGAGCATCTCGACGTCGAACGTGTCGGCCTTGTCGTCGTGCTTCATCCCCTGTACCACGCCGGGCTTCGGGGCGATGAGCGTGGTGTCCGCGCCCGCGGCGACGAGGAGCTTCCGCGGATCCACCATCTCGATCTGCTCGAAGTCGTCGGTCACGATGATCGCCACGCGCAGGCCCTTCAGGCGTTCGATGTCCATTCGGCGCGCCCCCTTCGAGTTGTCGCAGAGGTGTGCTGCAGAGCCGATGCCCGTGCGGGGCCTATCGTTCGCGTCCGGTGACGATGTGGCAGAGCTGACGCGTCTGGTGGTCGACGAGCGCCGGGTCGCCCGGATCACGCTCACCCGCCCGGATGTGAAGAACGCGTTCAACGCCGAGCTCATCGCGCAGCTGTCGGCGGCCGCGGATGCCGTGCCCGCCGACGCGCGCTGCGTGGTCCTCGCGAGCGAGGGCGACACCTTCTGCGCCGGGGCCGATCTCGGGTGGATGCGCTCGATGGCGGATTACACCGTCGAGGAGAACGTCGCCGACTCGGGCGCGCTCGCAGACATGTACGCGACGCTCGACGCACTGCCGATGCCGATCATCGCGCGGATCCAGGGTCCCGCGATCGGCGGCGGCGCGGGCCTCGTGGCGGTCGCGGACATCGCCGTCGCCGTCGAGGCCGCGACGTTCGCGTTCACCGAGGTGCGGCTCGGCATCCTGCCCGCGGTCATCTCGCCCTATGTCGTGCGCAAGGTCGGGCTGAGCTTCGCGACCGCGGCGTTCACCACCGGGATCCGCTTCGACTCGCATCGCGCGTTCGACACCGGGCTCATCCACAGCGTGGTCGACGAGCAGGAGCTCGACAACGAGATCGGACGATTCGTCGATGCGGTCATCGCCGGCGGGCCAGCGGCGGTGAACAGCGCGAAGCGGCTGGTGCGCGAGGTCGCCGGTCACACCCCGGCGGAGGTGCGCGACCTCGTCGTGCGGCGGATCGCGAACGCTCGCGTCAGCGCCGAAGGCCAGGATGGGATGCGCGCGTTCCTCGAGAAGCGCCCGCCGAAGTGGCTCGGCGGCTCACGCCGCCAGAACTAGGCGCAGCAGCGCGGCGACCGCGACCCCGGCGAGCACGCCCGCGAGCAGGTTCCGCCGCCACGCCACCACCGCGATGACGGCGATCGCGGCGGCGAGCTCGGCGCCGCGCGTCGGGCGGCCGTCGGGGACGAGCACCGCAGGGCCGGCGAGCGCCGCGATGATCGCGGCGGGCAGCACGTCGAGGTAGCGCGCGACGCCGCGCGGCAGCGTCGCCGGCATCGCGACCCGGAACGCGAAGGCCCGCACCAGATACGTGACGACCGCCGAGCCGGCGATCGCGAGCCACGTCACGAGGCCGGCTCCTCGTCCCGGATGAACAGGACCAGAAGCGGCGCGAGCGCTCCCGCCGCCACGACGGCGATCACCGATGCGCCGAGGAGGACGAGCGTGGACGCGAGGAGCGCCGCGACGACCGCGACGATCGCGTCAGACCGGTGGCGCACGCCGAGCACCACGATGGCGATGAACGTCGCGGTGATCGCGAAGTCGACACCGAACCGGCGCGGCTCGCCGATCGACGGACCGACCAGCATCCCGATGACCGTGGATGCGTTCCACAGGACGTACAGCGCGACTGCGAACGTCGCGTAGTAGGCGAGCTCCGTCCGGCCGCGACGGAACCAGCCGATGCTCATCGCGAACGCCTCGTCGGTGAGCACGAACGCCGCGGCGAGGCGCCGCGCGGTCGAGACGCCGGCGAAGTACGGACGCAGCGCGGCGGCCATCAGCAGATGCCGCAGATTGATGAGGAGGACCGTCGCGGCGATGAACGGCCAGGCCGCGCCGTCCTTGAACAGCTGCAGCATCGCGAACTGTGACGCGCCGGCGAAGACGAACAGGCTCATCGCCACGATCTCCGCCGGCGAGAGTCCCGATCGGCTGGCGACGATCCCGAACGTCGTGCCCACGACGATGACGGTGACGAGCACCGGCCAGCCTTCGACGAGCGCGGTGCGTTGCGGCGACAATCTCCGCACATGATGACCGTCCTGGTCGCGAATCGCGGCGAGATCGCGCGCCGCGTCTTGCGCACGGCGAAGCGCATGGGGCTTCCGACCGTCGCGGTCTTCTCGGACGCCGACGCCGGCGCGCCATTCGTCCGCGAGGCCGATCGCGCGATCCGCATCGGCCCGGCGGCACCGCGCGACTCCTATCTCAACGTCGCGAGCATCATTGCCGCGGCGCGCGAGAGCGACGCACGACTGGTCCATCCGGGCTACGGGTTCCTCTCGGAGCAGGCGCCGTTCGCCGAAGCCGTCGCCGCGGCCGGCATGACGTTCGTCGGTCCGGCCCCGGGCGTCCTTCGCCGGCTCGGTGACAAGGCCGAGGCCAAGGCCGCGGCGGAGCGGGCCGGCGTCCCGGTGCTACCCGGATATCGCGGCGCCGACCAGACCGACGACGTCTTCGTCGCGGCGGCGAAGGACGTCGGATACCCGGTGATGGTGAAACCGGCCGCGGGCGGCGGCGGGATCGGGATGCAGCTGGTCGCCAGGGAATCCGACCTCCGCGACGCGCTCGCCCGCGCGCGGCGCACCGCACGCACGGCATTCGGCGACGAGCGGCTCATCCTCGAGCGCGCGATCGAGCGCCCGCGGCATGTGGAGATCCAGCTCCTCGCGGATACCCACGGCACGGTCATCGCGCTCGGCGAGCGTGACTGCTCGGCGCAGCGCCGGCACCAGAAGGTCCTCGAGGAGTCGCCGTCGCCCGCGGTGGACGCGAAGCTGCGCACGCGGATGTCCGACGCGGCGGTCGCGCTCGCGAAGGCGGTCGGCTATGTGAACGCCGGGACCTGTGAGTTCATCGTCGATCCTCGCGGCAGCTTCTTCTTCCTCGAGGTGAACGCGCGGCTCCAGGTCGAGCACCCCGTGACCGAGGAGGTCTGGGGTGTGGACCTCGTGGAGCAGCAGCTGCGGATCGCGATGGGCGAGCGGCTCTCCGTCGATGCGAAGCCCGCCGGGCACGCGATCGAAGTGCGCCTCTACGCGGAGGATCCGGCCAGCGGCTTCCTCCCCGCGACCGGCCACATCAGCTACGTGGCCTGGGCCGATGGCGCGCGCATCGAATCGGGCGTCGAGGAGGGCAGCGCCGTCACCGCGGACTACGACCCGCTGCTCGCGAAGCTGATCGTGCGCGGCGACGATCGCAAGGCGGCGCTCGCGAAGCTGGACGCGGCGTTGAAGGGCTCGACGGTCCTCGGGGTCCGCACGAACCAGCGATTCCTGCGGCGGCTCCTCGCGGATCCGAGCGTGCGCGCCGGCAAGATCGACACCGACCTCATCGGGCGATCACCCGCTCTCGCGGAGGGTCCAGGCACGCCGCCCGACGAGGCGTACGCCGTCGCCGCGGCGGCATTCGCGGCGACGACCATGGAGAGCGCGAGCCCGCGCGATCCGTGGAGCAGCCTCACCGGATGGCGTGGTGGCGCGCCCGCGACGACGACGGTCATCCTCGACGACCGGCCGCTGCGCGTGGGCGGCACCGGACCGTTCACGGTCGGGGGGATGACGGTCGCGCGCGATGAGCCGATCGGACGATGGCTCGTCGGCGGCGGATCGGCCATCGCGGTGCGCGACGGCGACGAGCTCTGGGTCGTGTGGCGCGGCGAGACGTACGTGCTCGATGCGGGAAGTCGCGAGCGGAGCATCGACGCGCTCGCCGGCAGCGAGATCACGGCGCCGATGCCGGGGATCGTGCTTGCCGTTCACGCGCGAGCGGGTCAGCGCGTCAAGCGCGGGGACCTCGTCTGCGTGGTCGAGGCGATGAAGATGGAGCTACGGGTGGAAGCTCCGGCGGATGGGACCGTGACGAAGGTGCTGTGCGCGGCCGGCGATCAGGTGCGGCGGGGCCAGCGCCTCGCCGAGCTCGAGACGGCCTAGCTCCAGGATGTCTCGCGCGTCGGCGTGGCGCTGACCGCGACCGCGATGCCCAGCTTCCTGTCCATGGCCATGTTCTAAGAGACGCTCGCCGGCCCGGGCTCCCCCGGCCGGGTTAGCCCTTTCGTGCCCCGAGCGTCCGGCGGAACGCCGTCAGCTCGGCCGCGCGCGCGCCGACCTGCGGACCGAACCGCGACTCGGCGCTCGCGAGCGCGTCGGCCGCCTCGTCGGATCGCCCGATCCGCTGCAGGAGCTTGGCGTACTCCAGATGGACGATCCCGAGCCAGTGCCGCCACTCGCCGCGCGAGAACAGCGCTATCGCCTCCAGCATCTTCTCCGCGGCCTCGGCCTCGCGGCCGGCGACCTCGAGGACGCCCGCCTCGCGCAACCGCACGGTCGCGAACGCGAACTTGTCGCTCGGCCGCGCCAGTGCCCGCGCCTCGGCGAGCCGCTGCTCGGCGCCGGCGAGATCGCCCTGACCCGCGCGCGCGAGCGCGAGGTCGGCCGTGAGCTCGGTCCGGTTCCACGTCTCACCGATCCGAACGCTGATCTCGAGCGCCGCTTCGATGAACGGCTGGGCCTCCGAGTAGCGCCGGAGGTCGAGCATCAGCTCCCCACGGTTGCGGTAGCTCCCGATCTGCATCAGCGGGTCTCCCTCGGTCCGCCCGATGTCGAACATCTCGACGTAGCACTGGTACGCCGCGTCGAGGTCTCCGGTGAAGCGGAGCTGCCCGCAGTGCGAGACCCGGATCCACGGCGGGACCCGTGCGCCGAGCGCCGCGATCAGCTCGGCGGCCGTCGCGCGGTATTCGTCGGCGCGAGCGCGGTCGGCCGTCAGGACGAGTGCCGGCAGCACGCGAGCACACACCTGCAGCTCGCGCGCCTTGTCGCCGATTGCTCGCGCCCGCTCGAGCAGCTGCTGGCCTCGATCGATGAGCGCGCCGAGCTGTCCCGCGCCCCAGTCGGCCTCGCACCTGATCAGGCCCGCCTCGATCGCGCCGCCTTCGTCGCCGCTTTCGTGGAACAGGCGCTCCGCCTCTCGGCTGTGCTCGCCCATCGCCTCGAGCTCCGCTTCGTCCGCGGCATACACGAGCGTCGTGGCCGCCCCGAGGTGCGCCTCCGCCTCGAGCTGCGGCTGGCCGAGCTCCGTCGCGAGCGCCGCGGCGCGCTCGAAGTCGGCACGCGCCGCCTCGTACTCACCACCGAGACGCCGGGTGTTCGCGTTCAGGAGCACGACCCGGACGCGCTCGGCCGGAGCGCCGCCGTCGGCCAGCGCCGCGAGGGCCGCGGTCGCGGTCGCGGCCGAGGTCCCGAGAAGTCCCACATCCTGGCGGCGGCGCGCGCGCTCTCCGAGCGCGAGCGCCCAGTCGAGCGCAGCCCTGGCGCGAGACTCGACGATCGGGCGCGGTGCGCGCACCTCGCTCGACAGCGTGAAGGCGCGCTCGGCGTGATGGCCGAGGATCTCGGCGAACTCGTCGCGACGGTCGCCGACCGCCCGCGCCAAGGTGCCGCCGAACGCGTCGTGGAGATCGGCGCGCACGGCCTTCGGCATGCCCGCGTAGGCGACGTCCCGCATGAGAAGGTGCCGGAAGCGGTAGCGATCGCGCTCGCGGGACTCGCGGTCCTCGACGATCAGGCCGGAGCGCCGCAGTCCCGCGAGGGCCGCGGCCACGTCCAGATCGGGCGCGAGCGCGGATATCTCGGCGGCCGCGAATCGCTCGCCGACGATCGATGCGACCTGCATCGCGCGACGCTCGTGTTCGGCGAGGCCGTCGAGACGCGCGGCGAGCAGCGCGTGGATGCTCTCCGGCACGCGAACGTCCGCCGCGGTCGCGGTCGCACGCCAGCGGTCGTCGACCCTCTCGACGCGACCCTCGTCGATCAGCATCCGGAGGAACTCTTCGCAGAAGAGCGGATTGCCCTCCGACCGCTGCACGACGCGCGCGCGCAGGTCGGCGGGCAGATCATCCACGTCGAGCAGGCGCGCGATGAGCGTCGTCGTCTCCTCGCCGCTCAGCGCGTCGAGCGTGATGGTCGCGGCGTTGGCGCGGCCGCCACCCCAGCCGGAATGCGCCTCGAGGAGCTGCGGCCGGGCGACCGCGAGGAGCAGGAGCGGCGCATCCTCGGCGCGCGCGACCAGGCCGTCGATCACGTCGAACACCGTCGGGGCTGCCCACTGCAGGTCGTCCAGGACGATGACCACGGGTTCGCGCGCGACGGCGGCGAGATACTGCCAGATGCCCCACGCGATCTCGTGCGCGACGTTGGCCGCGGGGATCTCAGGCATCGTCTCTTCCGCGGAGGCGAGCCCGAGCATCACGGCGAGCCGAGCGCGTACGGCGCCGGCCTCCGCGCCCAGCAGATCGGCCGCGCGGGCATCGAGCTTCGCGAGCGCGGCATCGCGTCCGTCGTCGGACCCGATCGCGGTGTCGTCCCGGATGATCTCCATGAGCGGCCAGTACGTGATCCCCGCGCCGTAGGGGAGGCAGCGGCCACGCAGCACACGCGCGCTTCCCGCACCCGAGATGCGCGCGAGGGCCTCGCCCACCAGCCGGGACTTGCCGATGCCAGCATTGCCGACGACGGTGAAGAGATGCGCGCGCCGCTCCGTGCGCACGCGGTCGAATGCGTCCAGCAGCATGCGCAGCTCGCGCTGGCGGCCGACGAGCTGAGCGCGCATGGCCGGCAGCCCGCGGGCCTGGTCGGGGACCGCGCTGCGAGCGCGCAGCGCCCGGAACGCCCTGATGGGCTCGCTCTTGCCCTTGGCGATCACGGCGGGACGCCCGGCATACTCGATCGCGACGCGCGTGAGCGATTCGGTGAGCGGACCGACGACGACCTCGCTCGCGTCGGCGCCCTGCTGCAGCCGAGCTGCGACGTTCACAGCGTCGCCGGTGACGAGGAACTGGCGATCGGCCCCGCCGCCGGCGACCGCCTCGCCGCTGTTCACCCCGACGCGCGCCGCGAGCGACACACCCAGCTCCTCGTTGACGCCGGCCATCGCATCGCGCATCGCCATCGCCGCGCGGACTGCCCGCTCGGCGTCGTCATCGTGCAGCAGCGGAACACCGAACACGACCATGACCGCGTCCCCGATGAACTTCTCGACCGTACCGCCGTGCAGCTCCGCGATCGCCTTCATCCGCTCGAAGTACGCGCCCATGACCGAACGCACCGCCTCGGGGTCGTTGTCCGAGCCGAAGGCCGTCGAGCCGACGACGTCGGCGAAGACGACGCTCACGAGCTTGCGCTGTTCGGTCGCCATACCGGGACAATGTACGAACGACGCACGCTCATGAACAGGTCGCCGGCAGGTGGCTTCATTGGGTCTCGCCCGATGGCCGGCGGCTCCTGATCGCCCGGGTCCTCCGCACCTTCGCGTACGGCTACCTCTCGGTGGTCCTCGGCATCTACCTCGACCGGATCGGGCTCGACCCGACGCGCATCGGCATCGTCCTCACCTCGGCGATCGGGGGCTCGGCGGTCATGACGG
Source organism: Candidatus Limnocylindria bacterium (assembly GCA_036394215.1). Lineage (GTDB taxonomy): Bacteria > Chloroflexota > Limnocylindria > P2-11E > P2-11E > UBA4735. Next base: position 22,616 of record DASWFN010000170.1, read on the forward strand.
TCGCGTGGTCGCTGTTCGCCGACCGGTACGGCCGCCGGCGGACGATCTCGACGATGGCGGTCCTCATGGCGCTGGGTGGCTTCGCCTTCGCCATCACCGACAGCTTTGCGATCCTCGTCGTCGCCGGTTTCACCGGCACCATCAGCGCGACGAACTCCGAGGTCGGCGTGTTCCAGACCATCGACCAGGCGATGCTGCCGCAGACCGCGGCCGACTCGAGGCGGACCTGGCTCTTCTCCGTCTACAACACGCTCGCCACGTTCGGCGGCGCGCTCGGCGCGCTCTTCGCCGCGTCGGTGGGGATCTTCGAGCGATTCGGGCTGGGCGGCGCCGACGCCTACCGGCCGCTCTTCGTGCTCTACGCGGTCGTCGGGCTCGCCAACCTCGCGCTCTTCGCGGGACTCAGTGACGAGGTCGAGATCGCGCGCGTCCACGGAGAGCGACGGTTCCTCGGGATCCACCGGTCGCGCGGAACGGTGGCGAAGCTCGCGGCGCTGTTCGGGCTGGACGCGTTCGCCGGAGCCCTCGTCGTCCAGTCACTCGTCGCCTATTGGTTCTACATCCGTTGGGATCTCGACCCGGGGCAGCTCGCGGTGCTCTTCTTCGCGGTGAACGCGCTGTCGGGCGTTTCGCTCCTCGCCGCCGGCTGGCTCGCGGCCCGGGTCGGGCTGCTCAACACGATGGTCTTCACCCACCTGCCATCGAACGTCCTGCTCATGCTCGTGCCGCTCATGCCGACCGCGGGGCTGGCGGTCGCCATGTTCCTCTGCCGGATGAGCATCTCGCAGATGGACGTGCCGACGCGGCAGTCGTACACGATGGCCGTCGTCGATCCCGACGAGCGCACCGCGACCGCCGGGCTGACGAACGTGGCGCGGACCGCCTCGAGCGCCTTCTCGCCGCTCGTGACAGGCGCCGCGTTCGCCGCCGGATCGCTCGCGCTCCCCTTCATCTTGGCCGGCGCGCTGAAGGTCGTCTACGACGGCCTCGTCTACGTCACTTTCCGCGGGGTGCGGCCACCCGAGGAGGTCCGTCCCCGATGAAGGCACGGGTCATCGCCCAGCCGGCGGTTCACCAGCGGCCGCGATGCACGAGATGTGACGAATCCTTCTTGCCGACGATCTTCAGTGATGGGGATGGTCGGTCGGTCGAGGCCTTGTGGCCGATCGCGACGGTGCCGACCGCCGTGTACTCGTCGGGAATGCCGAACGCCTTGCGGAAGCCGGACTGATCGAAGATCCCGAAGAAGACCGCGCCGAGCCCGGCGTCCACCGCGGTCTGAAGGATCAGCAGAGCCGCCATACCCGTATCGATGTCCCAGTAGGGCACCGGCCACCGCTTCTCGTCCATGTCCGTCCAGCCCTTGTCCGGGAGGCTGTACCGCTCGAGATACGCCTTCTTGTTCGAGAGGCACACGATGAGCAGCGGCGCGTTGAACATGCCGGGCCACCCGAATGTCTTGCGGCGCTCGGCGGTCATCGTCGTATTCCAGTAGCGCTCGGTCTCGTCCCGGCCGTTGAGCACGAGGAACGCCCACCCCTGGCTGAAGCCGGCGGAGGGCGCGCGCTGGGCGTTGGCGATGATGCGCTCGAGGACGTCCGGATCGATCGGCTCGGTCGTGAACGTGCGCACCATCTTCCGTTTGCGCACGACGTCCTGGAACTCCATTACGGCCACAATGTACGAATGTCGCAGCCCCCGCGCGTTCAGATCGTCGAGGTGAGCCCGCGTGACGGGCTCCAGGCCGAAGAGCGCACGCTCTCGACCGACACGAAGCTCGAGCTGCTCGACCGACTCGCCGATGCCGGGCACACCGCGATCGAGGCCACCTCTTTCGTGAGCCCGACCGCGGTGCCGCAGCTCGCGGATGCGGACGAGCTCCTGACCCGGCTGCGGCGCCGCCCGGGCGTCCGGTACCTCGTGCTCGTGCCCAACCCGAAGGGCCTCGAGCGCGCGGCCGCAGCCGGCGCGACCGAGGTCGCGGTCTTCGTGTCCGCGAGCGAGAGCTACTCGCGCAAGAACCTGCGCCGCGGGCGCGAGGAGACGATCGCGACGGCGCTCGGGGTCGTGACGGATGCCAAGGTACGCGGCCTGGGTGTGCGGGCCTACGTGTCGATGGTGATCGCCGACCCCGACGACGGGCCGACCGATCCGGCGGCCGTCGCGGAGATCGGCCTGCGGTTCATCGGCGCGGGCGCCGACGAGGTGTCCCTCGGCGACACCATCGGCGCCGGGACCGCGAAGGGCGTACGCGCGTTGCTTGCCGCGCACGCGGCCTCGGGCATCCCGGTCGACCGGATCGCGGTGCATTTCCACGACACCTACGGGCAGGGCCTCGCGAACGTCCTCACCGCGATCGAGCTGGGCGTCACGACCGTCGACGCGAGCATCGGCGGCATCGGCGGCTCCCCCTTCGCGAAACAGGCGAGCGGGAACCTCGCGACCGAAGACGTCGCCTGGATGCTCGACGGGATGGGCATCGAGACCGGCGTCGACGTGCGCAAGCTCGCCGAGACGACGAAGTGGATGGCGCAGCAGCTCGGTCGCGAGCTGCCGGGCCGCGCGGCTCGAGCGCTCCTTTCTTGAGCGAGATCTTCCGGATCTTCCGCGACGGCATCCGCGCGGTCGTCGCCATCGCGACCGCTCATCAGTTCATCACGCTGTTCTTCATCGTCGGCATCGAGGAGGCCGGCGTGCCGCTGCCGGCTCCGAGCGACCTCGTGATCATGTTCTACGGCGATCGCGCCCGCGGCGATCCGCTCGGTCTCGCGCAGGTCATCATCGTCTGCGCGCTCGCATCGACCGCGGGGACGCTCGTCCCCTACGCCCTGACGCGGAAATTCGGCGACCGGGTCGCGCACAGGTTCGCCGAGTGGATGGACGTCGACCCGGTCCAGGTCGACATCTGGGAAGCGCGCATCGCGAAGCACGGCTTCATCGCGATCTTCCTCGGCCGGCTGATCCCCGGGCTCCGCGTCGCGATGTCGCTCGTCGGCGGGACCGCCAAGGTCCGCCTCCACGAGTTCTCGCCCGCCGTCTTCCTCGCCGGCCTCATCTACTGGTCGTTCTGGACGCTGCTCGGCGCACTGTTCGGGCCGGCGGTGCGGCGTTTCATTCCGCAGGCCTACATCGAGTACGTCGTCATCGGCATCCCCGTGCTGTTCATCGGCTTCTTCCTCTTCCGTTACGCCCGCGGACGGCGGCGTCGCCGTCGGGAGCGAGCGCGCAACGCGACCTGACCCCAGAATGCCCCCGACACCACTACGAGGGGGACGCAGTGAGCTACGAGGCCTACGACACGCTCGTCGCCGAGCGCACGACGCGATGGACGGACGAGCTCGCCGACTACTGCCGCATCCCGTGCGAGACCGCGCAGCTTTCGGAGCTCAGGAAGGGCGCGAAGTGGACCGCGGACCGGCTCCGTAAGGCCGGCGCGAAGGTCGAGATGATCGAGAAGGACGGCGTCGCGCCGCTGGTCGTCGGCGAGATCGGCAGCGGGAAGCGGACCCTGATCTGCGTCCAGCACTACGACGTGCAGCCGGCCGCGCCGCTGGACCTCTGGACCTCGCCGCCGTACGAGCCGACGGTCCGCGACAACAAGCTGTTCGCGCGCGGGGTCTCCGACAACAAGGGACAGTTCCTCATCCGCGTCCAGGCCGCCGAGGCCTACCAGGACGCGATCGGCCCGCTCCCGATCAAGATCCGATTCCTCGTCGAGGGCGAGGAGGAGTCGTCGAGCCGGCACTTCAATTCGATGCTCCAGGAGCGGCCCGATCTGACCGCGGGCGACGGCTCGCTGCAGGAGGGCGGTGCGGTGGATGCGCAGGACCGGCCGATGCTCATCTGCGGCGTGCGCGGGATCCTGTACGTCGAGCTCTCCGTCAAGACGCTGAAGTACGACGCGCACTCCGGTGGCGCGTCGCTCTTCGAGAACGCCGCCTGGAGATTGGTCGAGGCGCTCGCCACGCTGCGCAAGCCGGACGGGACCGTGACGATCGACGGCTTCTACGACGACGTCCGCAAGCCGAGCGAGAAGCAGCTCGCCCATCTCAAGACGATCCCGTTCGAGGAGGACAAGATCAAGGCGATCTACGGCGCCACGCGGTTCGTCGGCGACCGGACGGGCTCCGAGGCGCAGATCGCCCAGCTCTTCGCGCCGACCTGCAACATCGCGGGGATCTGGTCGGGCTGGACGGGCGACGACGCGAAGACGATCACGCCGGCCGAGGCGCACGTGAAGATGGACATGCGGCTCGTGCCCGATCAGGATCCGGACAAGATCGAGCGCCAGCTGCGCGCGCACCTCGACAAGCGCGGCTTCTCCGACATCCAGATCAAGAACTGGGGCAGCGAGCATCCGTACTGGAGCGCCGTCGACGCGCCGATCGTCGATGCCGCGGCGCGCGCGACGAAGGCCGTGTTCGGCATGGAGCCGCTGCGCGCCTTCTCGAGCCCGGGCACCGCGCCGCAATACCAGGTGTGCGCCCCGAACAAGCTGCCGATGGTCGCCATCGGCTACAGCCACCCGGACTCGCGCGTGCACGCACCGGACGAGCACGTCCGGCTCGATCTCATGCCGAAGGCCGCGAAGGTCCTCGGGCGCTTCTTCGATGAGTTCGCCAAGACCTAGCGACGTCATCGTCGTCGGCCTCGGCGCCGATGGGAGCGCCGCGGCCGCGCGGCTCGCGCAGCGCGGC
>DASWFN010000171.1:0-2655 GCA_036394215.1 Candidatus Limnocylindria bacterium
CCGCCGAGCGCGTCGGTGCTCCCGCTCGAGAACGTGATGCGCGAGGACGAGCCCCGGCCCAGCCTTCCCGTCGAGGTCGTGCTCGCGCAGGCGCCCGACCGCGAGGGCGACCTCTTTCGCGTGCAGGCGAGCCTCGAGGAGCGGCCGGATGCGTGAGCGGCCGCGCACGATCAGCGAAGCGGCGCAGCTGCTCCGCGCGCGCGAGGTCTCGGCGATCGAGCTGACCGACGCGTTCCTCGAGGCGGCACAGGCCGATACGTTCAATGCGTGGCTGTCGCTCGAGCCGGAGCACGCTCGCGCGCAGGCGAAGGCCGCGGACGCGCGGCTGCGGTCGCCGGACGCGCCGGTCCTCACGGGCGTGCCGTGGGCCTGCAAGGACATCATCGGGACGAAGGGCATCGCGACGACCGCGGCGTCGAAGATCCTCGAGGGCTACAAGCCCGCCTATTCGGCGACGGTCGTCGAGCGGCTCGACGACCGCGGCGCGGTGATGCTCGGCAAGACGAACCTGGACGAGTTCGCGATGGGAAGCTCGAACGAGAACTCCGCGTTCGGTCCGGTGCGCAACCCGTGGGACCCGACGCGCGTGCCCGGCGGATCGTCCGGCGGGTCGGCGGCCGCGGTCGCGGCGGGGCAGGCGGTCTTCGCGCTCGGCACGGACACCGGTGGATCGATCCGTCAGCCGGGCGCGCTCACCGGGATCGTCGGGATGAAGCCGACGTACGGGCGCGTACCGCGCTACGGCGTCGTCGCGTTCGCATCCTCGCTCGACCAGGTCGGCCCGCTCACCACATCCGTCGAGGACGCCGCGATGGTGTGCGAGGCGATCTTCGGGATCGATCCGCACGACGCGACGACGATCGACCGTCCGGTCGACGTGCGCCGCGACCTCGACGCGGGCGTCAAGGGCCTGAAGCTCGGCGTCCCGCGCGAGTACTTCATGCCCAAGGGCGTCGAGCCGGGGGTGACCGCCGCGATCCGCGCCGCGATCGCGCAGTTCGAGAAGCTCGGCGCGGAGATCGTCGACGTGAGCCTGCCGTCGACCGACAAGGGGCTCGCGGTCTATTACATCGTCCAGCCATCCGAAGCGTCCGCGAACCTTGCGCGCTACGACGGCGTGCGCTACGGGCTCCGCGTCGCGGGCCGCGATCTCGTCGACACGTATCGCAGGACGCGCGGCGCGGGCTTCGGGCCCGAGGTGAAGCGTCGGATGATCCTCGGCACGTACGCGCTCAGCGCTGGCTACTACGACGCGTTCTACGTGAAGGCCCAGAAGGTCCGCACGATCATCAAGCGCGAGTTCGACGCCGTCTTCGAGACCGTCGACGCGCTCATCACGCCGACGTCGCCGACGGTCGCGTTCCCGATCGGCGCGAAGACGAACGACCCCCTGCAGATGTATCTGAACGACGTCTTCACCCTCCCGGTCAACATCGCCGGGCTTCCCGGGCTCTCGATGCCGTGCGGGTTGTCCGAGGGCCTGCCGGTGGGCCTCCAGATCATCGCGAACTCGTATCAGGAGCGCACCCTGTTCCGTGTCGCTGCCGCGTTCGAGGGCGCGACGGCGCATCATCAGCTCCACCCGATGAAGGCCGCATGACGCTCGCGAAACGATCGCTCACCAGCGAGCGCGTCGCCAGGCTGCCGGCGAGCGGCATCCGCCGCTTCTTCGACCTCGCCGCCGGCGCGACCGACGTCATCTCCCTCGGCGTCGGCGAGCCCGACTTCGTGACGCCGGACGCCTTCCGCGAGGCCGCGGTCCGCTCCATCAAGGAGGGGAAGACCCAATACACCTCGAACTACGGCTTGCTCGCGTTGCGCGAGGCGATCGCGGAGCACACCAGCAAGCTGCGCGGCGTCGCCTACGACCCGCGGAGCGAGATTCTCGTGACCGTCGGCGTCTCCGAGGCGGTGGATCTCGCGCTCCGCGCGACGCTGAACGATGGCGACGAGGTCATCGTCGCCGACCCGTCGTACGTCGCGTACGTGCCCGCGATCGTGCTTGCCGGTGGCATCCCGGTCGGCGTCCCGACGTACGAGGAGCACGCCTTCCGCTTGCTGCCCGCGGATGTCGCCAAGGCGGTCACGCCGCGCACGAAGGCGATCCTGCTCGGCTTTCCGAACAACCCGACCGGCGCGGTCCTCGAGGCCGAGGACGTGCGCGGCATCGCGGCGCTCGCCCGCGAGCATGACCTCGTCGTGTACGCCGATGAGATCTACGACCGCCTTGTGTACGGCACCGAGCACCGCTCGATCCTCGACGAACCGGGCATGAAGGAGCGCACGATCTACCTCGCTGGCTTCTCGAAGGCCTACGCGATGACCGGGTGGCGCGTTGGATACGCCTGCGCGCCGGCCGACATCGTCGAGCAGATGATGAAGATCCATCAGTACACGGTCATGTGCGTCCCGACGGCCGCGCAGTACGCCGCGCTCGAGGCGTTGCGCACCGGCGAGCCCGAGGTCCAGCGGATGGTCGGGGAGTACGACAAGCGCCGGAAGCGGATGTTCGAGCGTTTCAACGCGATGGGCCTGCGGTGCTTCGAGCCGCGCGGCGCCTTCTACTGCTTCCCGAACATCACGAGCACCGGTCTCTCCGACGACGTGTTCTGCGAGCGGCTGCTCACGGAGGAGCGCGTCGTCGTCGTCCCGGGC
>DASWFN010000172.1:0-14233 GCA_036394215.1 Candidatus Limnocylindria bacterium
AGCGGCTTCCGGTCGGGGTCGGCCGCGTCGAGCACGGCTTCGACGATGGTCCCGTACCCGGTGCAGCGGCAGATGTTCCCCTCCATCCAGTGACGCACCGCGGGCGCATCGGGGGCGGGCTGCTCGTCGAGCAGGGCCTTCGCGGCCATGATCATCCCGGGCGTGCAGTAGCCGCACTGGAACGCGAATCGGTCGACGAATGCCTGCTGGATCGGGTGGAGCGTGCTCCCGCTCGCGAGGCCCTCGATGGTCTCGACGGTACGCCCGTCCGACTCGATCGCGAGCGTCGTGCACGAGCTGACCGGACGGCCATCGAGGAGCACCGTGCACGCGCCGCAGACCTGCGTGTCGCAGCTGAGCTTCGTCCCGACGAGGCCGAGGCCGCGCACGAGCTCGATGAGCAGGACCTGGTCCTCGACCTCGATCCGCCGCTCGGTCCCGTTGAGCGTCAACGCGATCTCGCGCCTGGCCATCGCTACGCCACTCCCGCGACGAGCTGGCCGAGCGCCCGGCGCGCGAAGACGCCGACGAGGTGGCGCTTGTAGGCCGCGCTCCCGGCGAGGTCATCGGTCGGGTCGACGGCGGCGCTCGCGGCCTCGGCCAGGGCATCGGCGGTCCGCGCGTCGCGCGCGTCCGCGCCGGCGAGCTCGGCCGTCGGGACGGCGCGCGGGACCTCGTCGACCGCCCCGACGACGACCGCGGGCGCGCCGACGAAGCGCCCGTCCCGCACCGCGGCGACGGCGGCGACGCCGACGCTCGGTCGCTCGAGCACCTGGAACTTCACGTAGGCCGCCCGGACGTGAGCCGCCGGCAGCGGGATCTCGATCGCCACGATGACCTCATCCGGGCCGAGCGCGGTCTGGTACATCCCGGTGAGGAGCTCGCTGACCGGGATCGTGCGCGAGCCGGCGCCGCCCTCGATCACGACCCGTGCGCCGAGCGCGACGAGGAGGGGCGGCGGATCGGCGTGCGGCTCCCCGAACGCGAGGTTGCCGGCGAGGGTGCCGGCGGCGCGGACCCGGACGTTCGCGACGTTCGCCTCGAGCCGCGCGAACGCCGGGAGCGCCTTCGCCACCAGCGGGTCGCGCTCGAGGTCCCAATGGGTCACGGTTGCGCCGATCCGGAGCGTGTCGGTCGTCGCGGTGATCCCCCCAAGCGCCGCGATGGGCTTGAGGTCGATGAGGTGGGGCCACCGGGCGACCCCGAGCTTCATCGCGAGGAGGAGCTCGGTCCCGCCGGCGTAGAGCGCGGCGTCAGCCCCGTAGCGCTGGCGGAGGGCCACCGCCTCGGCCACCGAAGCCGCCCGATGGACGTCGAATCGCCGTAAAACCAAGCTCCGGACCCCCCGCCATGAGTGGCTGCGGGCCGACTGTATCCGATATACAGTCGCCTCGGGATGACCCGAGGGACGGCTGTGGGGACGGGATCAGGCGACCGCGCCGAGCTCCCGGCCGAGGTTGGCGAAGAACTCGTCCAGGATCTTCTCGCCTTTCTTACGGATGGCCCCCGCTCCGAGCGTCGCGACCTTCCCGGTGATCTCGTAGCGCCCCGTGACCGTGAGGACGGCACCGCCGTCGCGCGGATCGAGGGCCAGGTCCACGGTCGCGGAGATGCGCGACGCGACCTGACGATCTTCACCGGCGGCCGCGACGCGCATCCGGTGGTCCGGGCTGCTCTCGACGGTGACGTCGAGGTCCGCGCGCATGGCGAACGGCCCGAGGCGGTCCTCGAGCAGCGCCGCAAAGCGGCGCGGTGGCTCGACGTCGCGCACGTCGCCGACGATCGACAGCCACGACGCGACGCGGCGCACATCGAGAAGCGCGTCCCACACCGCCGCGGGCGTCGCGCTCAGCTCGATGGTCTTGTTGAACTCAGCGAACATGGCACTCCTTCACGGATGGCGACCGCAACTATTGAACGCGAGGTGGTGGAAAGATGAAAGACACATCGGCGGTGGCACAGGGCACCGAGCAGCAGCGACCGGCGACGTGGGGTCGCGGCGCGTACGAGCAGTTCATCGAGACCGAGGGCATCCCGATCCACACCGGTGTCGCGGTGCAGGATCTCCGCACGGCGGAGGTCGGCACGTGGGGCCGCCTCGACGCGAAGGGTGCGTACATCCGCCTTCTCGGAGCGGAGGACACCGACAACGGCTACCTCCTCGAGCTCGATCCCGGCAGGTCGAGCGCCCCGGAGAAGCATCTCTTCGAGGAGTACTTCTTCGTCCTCACCGGCCGCGGCACCTGCGAGGTCTGGAACGAGGGCGAGAAGCCGAGCACGTTCGAGTGGCAGGAGGGCAGCCTCTTCTCGGTGCCGCTCAACACGCTGCACCGGCTGCACAACGGCTCGGGCTCGCTCCCCGCGCGGCTGCTCGCGGTGACGACGATGCCGATCATGATGAATCTCATCCACAACACCGAGTTCGTCTTCGGTGGGGCGGACTATCTCTTCCGTGACCGCTACGACGCGCGCAAGGAGTACTTCGACGGCTCCGGGACGCTGTACACGGGCCGGGTCTGGGAGACGAACTTCGTCGCCGACATCCGCCGCTTCCAGCTGCGCGACTGGCACGAGCGCGGCGCGGGCAGCAAGAACATCCGCTTCGAGTTCGCGAACAACACGATGGTCTCGCACGTCTCCGAGTTCCCGGTCGGCACGTACAAGAAGGGCCATCGGCACGGGCCGGGCTACCACGTCGTGATGCTCAACGGCACCGGCTATTCGCTCATGTGGCCGGATGGCGCCGACGAGGTGACCGAGGTCAACTGGAAGGTCGGATCGCTGTTCGTGCCACCGGGGCTCTGGTGGCACCAGCACTTCGTCACGGGCAACGAGCCCGCTCGCTACCTCGCGATCCGCTGGGGCGGCAACAAGTGGAAGCTGGCGCAGTACCTGGACAACCAGGGCGTCGACAAGGACGTGAGCCAGGGCGGGAACCAGATCGAGTACGAGGATCAGGACCCGAAGATCCACCGGATGTACCTCGAGCGCTGCGCGGCGAACGGCGTCCCGGTGAAGATGGACGCGTTCAAGGTCCGGGTCTAAGCCCGACCGCTGAGCCACCCGCATCCGCATCACGCGCCGCACGATCACGGTGGCCACGAAGGGAACGTGGCCACCGAGCGGCTGCGGCTGCGCACCGTCGGGATCGACATCGGGACGACGACGTCGCACCTGATCTTCTCGGAGATCGTGCTCGAGCGGCAGGGCATCCGCCTGTCCAGCGCGTATGGCATCGTCGAGCGGAACGTCGTGCGGCGCTCCGAGGTCACGCTGACGCCGTACGCGTCCGGGCGGACGATCGACACCGGGGCGCTGCGGGCATTCATCGAGCGCTCCTACAGCGACGCGGGCTGGGCCCCCGCGGACGTCGACACCGGCGCGGTCATCACCACCGGTGAGGCCGCCCGGCAGCAGAACGCGAGCGCGATCGTCGCCCTGTTCAGCGGCGAGGCCGGCAAGTTCGTCTGCGCGACGGCGGGCCACCACCTCGAGAGCCTCCTGGCGGCGCACGGCTCCGGCGCGGTGCGGATGTCGCGCGATCCCGCGACCCCGCTGGTGCTGAACGTCGATATCGGCGGCGGCACGACGAAGCTCGCGGTATGCCGCGACGGCCGCGTCGTGGAGACCGCGGCGCTGGACATCGGAGCGCGCGTGGTGTCGTGGGACGCCGGCGGCATCATCCGCACGGTCACGCCCGCGGGGGCGCGCGTCGGCCGCGAGGCGAACGTGCCCGTGACGGCGGGCGACCGGCGCGACGACCGCGTGGTCGAGCCGCTCGCCGACCGGATCGCGGACCTCGCGCTCCGCGTGGGGGCGGGCCAGACGTTCGACGATCCCGCGGTCTGGCTCACCGAGCCGATCGTCACCGCCGGACCGTTCCCGGTGCTCGTGTTCTCCGGCGGCGTCGGCGAATACATCTATGGCTGGCAGGACGCCGAGTTCGGCGACCTCGGCCGGCTCCTCGGGCAGGCGATCCTTCGCCGCGCGGCGGGCTTCACGGTGCTGCGACCCGTCGAGTCGATCCGCGCGACCTGCATCGGCGCGTCCCAGTACACGGTCCAGGTGAGCGGCGACACGCTGTTCCTCACCGATCCCGCGATCCTGCCGCTCCGGGACCTCGCGGCCGTCGCGATCCATCCGGATGCGGCGGACGCCGCGGCCATCGCCGAGGAGATCCGCCGAGGCATCACCCGGCTCGACCGCGAGGACGGCAGATTCGCGCTCGCGATCCGCTGGCCGCACGGGCCGGCCTACGCCGCGCTCCGTGCGCTCTCCGCGGGGATCGCGGACGGGACGCGCGGCCGCATCCCGGCGGGCGGCCCGCTCGTCGTCGTGCTCGACGCCGACGTCGCGGGCATCGTGGGGCAGATCCTCGTGAGCGAGCTCGGCGTCGTCGCACCGCTCGTCTGCGTGGATCAGATCGCGCTGTCGGACCTCGACTTCATCGACATCGGGACGGTCGTGCCCGAGCACGCCGTCGTCCCGGTCGTCGTGAAGAGCCTCATCTTCTCGGAGCGTTAGGCCGGCGGTACGCCGGCGCCGGATCAGTTCGTCGGAATGCCGTTCTTCGCGTAGAAGCCACTCTCCTTGAGCTTGTTCAGGAAGGAGAGGTCGAAGCACTTGGTCACGTCGACGTTCGCCGCGGAAGGGTTCACGGCGCCGAGTACCTCGCGCGGAGCGAGGAAGGCGTCCTCGGTGAACATCATCGACCGGGAGCCATAGCCGAGGAAGGCCGTCATCGCGATCGTGGCGGCCTCGGGCTTGAGCTGCGCGAACTCCGCGAACTTCTCCGTCGCGGTCCTTGTCTCGGCGAACATCGCGTTCTGGGCGAGCAGGGTCGCGGCCACGACCGCGAGCACCGTGTTCGGGTTCTTCGCGATGAAGTCGGTCCGAGCCTGGAGACCGCTGCGACCCCACTGCAGCTTGGCGGTCGACAGATCGAAGACGATATTGAGGCCGAGTGGCGTGAGCGCCGACTTCTGGCTGATGCTGATCACCGCACAGCCGATGGATCCACCCTTGAGCGCCGCGATCCGCGTCCCTTCGTTGCCGACCTGCTGGATCGTCGCGTCCTTCGTGGTGAGGTTGAGGCCCTTCAGCATAAGCAGCGCCGAGCCGTGCGCGGTCCCGCCGAAGGTGCCGATGGCGATGGTCTTGCCTCTCACGTCCGCCGCGGTCTTGATGTCCTTGCCACAGAAGAGACCGTCGTCGAGGGTCGTACTGTTCATGGCGACGACCTTCGTCGGTGTGTCCGTCACGGCCGACGTGATGGCGGCGCCGGCTCCGCCGACGAACATGTCGAGCTGGCCGGCGACGATCGCCTGGACGGCCTTGCCATCGCCCTCGAAGGAGATGATCTCGGACGTCAGGCCATACCGCTGAAGGAAGCCGAGCATCTCCGCGAGCTTCGGCGCGAACTGCACGGGCTCATTGGGAGCGCCGATGCCGATCCGGATCCTCGCGAGCTCTGGTTTGGGCAGGACGTTCGGATCCGCGTTCGCGCTCGCCGAGGCGGAGGGCGCGCCCGACGCTCCGCCCCCCGTGGCTCCTCCGCACGCGCCGATCACGAGGGCCGCTGCGATCGCCGTCGCGAGCCAGAACGGTCGCCTCGACCGTGACGCCATGCCCTTACCTCTTCCCCGCCGCGATCGACGCGGCGATGTCGCGATTTGGATGCGCACCGAGCGGGACGGACGCGGGACGCTGCTGATCGCACAGGTCCATCGCGATCCGCGCGTACACGCGGGCGGCGTCCTGCAGGTCCTTGACCTTGAACGACTTCTTCGTCGCGTGGCTGGCGGCGCGTGGCGCGTAGCTGATCGCGGGGATGCCGAGCTCGTTGAACGCGTTCGTGTCCCGCCACATGCTCGTGACGGGCTCGCCGACGATGGCCGGCGGCGTGCTGAAGGTCTGGCCGTGGCAGCGCCGCACGGTCTCGATGAGCCGCTCGGCGCCCTTGGCCTCGAAACCGGGCCGGTACAGGAACAGCTCGACGGTGCCCTCCACACCGGCGTCCCGCAGCACGCCCCGGAGCTCGTCGCGGACATCCATCGGGTTCGCGCCCGGCAGGATCCGGGTGTCGACGTAGAACGAGCAGAGCTGCGGCGCGCTCGTGAGGTTGAACGGGTAGCCCGAGCGGATCGCGTTGACGCTCGCCTTGGGCACGATCGTCCCGGTCGGTCCGCGATACGTGTTCCGCTCCTGGTAGGCGAATGCCCACTCTTCGAACTTCGCGATGACCGCGGCCGCCCGGACGATGGCGTTCGGCGCATCGGCGAGCCCGGTGGGCCGCGGCAGGTACGGCGTGTAGTAACGCGGCCCGTCGGTCACGACGGTGACCTTGAAGTGGGCCTTGCCCGGCTCGACGCCGACGATCCCGAAGCCCGTGCCCTCGGCCACGAGCGCGTAGTCCGCGACCGCGCCGTGGGTGACCATGAACCGGACGCCGAGATCCTTCGACAGGTAGAGCGGACCCTGCCACTCCTCGATCGGCTCGCGCGAGATCTCGCCGGCGACGGCGCTGACGATGACGTCGCCCTTCAGGCGGATGCCGGATCCCTTGATGGCCTTCGCCGCCACGAGGAACGCGGCCAGCGGGCCCTTGTCGTTGACGACGCCGTCGCCGTAGATGTCCTCGCCCTCGACCCAGGCCGAGTGGTAGAGCGGGTCGTTCGGGTCCTTCGCCGACCAGACCGCGTCGCGCCGGAGCGTCGTGTCGAGATGCGCGTTGTAGATGAGGCTGTAGCCGCCGCCGGTCCCCTCGAGCCAGGCCGCCACGTTGAACCGCTCGGGAATGAGCGCGAACTTCCGCGGCGCGAAGCCGTTGCGCTCGAGCCAGTCGTACACGAACTGGCCGGCCGGACCCTCGCTCCCGGTCGGGCTGTCGATGTTGCCGAGCGCGAGGGCCAGATCCACGACCTCCTGCGGGTCGATGCGGGCGACGACGTCATCGGGGGTCATCGACGGCTCCTTTCAGTACGGGGGTTGGCACCGATCGGCGCGCGGGCCGATCGTCGACGCGCGCGGGGACGCCGAACCGGCTGGCGGCCGAAGCGCTCACGAGGATCGCCGCGGCCAGCGCGATCGCGGTCTGCGCGTTCGTGAAATCCATGACGGCCGCGAGCATGACCGGCCCGATGAACGCGCCGAGGTCGGCCGAGAACCGGTAGCCTGCCAGGACCTTCGTGCGCTGTTCCGACGGCACGACCTCCGATAGCAGAGCGGTCTGCGAGCTCGAGAAGAAGTCGCCGAAGCCGATCAGGGCGGCGGTCGCGAGGAACGTCACAAGATCATGCGTGAGCATGAACACGAGGTCGCCGCCCGCGAGCGCCGCGAGGCCGGCGGTGATGATCCTGCGGCGGCCGATGCGGTCGCCGAGGATGCCGCCCGGAGTCGCGACCATCAGGCCGGTGATCGACATCAACGCGATCGCTGTCGCGATCGACACCCCACCGAGACCGAGTGCAGCCGCGGCATAGAGCGGCAGGACGGTGTTGCGGAAGCCGTGGCGATTGATCATGTTCGCGACGACGCCGTAGTTGATCGCGGCGAGCGCGATCGTGCGCTGCCGGCCGTGCAGCACGCGCGGCTCCGCCTTCGCCGTCCGAGCGGCCGCCCGACCGCGCGGATGGATCTTGAAGAGCACGGGCAGGAGGATCGCGCCGGCGACGACCGCGAGCGCGATGGTCACGACGAAGGTGGCTCGCCAACCGAACCCGGCGCCGATGACTCCGCCGACGAGCGGATAGAACGCGATCCCGGTGTTGTTCGCCACGTGGAACAGGCTCATCACCTTGCCGCGATTCGCGTTCGTCGCGATCGTGCCCAGCCCCGACAGGGCGACCGTCGTGATGAGTGCCACGGCGATGCCGGACCCGATGCGCGCGGCGACGAGCATCGCGACGCTGGTCGCGTTCAGGCCGAGGAGCGAAGCAAGCAGGAGCACGATCAGGCCGGCGACGGTCACCCGCCGATGGCCGACCGCGTCGATCACGATGCCGGCCGGCAGGTCCGTTACGAGGCGTGCCAGACCGTACGAGCCCACGATCAGCCCCGCGGTCGCGATGCTCACGGCGAAGTCGGCCCGGATGTCGGGCAGGAGCGGGGTGATGATGTTCGTTGCCGCGATGACCAGGAACACCGACACGCCGAGCAGGAACGCCTCTCGCGGGATCGACGCCGCGACCGGCTCCTCCGCGCTCACTCGGCGCGCAGCGCCGCGGCGACATCGGCGACCGTGAGCCGCTCGGGCGCGATGGCGAGCTCGCGGGTCGAGCACGCGGCGCGCAGCACGAGCTTGCGCACCTGGCGCGCATCGATGCCGCGGTCGGCACAGGCCGCCGCCACCGCTCGCAGCGCCTGGTCATCGATGCGATCCGCCGGCACCAGCTCCCCCATCGTGTCGCGCAGGATGCGCGCGAGCGCATCGGGACCGGGGAGACCCACCTGCTCGACGAGGTCGGCACGCGAGAGGAACGCGATGTCGACGCCGGCCGCGTGATTCGTCGTCGCGACGAACACGACGTTCGGGCAGGTGCGGGCGACGAGGTCGATGCCCGCGAGGACCGCGTCGGTCGCGCGGTGGACGTCGACCGGATTGGTCTCGAGCGATGCGCCCGTGCGGCTCACCGCCAGCGACTCGACCTCATCGAGCAGGACGAGCGTGGGGCGGCCGCGGCGCGCGATGTCCGGCAAGGTGCGCTCGAAGAGGCGCGCGACGCCGCGCTGGCTCTCACCGAGCATCTGGCTCGGGAAGGAGTGCGGATCGACCTCCACGTACAGGAGCCCGCCGTCGAGCTGGCGGGCGGCCTGATCGGCGAGGCCGCCCGCGAGCGTCGTCTTGCCGGTCCCTGGCGGGCCCGCGAGGACGACGAGCCCGTGGATGGGCAGCCCGACCGGGCTGACCGTCCCGCGATGCCGCAGCGCGAAGAGCACGTAGCCGAGCAGCCGTTCCTTGAGCGCCGGCGCGACGAAGATCCGGTCCCAGCGATCCGACCAGGCGGGGTCGGGGAGCTCGGTGATGGCGACGATGCCTTCGATCCCCGGCGGCACCTGGACGGCGGGCACGCCTAGGCCCTCGGCCGTCCCTCGAAGTGATCGGGCCAGACGACGCCGGACAGGTCCGGGGCGTCCAGCTCGGGCAGCTCCTCGAACAGGTTCAGCGGGTCCAGGAGGATCCGCATCATGTCGTACAGCGCGTCGAAGTTGTGGACCCGGATGAGCCGCGCGGTCTTCGTCGTGTCGTCGTTGAAGTGCTGGTGCCAGGCCCAATGGTCGACGACGATCAGATCGCCGGCCTCCCACGCGTGGCTCTCGCCGTCGACCTCGCTGTGGCCGCGGCCCGAGACGACGTAGAGCCAGGCCTCGCCGCCGTGGCGGTGGCGCGACTGGTAGAGGCCCGGTGCCAGCTCGTGCATGACCGCGCTCAGGCCGGCGGTGTGATAGCCGATCGACGTGTCGACGAGGAACAGGCTGCGTGCGCCGCGCTTCGTGATGAGCCCGCGCACGTCGTCGAAGCGCGTGATGAGCCGCGCCGACTCCGTGCCGGCCCACTGCTGCGCGAGGCGCTGGGTCCGGCGGGCGAGCGGGTCGGCGCCGGCGATGGCGCCGATCTGGCGCGGGCGTGGCGGGAGCTGCGCGACCGGTGTGTCGCCGCCGTCCTCGAGGAGCGCGACCCCGAACTGCTCGAGCATCGGCTGGACGCTCCAGGTGTGGAACACCGCCGGCGTATCGCCGTCGTTGCCGTGGCGGTGCCATGCCCAGCTCGGCAGGTGCAGCGTGTCCCACGGCCGCCAGTCGATCCGCTGGCCGTCGATCTCGGTCCAGCCGGTGCCCGACTCGACGAACTCGATGGCGTCCCACGAGTGGCGGTGGATCGTCGTGGTCGTATGGGGCGGGAGCTCGTGCAACGTCGCATCGAGGTTCTTCGTCGGCCGGTCGCCGTCGTAGCCCGCATAGACGCCGCTGCGCATGCGGCGGGCGGGCACGTCGTGCATCGCGACGTCGCGACGCTTGATGACGGTCTTGTGGTAGCCCTTCCACTCGTCGAGCAGCGACTCGCGCCGTTTCTTCTGGATCTCGTAGTGCGTGACCTGCGTGGTGGTGGTCGTCTTCACGGCTACGCCTTGAGCGCCGGCTCGCGCGACACCCGCGGCAGGACGTCCCGCGCGAGCGTCTCGATCTGCTCGAGCCAGTCCGGGAAACGCATCCGGAAGTCGAACACGAGGAGGTCGCAGCCGATCTCCTGGTAGCGCTGGATGCCGCGGACGATGTCGTCGGTCGTCCCGGCGAGGATCGAGCCATCGAGCTCCTCGATCTTCGTGAACTCGCCGGACTCGGGCTTGTTCCACCACTTCTGGGCGTTCGCGTTCTTGATGAGGCCGGGCACGTTCATCCGGTCGATCGCGGCCTTCGTCGTCGTGTCGATGCTCGTCACCGGGACGGCGCCCAGCTTGATCATCGGCTTCCCCTGCTTCTCGACCATCTGGCGGATCTTCTTCACCCGCTCCTCGTAGGTGGGGAACGTGATGCGGCCGGGGATCCAGCCCTGGCAGAAATCGACCGCGAGGCGCGCCGACGCCGGCGTCGCGCCGCCCCACCAGACGTCCACCGGCTGGACCGGCTGGGGCTTGAGGTCGACGTCCGCGAAGTTGTACAGCTCGCTGTGCCACTCCACCGTCTCGCCGGCCCAGAGCTTCCGGGCGATGAGGACGTGCTCCCGCATCATCGCGACGCGGTCGATGGAGCCCTGGTCGATGACCTCGAACTCGTGCTGGAAGTTCCCCGAGCCGATGCCAAGATCGAACTTGCGCCGGGTCATCCACGACATCGAGGCGACGCTGTAGGCCATGTGGATCGGGTTCCGGAACGGGATGATCGTCGCGGCGCCGATGCCGATGCGCTCGGTCACGGCCGCGAGGTACGTGAGCGTCACGAACGGCTCGATGAACGTCCGGTCGGTACCCTCCATGCCGTGCGGGTGGAAGACGAGGTGGTCACGCACCCACAGCGAGTCGAAGCCGAGCCGGTCCGCGAGCTGTGCGCCCTTGATGAGCAGGTCCTGATCGGCCTCCACACCGAAGTGCGGCACCAGCAGGCCGAATCGTGTCGCCATGTTCGGATCTCCTTCTCCCAAGTCGGTGGCACCACGCGTCGTGGGAAATGCGGATGCCCCCGGCAGCGTCCGCCGCGGGGGCATCCGCTCGCTACTTGTTCGCGTCGGTCAGTTCAGCGGGATCTTGTACTTCGCAAAGAAGCCATTGTCCTGGAGCTTCGTCAGGTAGCTCAGGTCATACGCTTTCGTGACGTCGACGTTCGCCATCGCCGGGTTGACGACCGCGAGCACGTCGCGGGGATTGATGAACGCGTCCTGGCTGAAGATCATCGATCGAAGCCCGTAATTGGCGAACGCCTTGATGGCCGCATCCGCATCCGCGGGCTTCTGCTGGCTATATGTCGCAAAGTTGGTCGCCGTCGTCGCCGGGTCAGCGAACATCTGGTTCTGGGCGCGGACCACGGCCGCGACGACGTTCAAGACCGTGTTCGGGTTCTTCGCGAGGAAGTCCGTGCGGGCCATGAGACCACTACGACCCCACTGGCCGCCCGACTTGGTGATGTCGATGAGGAGGTTCAAGCCCGCGGCCTTCAGCTGCGAGTCGAGCTCGATGCTGGCCACCGCGCAGTCGATCGAACCGCCCTTCAGCGCGGCGATGCGCGTGCCCTCGTTGCCGACCTGGGTGATCACCGCGTCGCTCGCCTTGTAGCCAAGCCCCTTGAGGGCGAGCAGCGCCGAGCCGTGCGACGTGCCGCCGAACGTGCTGATCGCGACGGATTTGCCCTTCACATCGGCGGCCGTCTTGATCGCCGCCTTGCAGTAGAGACCGTCGGTGTTGAGCACGCTGTTCATCGCGACGACCTTGACCGGCGTATCGGTGACTGTGGCGTTGACCGCCGTCGAAGCGCCGCCGACGAACATGTCGAGCTGTCCGGCCACGAGCGCCTGCAGGGCCTTGCCGTCACCCTCGAACCCGATGATCTCGACGGTCAGGCCGTTCTCCTTGTAGTAGCCGAGCATGTCCGCGAGCTTCTCGGAGAACTGGACCGGCTCCGTGGGAGCACTCAGACCGATCTTGAGCTTCGAAAGCTCGGGTGCCGGGAGCGCGCCCTGCGCCGCCGTCGTCGTGGATGCGCCCGGCGTCGCGCTCGTGGCGGTCGTCCCGCCGCCGCACGCCGCCGCGAGGAGACCGACCACCAGGACCGTCGCGACCGAACGGATAGTCGTGAACATCGAAGAATCCTTCCTCACCCGTGGCCAATTCCGAACGCGCTCGCCCGTCGAGACTCGCGCCGGAATGTACTCGAAGCATGCCGTATTGTCGACAATCCGTGCGAGAACAGCTGCGGTGAGAGACCGCACAATCGATGTCGGCGGCGTGCCGATGGGGTACGACATCAGCGGAGACGGACCGCCCATCGTGCTCGTCGCCGGCACCGGCTATCCCGGGGCCACCTGGCCGCCCGGATTCGTCGACCCGCTCCTCGAGCGGCACGCCGTCCTCGTCTTCGACCATCGCGGGACCGGATCGACCCCGGCCGGGGCCGAGCGGCTCTCGACCCGGCTCTTCGCCCGCGACGCCCTCGGGCTCATGGACGCCCTCGGCCTCGACGCCGCGCACGTCCTCGGGCACTCGATGGGCGGCCGGGTCGCGCAGTGGATGGCCCTCGACCGTCCGGACCGCGTGCGCTCGCTGATCCTCGCCGCGACGGGGCCGGGCCAATACCGCGACGACCGTCCGGTGACCCGCGGGATCCCGCTCCATGCGGCGACGGAGCTCATCGAGCGCGGCTACGAGCGGTACATGGCCGAGCACATCGAGGCCACGTTCTTCACGCCCGAGTTCGCGGCCGAGCGTCCGGACGTCGTGCGCTGGCTCGTGGACGCCTTCTGGAGCCACCGGCCGGACGTCGAGAGCTACCTGCGGCACATCGTCGCGCGGCAGGAGCATCAGACGGCGGACCGGCTCGCCGGCATCGCGACACCGAGCCTCGTCCTCATCGGGGACCGCGACACCCAGGCGATGGGTACCGGGGTCCACACCGAGCAATCGGATTTCCTCATGGCCCACCTACCGAAGGCGACGAAGCGCGTGATCGAGGGCGCGGCCCACGGGTACTTCTGGCAGATGCCGGAGCGCTCCGCCGAGATCGTCCTGGAGTGGGCCGCGGCGCACTAACCCCGCGCGGCGAGCCAGGCGTCGATCTTGGGGATGTAGGCCTGCGGCGACTTCGCGAACGTCACCAGGCAGCCGTGGGCGCAGAACGCGAATTCGCGCTCGCCGAGCTCCATGGTCAGTCCCTGATCGCGGGCCTCAGCGAGGTCCACGACCATGTCGCAGATCGGGTCGAGCATCGTCGTCGGGGTCATGGGGTCACCTCTTTCAGCGGTCGATGGTCGCGCCGCGCAGGCGGAGCGAGTTGGTCACCACGGTCACCGACGAGATCGCCATCGCGCCGGCGGCGAGGATCGGCGAGAGCAGGACGCCGAGCAGCGGGAAGAGCGCACCAGCGGCGAGCGGGATGAGCGCCACGTTGTAGAAGAACGCCCAGAACAGATTCGTCCGGATCGTCCCCACGGTCTTGCGGGACAGCCGGAGCGCGCGTGGGACCCCGCGAGGGTCGCCGCCGACGAGGATGATCCCCGCCGAGGCGATCGCGACGTCGGTGCCGCTGCCGATCGCGATGCCGAGGTCCGCCTGCGCGAGCGCGGGCGCGTCGTTCACGCCGTCACCGACCATCGCCACCTTGTGACCGGCGCGCTGCAGCTCGGCCACGATCGCGGCCTTGCCATCGGGTCGCACCTCCGCGCGCACCTCGTCGATGCCGAGCGTCCGGGCGATCGCCTCGGCGGTGCGGCGAGTGTCGCCGGAGACGAGCAGCGTCCGCAGCCCCATCGCCCGCAGGTCGCGGATCGCCTCGGCCGCGGCCGACCGCGGCACGTCGGCGAGCGCCAGGATCGCGAGCGGCAGACCGTCGATCGTGGCGACCAGCGGCGTCTTGCCGGCGGCCTCGTGGTGCGCGAGCAGCCCGTCGCCGAGGTCGGCGAAGCCGTGCGCGACCGCGAACGCCTTGTTGCCGACGTAGATGTCGTGACCCTCCACGACGGCGTGGACACCCTGGCCGGGGAACGATTCGAAACGCTGCGGCTCGGCGGGCAGCAGCCCCTTCGCCCGCG